>FIZM01000001.1 GCA_900019985.1 uncultured Clostridia bacterium
GGAAGGACAGCGACGATTACCTTACCCGTGTTTTCCTCTCTGGAAGCTACCTTCACTGCCGCCCAAACAGCTGCCCCTGAAGAAATGCCTGCCAGTATCCCTTCTTCCCTCGCCAGGCATCTTGCCATCTCTATTGCCTCATCGCCAGGGACGCGGATGATTTCATCAATCAGGTCAAGCCTTAAGATCTCCGGGACGAATCCTGCGCCTATCCCTTGGATTTTGTGCGGTCCGGGCTGCCCTCCTGACAGCACGGGGGACTCGTCGGGTTCAACAGCAATAGCTTTGAACCTGGGTTTCAGGGGCTTGATCGCCTGTGCTATACCTGTGATCGTGCCACCGGTCCCCGCTCCCGCGACTACGATATCTACCTTGCCTTCTGTATCTTGCCAGATCTCCATTGCAGTCGTAGTCCGGTGAACAGCAGGGTTTGCAGGGTTATTGAACTGCTGTGGTATGAACGAGCCTGGGATGGACTCAGCCAGCTCTTCAGCTTTCCGAATCGCACCAGCCATCCCTTCATCACCCGGAGTCAACACCACTTCAGCCCCAAAAGCAGTAAGAATACGCCTCCTCTCCAGCGACATGGTCTCAGGCATCGTAAGTATCAATCTGTATCCTCTTACAGCAGATATAAATGCCAGCGCAATCCCTGTATTGCCGCTGGTAGGCTCAATAATGACCCCGCCCGGTTTCAGGGCGCCTGACTTCTCAGCTTCCAGGACCATGGCGAGGCCTATCCGGTCCTTTGCGCTTCCGCAGGGATTGAAGGATTCCAGCTTAGCCAGGACATGAGCTCTGGCTTCACATGCCACCTTGTTCAACCGGACAAGAGGCGTATTCCCGATAAGCTCCGTTACGTCATTCTTTACATTGCCAAGCTTTACGGTTTTGTCTCCGGTCACTGCTATACCTCCGGTCTTTGTGCCTTCGATTTTTGTATCTCAAATCCTCACACCGCAAGTTCCTTGTCTGCCAATTGCTGTTCGAGTTTTTCGATGCGATCCGTCATCTTAGACAAAACCTCAACTACCGGGTCAGGCAGGTTGCCGTGGTCAAGAGGATTGACACGGACACCTTGCCGTACAACAATCCGTCCCGGGACACCTACGACCGTGCAGTTTTCAGGGACAGGTTTCACCACTACAGCACCTGCACCTATCCTGGAATTGTCCCCGACTTCAATGGCGCCCAACACCTTGGCGCCTGCGGCTATGACAACACCGTTTCCGATAGTGGGGTGCCTCTTGCCTTTCTCCTTACCTGTACCGCCCAAAGTGACCCCTTGGTATATGAGGACATCATCTCCAACCTCCGCCGTCTCACCGATGACTGTCCCCATACCGTGATCTATGAATACCCTCCTGCCAATGGTGGCACCGGGATGTATCTCAATGCCTGTGAGAAATCTTCCGATGTGCGACAGGAAGCGCGCTATGAAGTAGAGTCTATGCTGATAAAACCAATGAGATATCCTATGCATCCATATAGCGTGGAGACCAGGGTAACACAAGACAACCTCCACAACGCTTTTTGCAGCAGGGTCTCTCTGGAAGACTGTTTCAATATCTTCTCTGATTCGTCTCAACACCTGGTATCTCCCTCCTTGATACTGTCTTGATATTATATCCTATTAATCCCTACTAAAACACTTGGGATTACAATGAATCATACTATGCCAGTGCGCTCCAGTCAATGAAAGATGCTCCCATATCGTCTCAATTATGTGCTATCCGCACCTTTTATGAAAAAACGTCCGGTTCCCGTCTAAGAGCTTAGATTTCAGCGACCGGAAACCGGACGAGCCTTAAAGCCGTGATTAGAGCCCCATCGAAACTAGATCGGTTCGAAACGTCCTGTAAAGAACCGCAATACCGGCGGCTCATAAACCCACTTAAGGCCTGTTATTCTATCAGCCTCAGCAAGCAATCCTTCTACCGAATCAGCTACATAGTCGAGATGGGCATGGGTATAGACCCTACGAGGGATGGTAAAGCGAACCAGTTCGAGTCTGGGATAGTAATCCTTACCGTCTTTATCCCTGCCTGCAGAAACAATGCCTCGCTCCATGGTCCTTACGCCGGAATGCTCATATATTGCAGCTGCCAAGGCCTGAGCAGGTAGTTTATCCTGAGAAAGATGGGGCAAGAACTGTCTGGCATCAACGAACACAGCATGGCCTCCTACAGGCTTTACAATGGGAACTCCCTTGTCGCTCATCTTGTTGCCGAGGTACGCAACTTGTTCCACGCGATGCCTTATGTAGTCGTAATCCATGGCTTCCCTTAAGCCTCTGGCAAACGCCTCCATGTCTCGCCCGGTCATCCCACCGTAGCTCGGCATTCCTTCGTACACTACAACAAGTGCGGTAGCCTTTCTGTAAAGGTCCTCGTCATTTACGGCAAGGAAACCGCCGATATTGACGATTCCGTCTTTCTTTCCGCTCATGGTGCAGCCGTCTGAGTAGGAGAACATCTCTTTGACGATTTCAGCGATGGATTTGTCCTCGTACCCCGGTTCGCGCTTCTTTATGAAATACGCGTTCTCAACGCAGCGCGTTGCATCAAATATCACTCGGATCCCGTACCGTTGAGACATCTCGTATACAGCCTTTAAATTTGCCATGCTTACAGGCTGTCCGCCTGCCATATTCACTGTTACTGCAACACATATGTAAGGGATCTTCTCAGGGCCCACCCTCTTAATGAGATCTTCATATTTCCCGAGGTCCACGTCGCCTTTGAAAGGAATGTCTTCTCTTTGCGGATCGTGGGCTTCATCCCTGATTACATCTACAAAAGCCCCTCCCTGCAGCTCCATGTGGGTCCTGGTGGTAGTGAAATACATATTCCCCGGGATATACATCCCCGGTTTAATCAGAATCTGCGATATCAAGTTTTCAGCCCCTCTACCCTGGTGGGTGGGGACCACATACTTAAACCCCAACAATTCCCT
>FIZM01000002.1 GCA_900019985.1 uncultured Clostridia bacterium
AGCTTCTCAAAGAGGCTCCTGCTCACATCAGTGACGTGTTCGAGAATGCGTTCTTTTCGCATAGTCTCAAGAACTGCCAGTGACGCAGCACATCCCAGCGGATTGCCTCCGAAAGTAGTGGCATGAGTCCCAGGTGTAAACACTTCTGCAACCTCGTCTTTTGCGAGGAGAGCCCCTATGGGGAATCCGCCTCCCAAGGATTTGGCAAGGGTTATTGCATCAGGTATAACGTCAAAATGCTCAAATGCAAACATCTTGCCTGTACGCCCCATGCCGGTCTGGACTTCGTCCATGATAAGGACGGCGCCGGCTTCGTCACAAAGCTCCCTGACCCGTCGAATATACTCTCTATCTGCCACATGGATTCCGCCTTCACCCTGGATAGGTTCAAGGAGGACAGCGGCAGTCTCAGTTGTTACGGCACGTTCCATAGCAGATACGTCATTAAAAGGTACATATCTGAACCCGGGGACAAGAGGATCAAAGTCCTTCTGGTACTTGGGCTGCCCTGTCGCAGTAAGGGAACCTAAGGTCCTCCCGTGGAAAGATTCAAGAGCCGTGACGATTTCATATTTCGCAGATCCGTGTTTTGCCTTGGCAAATTTCCTTGCCAGTTTGATTGCAGCCTCGTTAGCCTCAGTCCCGCTGTTGCAGAAAAACGCTTTACCGAACGGTGTCCCTTGAACCAACCTCTGTGCAAGGAGGGCTTGGTTTTCAATGTGGTATAGGTTTGAACAGTGCATTAACCTGCCTGCCTGTTCACTTATGGCAGAAACGACCCTGGGATGGCAATGGCCCAGACCGCATACTGCGATCCCACTTAGAAAATCCAGGTACTCGCGGCCATCAGCATCCCATACTTTGGTTCCGGACCCTCTGATGAGGGAGATCCCTGCCCGGCCGTATGTGTTCATAAGGTAGTTTTCCGTAAGTTCTTTAACTTCTTCGGTCTTCAGATGTCTCATGATAAAGGTGCAAGAATCCGATCCCGGAGACCGGACTCTTGTCTCCCTCCCTTCTGTTCTCCTGCAGACATTTCCGGTCCGATGCAGAAGTTCTTCTTAGGCCCTTCTTTTTCGGTAAGAGTCTTTGTTAAGCTTCGTGTCATCTGTGTCCAAGCACATATCGTTCACAACCTGAGACTACTTAACGATCATTGTCCCGATCCCTTTGTCGGTAAACATCTCCAGAAGGAGCGAATGAGGACGGCGTCCGTCTATTATGTGTGTCCTTTCGACTCCTCCTTGCAATGCAGTGATGCAAGCTTCGACTTTCGGGATCATGCCTTTTACGATACGGCCGTCTTGTACCATCTTGTCCACCTCATCTATGGTAAGCTCCTCTATGAGAGATGACATATCAGACGGATCAGCCATGATCCCTTCAACATCTGTCAGCATTATTAGCTTATAGGCGTTGAGGGCAGAGGCTAGACTGCCTGCCAGGTGATCAGCGTTTATGTTTAGAGTGATACCGCCGGCGTCCGTAGCCACAGGTGAAATCACCGGGATAAACCCGGCTCCGGTTATAACATCAATGATGGCCGGATCAATTTTTTGGACATTGCCGACGTGACCCAAGTCGACTACTTTGCATTCCTCGTGCGATGAGCAACATATCTCCGGACCCACTTTTGAAGCTGTAATCAAAAATGCATCCTTTCCTGAAAGGCCTACAGCCTTCCCGCCGCTTTGGTTGATCAGTGAGACGATTTCTTTGTTAATCTTTCCTGTCAGCACCATTTCAGCTATTTCAACAGTCTCAGCGTCTGTTACCCGCAACCCGTTAACAAACGCAGGTTCCTTTCCCAGGCGCTTCATAAGGTCAGAAATTTCTTTACCGCCTCCGTGGACTACCACAGGATTCATTCCAACGTATCTAAGGAGGGTGATATCAACGGCCACCATCTGTCTCAAACCAGGATCCGTCATGGCTGATCCACCGTACTTGATTACAATGGTTTTTCCGAAGAATGCCCTTATGTACGGCAAAGCCTCCACCAATATGCCCGCTCTTTCGCTTGCACAATCCATGAAAATCCCTCCTTAAGTCGTATAGCTTGCATTAATCTTTACGTAATCGTAAGTCAGGTCGCATGTCCAAGCAGCTGCACTGCTACTTCCTGCGTTAAGATCAATAGTGATTTCTATGTTTTGCTCAGCTAAAACTTTTCTTGCGGCTACAAGGGGATCCTTTGACTTTCCGCAAGTACAGGTATTGTTGACGTTATTGGCGATTCCGGAACGCACCACAAGGACATCTCCTATGTAAACGTCTATCAAGTCCGGATCCAGATCCACACCTGCCCTGCCCAAAGCAGCCATGATCCGTCCCCAATTAGGATCCGCTCCGAAAACCGCAGTCTTGACCAGATTCGAAGAAGCCACTGTCTTTGCGATGCACCTTGCGTCCTCTGCAGTCTTTGCACCTTGAACCCTGACTTCAACGAACTTTGTTGCGCCTTCCCCGTCTTTCACAATCATCTTGGCAAGAGATGTCGTAACCATGCGGAGCCCCTCACAGAACTCCTGAAAATCAGGGCCATCCTCATCTATCACCGCGTTACCTGCCAGCCCGTTGGCCATGACTATTACCATGTCATTTGTACTGGTATCTCCGTCAACCGTGATCATGTTGAAGGACTCGTTGACAGACTGAACCAGGGCCTTCTTTAACATGACAGGTGTGATTGCCACGTCAGTGGTGATAAACGCAAGCATAGTCGCCATATTAGGATGGATCATCCCTGACCCTTTGCAGATCCCGCCGATTGACACGTTTCCCTTGCAGATCTGCCCTGTCACAGAGATTTCCTTAATGACGCTGTCAGTAGTAAGAATAGCTCGGGCCGCGTCACTTGAACCCTCAGGACTCAACTTTGAAGCTGCCATGCGAATGCCTTCAGACACTTTCTGTATTGGCAGAGTTTTTCCGATCACTCCCGTAGACGACACCAACACGTCTCCCGGGCTGATACCCAGGGCATAGGCTGTTTCGGCAGCCATGATCCGGGCATGCTTGATCCCTGTTTCTCCTGTGCATGCGTTTGCGTTTCCGCTGTTCACCACTATTGCACCGGCACACCCGGTCTTCAGGTGCTCCATAGTCACAAGGACAGGCGCAGCCTTTACAAGATTCGTTGTGAAGACTCCTGCAGCTTGAGCCAGTTTTTCCGAGACAATCAAGGCAAGGTCCGGCCGAGATTTCTTTATCCCGCAATGTACGCCTGCTGCCTTGAAGCCCCGGGGCAGAGTAACCCCGCCAAGCGCCACATGCCAGTTACCTTGTGTCTCATGTTGCAACTCCACCATTCTGCCTGTCGCCCCTTTTCTCGGACATTTTTTGCCTAACTAAAGCGCTGTTACACGTCTGATTGTTATCTACGCTTCTGAACCGCCTTGAGTTCCATCCCCCGTCTTAAGGCCAGATGGGAGCGGATTTAAGTCCCCTGTCCTCAGGCTCGCCAAACATAAGGTTCATGTTTTGGATTGCTTGGCCGGCAGCGCCCTTCACAAGGTTGTCTATTGCCGACATGACCAGGACTCTTTTTGTCCTTCCATCTACCCTGACACTGATATCGCAGTAGTTAGATCCCAGCACTGCCTTAGTCTGGGGAATTTGATCCGGCGGTAGGATTCGGATAAACGTTTTCCCCTCATAGAAGCCTTCATAGGTTTCTCGAAGGCTCTCTATGTCGACATTGACACCGGAAGCAAGGTCTGCCCATCCTGTCACCAGGATCCCGCGGTTCAGCGGCACAAGGTGAGGTGTGAAACTCAGGCTTACTGTTCCGTCGTATCCTCCTGCCTTAGAAATCGCAGCAAGCTCCTGTTCAATCTCAGGGATATGCCTGTGCCGGAGAAGCCCGTACGCCCTCGCGTTTTCGTTGCATTCGGGAAAGTGGTAGCCCTGGCCCGGCGTTCTTCCCGCCCCAGAGACACCGGAAAGAGCATTCACAATCAAGCTGTCGGCTCTGACCAACCCGAAGTGGATGAGAGGAGCCAATGCCAGGATAGTCGCAGTAGGATAGCATCCCGGGTTTGCTACGAGACGAGCATCCTGTATCTTCGCTGAATGCAGCTCAGTCAAACCGTATTCCGCTTCAGACAGCAATTCAGGTGCGCCATGGGTATATCCGTACCATTCTTCGTAAAGCGAAGCATCCTTAAGCCGTAAGTCCGAACCTATGTCGATTATCTTGATCTCCGGATTCAATGAAGTCAGCTCTTTTATCCAAGGCCAAGCAGCTCCTGCAGGAGAAGCTAAAAAGACAGCATCACATATATCTGCCAGTTCGCTGACAGAAGCCTCCTGGAAATCAGGTAAGTCATAGCGATAAAAACCGGGATACACCTCCGAGACTGACTTCCCTGCGTGAGTCCTGGAAACGAGTTTAGTGAGAACAGCCCCTTCATGTCCCATAAGGAGCCTCATCAACTCTCCTCCTGCATATCCTGCTGCACCGACTATTCCAACGCGAATCACAACCACATCCCACCTTACTGAATGTAGAGGCATGATCATACAATAGAGAAGTATAGATACAATA
The DNA here is from genome assembly GCA_900019985.1 of uncultured Clostridia bacterium. Lineage (GTDB taxonomy): Bacteria > Bacillota > SHA-98 > UBA4971 > UBA4971 > UBA4971. Next base: position 4,550 of record FIZM01000002.1, read on the forward strand.
GAAGTATGGACATATTCATTGCATTTCTAAACCTATAGAACGCTGCTGTTCAAAACCTCCAGGCAACACTGGGAGCTGCCTATGGAAGCGCCTCAGACAAATATGGCATCATTATACACTCATCTCGCATATTTATGCAATACTCAAATGTAGGATTTTTGCGCCTTGCGGAAATACCACTCCTAAATACATTTATCCGGACAGTGAAAATGTCACCCCCTTCCCGCTGAATGCAGGCGGAATACGGAGGTGACATTTTAGCGAATCGGAAATAAGTGCAAACAGGCTGCGCGTTACCCCTATGTACAAACCCGGTTGCGCAGCCTGTTTCAATACATTTTATATCGTTGTCGTCTTTATTAAACTCATGCTTTCATAGACTAGACGCAACTTAAAAGTCGCGCCCGGCCTCAAAGCACAAGCTTACTAACGGATGCCTAGAAATCCATTCCTACGAGGACTCTAAATCCTGTAGTGCTTGGTGCATCCTGGGTCTTGAAGATGACCTCACCGGCGAGCCAGAACGGATCATAAACGTCTGCCATAATACCGCCGACCGCTTCCAGCCATGCCTTGGCACTACCTGCACCCAGCCTGACACCAAGGCCTGCGTCACCGTACACCATAAGCTGCGGGTGTACAGGCTGCTCTCCCCAAACACCTATCAGAAGATTAGGTGAGGTTCCACCGGCAGTATACAGCCTTACGCCTCCGTACGCGCCGACGAGAGCATCGCCGAACTCCTTAAGATCCATGGAGGCCCAAATATCAGCCCAGCCTGCATTCTCAATGCCGAAGTAATCTATTCCCAAGTCTACCACGTCAGTAAGCGCCAACTCGCCTTTCAGAGTCAGGCCTCTGCCGTCCCCCTGGAAATAGTAGCCAACACCGATATGGTTTGCTGCAGAGGCTACTCCGGAAATCGTCATTGCACCTATGACCACCAGTGTGATAAGAAGCTTCTTGCTCATGTTTATCCTCCTTTCTATTGAGACATTCGAAAGAATGGTTCGACAATATGCCGAAAACTCCTTCAAAAACACCTTCAAAACATTGTTTTCCCTGATCGGGATAAAACTATAGCATAAAGGAAGCACGCACTTTTTCCAAACAACCAGTAGATCCTGGAAGATCGTCATGTTATACTCAGATAAACATGGGAACGAACCTACATGTACCGTGATTTTATACAGTCAGGAGGCGCGACACAGAAATGTCAGCTGTTACCGTAGATTCAGGCCTCTGCATCGGTTGTGGTTTGTGTGCTGAAATATGCCCTGAAGCCTTTGAGATGGGTGACGACGGACTGGCCCATGTCATAGATGGCGCTGACTGCGACGAGTCAGACTGCTGCATTGAAGCGAGAGACTCATGTCCGACTGAAGCAATTAAGGTTGAATAACATGGATGGGTGCTCCGCAGTACAGGCACCTGGAATCCTTTAACTCAAGCCCGGTTGCGCCAAAGAGAGAACGCTTGATCACTGTGTTGCCGCATTGATAACAGAGGGTATCGCGGCCTTCCGCACCCGGGATATTCCCTAAATAGACGTATTTCAGTTTTTCTCTTGCGATCTCAGCTGCTTTACGTAGTGTGGCAACAGGTGTCGGAGGCTCTGTGAACTTATACGCCGGATAGTATCTGGAGAAATGGACCGGAGTTGCATCACCGAGGACCTCTCGAATCCAGCTGACTAGCTTCATGATGTCATCTTCAGAATCATTTAAGCCGGGTATCAAAAGGTTCGTAATCTCTATATGGCAACCTGCCTCCCTGGCAAGTTCAGCTGTGCGCAACACAGGTTTCAGCTTTCCGCTGCACACTTTTCCGTAGAACTCATGAGAAAAAGACTTCACGTCAATATTCATAGCATCTATATCTGGAATAAGCTCTTTTAGCGGCGCTTCATTAATATGTCCGTTTGTCACCAGCACGTTTTTGAAGCCTTTTTCACGAACAAGCTCGGCAGTTTCCAGCACAAATTCAAACCAAACAAGCGGCTCAGAATACGTGTACGAAAGTCCGATGGACTGCTTCTTTTTGCCATAATCTTCAACAATCTCGGCTAATCTGAGAGGAGTAACCTTATGGGTCTCTGCGTCAGCTTGAGAAATATGCCAGTTCTGACAGAATCCGCAGGAAAGATTGCATCCTTTAGCCCCGACTGAAAGGATCTCGGAACCCGGGTAGAAATGATACAGGGGTTTCTTCTCAATGGGATCCAGCGCGAACGCAGCTACTTCTCCATAGTTTAGGGAAACCAATCTACCGGATACGTTCTTCCGTACACGGCACACCCCCGTTTTTCCCGGCTGAATGTTGCAGTATTGTGGACAGAGGAGGCACAATACCACCTCCCCCTGCCTGGTCTCCCAGTAAGATGCCGTTTTCATCACGTATGCCTCTTGACCTCGAACCTCTCAAGTTGTATATCTTCGTCCGGACCTATGCCGGCTTTGCGTCGCGCGATCTCCACTTGCTCCGCAGGACTTTCTATTCCTTCGAGATCAGGCAGGAGCAATCCGCGTCTACGCCCTTTACTGACTATCACCCCGTAGACTTTGGGGTCCAGCTCATCAAGGCTGGAAACAGGCTCACTGGGCATTAGGATGTCTACCGAATAGCTAAGCCTGGCAAGCTCCTCTTCTCTGACAGGCTGAAACCGCGGGTCTTGAGTCGCAGCGGCGATAGCGTTTTCAATGATCTCCCGGGCCAGGCTGCCTGTGGTCGGCTCTATCGTCCCTATGCAACCTCTCAATGCTCCACCTATTGTCAGAGTGCAGAATACCCCTGCTCGCCCCTGGAATTCTTCAGGAATATCTTCGGGAGGGCTTATCTTCTTGCGGGACTTTACATAAGTTTCAACCGCAGCCCGAGCCAGCCTTACAGGAAAGCTCTCAACACACCTGCCGCCCTGGGCACGTGAATCGCAATTCTCAGTCGACCCTGCTTCCGGACTGAAGACTACGCACCCGTACCCTACCCCGAATGGGCCTTCATATGACAGCACCTCTGACTTGAAGCCTCTGCCGGATAAAGCCCCAAGTGCAGTCACCACAGGACGGTAACCACACTCACCTGCTGCCTCCAATAAGGAGTCATCTATGGAAAAGACTCCTTTTACATCAGCATCCTGCAAATACTGAATAAGTCGTTCATCGAATTCCTTGCCCTCCGGACGATAGCCTGCAGGCGCACCTTCTGTCAGGCGATGGGATAGGTCTCCGCTGGCAACAAGGACAGCCCGCCTTCCCAGCCTCTCTGCTGCCTTATGGATGGCTTGTCCGAAACGATAAAGCATCTTGCGAGAAAGGAGTGCTGTACCCATAACAACTAACGGGACATCCGGATCCAACTCTTCGCTGATAAAATGCATGGGAACGAGAACCCCGTGATCCAGCCTCCTGGGCCTCCTCAGCATGCCTCCGCGCCTTGACTCCAAGATGTCAACTGTAACCCCTACCTTACCGGCTTCGTCCGCGATAGATGAAACCAGCTCCAAATCGTTTCTGAAGCTGTATTTAGCTTCGGGAACACCGAACGCGGAAAAATCCCCGGAAAGAGGGTCATCAGCCAGAATCGCGATGGAACCAAGGAAGAACGCGGCGTGAGGGCTGATGACAATCACCACGTCAGGTTCGGCACAGCCTACACGGCGGGCCAGCTCTTCCATGCCTTTTTGCGTGGCCTTAACAGCGCGGATATCATCTTTACCTATTTCAGGTATGAGAAGAGGCGGATGCGGAGCAAGGACGCATAGCACCACACCTGTCTGCTTCATGGAAACCACACCTCACCCAGGGTAATCCCTTTCATGGAGGACAGTCCCTTCGTAGAAGACGGCCCCTGTCGTAGGATAATCTCTAATATGCTACGATATTCTGTAAACGGTGAGGTTTTCCCTCTTTACTCCACCCTGGAATTGTCTAAACTCTCCTAAAATTGCCCAAACTCCACGATATCGTAGTTGGGAGGAAGGGGTTCATCGAGGATGATGTGACCTGCTATGGTGGCCGGGATCGCGCCTTCAATGAGAATCCGGACTCCTTTTACTCCCGGAATATCTGTCAGGGTATTGACAATGGAGTAGACGGTCAGCTCCTCAGCCCTGCTCCCTCCCCAGTGGTTCTCTTTAAGTTCTTTGCTAAAATCAGCGTAAACTACATCGTCAACTATTTTCACTGACCTGAGCAATGTGCCCCGCGGTATAGTAGGACACAGCACACTGCTTCGTGCAGGGCCTTTGATCAGTTCTTGAACGATTCGGGCAGCGCGCGATTCCAGGTCGCCCACATCTTCTAGGCCGGGGATTTTCCGGACCTCAGGCATGAGATCGTCATCGAAATTGGTAGGCCCTGCAAAATACAGGGTCACCTCGTTTTCTTCCAGGTTCAAAGCTGCTCTGATTCTCGAAGGCAACGAAGTCAGGCCTTCCATATCCGTGAACCGGCCTGACAGGTCAGAAACCGGCTTTGCTTCATCACTTTTCCGGGTTTTGTTCTTCTTGTAAGAGTCCACGAGGTAATTGACGGTTCCATGGAAGATGGCCTCAGCCACCTGTTGTCTGTAGTCAGCTTGAGCAAGCAATGATTCCTCCCTGGGATTCGACAAGAAACCCACTTCTACAATGACTGCAGGCATCGTTGATTTCCGCAGCACATAGTAATCATCACCGGTTTTTGCCTTGCGTAGGTTCGGACCGAGTCCGCTGACAAGTTCTTTCTGAATGGCAATGGCCAGTTCTTTCGCCTGATTTGACTTGCTGTGGTAAAAGGTTTGCGCACCGGACCAGACAGGCTCGGGAAAGCTGTTGGCATGAATACTGATGAAAAGATCAGCATTGTGTTCTGTGGCAAGGGCAACACGGCCTTCCAGGTCAAGCCTTATCCAGCCGCCGCCGGAACTATTGCCCGAGTCTATGAGCCCTTCATCTGAATTCCTAGTTAGAACCGTATAAACAGCAGCCCTGTTAAACAACTGCGCTAAGCGCAGCCCTATATCCAGAACCACATCCTTCTCCAGGACTCCTGCACGGCCTTTTGCGCCTGCATCGATTCCTCCGTGGCCCGGATCGATGACAATAATCTTACCGCAGACTGCTTGAGAGAGAGGGGCATTAACTTGCACTGATACGTAGGTGAGAACAAGGAGAAATGCCATGGCTACGCCGATCGTTCCCAAAGCGATAAACCAAGCCCGATTTGTCCAGAAGATAACCACCGGCGGCTTCAATAGAAATTCACCCTTTGGAACGCGCCGTGACAAGAGAAAGAAAGCCCTCTTTAGGCGAACAGCTCCAATAACATAATTATGCGGGTACTACCTAGTCAAGACCGCCACCGGTATTTGCTCCTTTCATAACCCGGTAGCCTCCGCCTTTCTCAATTTCCAAGGCCACGTCGAAAACCTCTGACATATGCTTTAGGATGCTCTTTGATCCTTGTTTCGTACGGGCCACGACAAGGAGGCTTCCACCAGGCTTCAGGAATTCCCTTGCCTCGGCGATTAAGGAAAATACCACTGATTTACCTGCTCGAATCGGGGGATTACATAAAACCAGATCGAATCTCATGCCGCGCACAGGCCGAAACCCGTCACCACACAAAACCTTTGTGTTTGCCACGCGGTTTAGCACAGCGTTTTCCCGGGCAAGTTCACATGCTCTCTCATTTACATCTACCATTATCACTTCTGACTCAGGTGCAAGCTTAGCAGCTACAATACCTATCGGTCCGTAGCCGCACCCGAGGTCTAAGATCTGATTTGCCCCGTCAAGATCCATTGCGTCTATGAGAAGCCTTGTTCCGCGGTCGAGTTTTCCCCTTGAGAATACGCCCCTGTCTGTCCTGAATATGAACGGTATGCCCCGGATTTCAACTGAAATCTCTTTTATCGCCCGCTGGGAACCGGGCTTTTCTGTGAAGTAGTGCTCCGCCAATAGCGATAATCACCACCTATGCCTCTTCTTTGCAACCTGGGCAAAGCAGGCATCTTTGTCTTGAATTTGTTGCTGCGAATACGAGCCCTGACTGCATCGAGAAAATCACGGTCAAAGCCTATCTTAAGCAATTCTTGTTTGGTCCTGCGCTCCTCTATCATCAGATATAGGAGTTTATCCAGATCGTCGTAGGTAAAGCCCAAATCCTCCTCGTCAGTCTGGCCTACCCAAAAATCCGCGCTGGGGGGTTTTGTCACGATATTCTCAGGCACTCCAAGATATCTTGCGTATGCGCGGATCTGCGTCTTATAAAGGTCGCCCAAAGGATCAAAGGCAAATGCAAGGTCGCCATGGAGGGTTCCATACCCGAGAAGGAGTTCAGTCTTGTTGCTTGTTCCTATGACAAGGCCGGATATAGCCGCAGACAGGTCATAAAGTAGAATCATCCTTTGCCTTGCCATTATGTTGCCCAGCCTGACCTTATCCGGTTCCTCGCCTGTAGCGGCAAAAAGTGCACGATAGCAGTTATCAACGACTTCTGTAATATCAATGGTAACGCTTGGAAGCCCGAGAAGATCTCTGACAGTTTCTGCATCCTTGAGCACCTCAGGCCCGGTAGTATTGTACGGAAGGATCGCTGCAAGGACATTATCTGAGCCCAAAGCGTCAACTAGAAGAAACGCCAGAACTGCAGAGTCAAGGCCTCCTGAAAGGCCGAATACGGCTTTCTTCAGCCGTGCCTTGGACATTTGATCTTTTACGAATTCAACAAGGGTTTCATGGACGTACTCCTGATCGAGTTCGAGGCCTGGGACGTCAATAAATGAATATAGCATGCTAAATACCTCTCTTAGGTCTCTTATTTCCCTGTAAATTGAGGCTTGCGCTTCTCAATAAATGCCAAGGTCCCTTCCTTCATATCTTCTGATGAACACAGCTTAGCAAAGCATTCTTCTTCCAGCTTCAGCCCTTCCTCGAAAGACATTGCAAGGCCCTCGTCAATAGCCTGTTTTGCCATCTTTATTGCAAGAGGTGCTTTATCCAGGATAGTCTTTGCAAGCTCTATACAAGTATTCTCCAACTCTTCATCAGGCACCACCCGGTTCACCAGGCCTATTCTCAAAGCTTCATCAGCAGTTATTATGCGGCCTGTAAATATCATGTCCCTGGCACGCGCTGCACCAATGAGCCTCGGCAACCTCTGGGTTCCGCCCCATCCCGGGATTATTCCGAGATTTACTTCGGGTAGTCCGAATCTTGCGCTTTGAGATGCAATCCTGATATCACAGCAAAGGGCAAGCTCCATGCCGCCGCCGAAACAAGCCCCTAAAACCCCGGCAATCACAGGCCATGGGAAACTTGCGATTTGGCTTGAGATTTCGTGTCCCCTTTTTGAAAGGTTTCTGCCTGTTTCCGATGTAAGCCTGTGAATCTCGCGGATATCCGCTCCGGCAGCAAACGCTTTCTTCCCTCCGCCTCTTATTATCACCACCATAGGTTCAGTGCGGTTTTCCAATCCCCGAAACACACTTGAGAGTTGGATTAATGTATCAAGGGTCAACGCGTTTACAGGAGGCCTGTCAATAGTAATGTGCGCCACACCGTCGTCATAAGTCAACTTCACACCCTTTGACTCCGCTGACTCCACAGGTGACACCTCCCTGGCTAATCCATATATGTCAGGCATATCAATATGCCCTCGACACCTCACTGATTGCCTGGAGTTTGATCAATCCTACTTCTGTGTTGACAGCGAACATGAGCCCGAAAACTCTGTCAGGCACGGTAAAAGCGTACTTTGCTCTGATCTTCTGACCGGGATTGATCTGTCTCATCCAAAGAGACTGATCTCGGGTCACATAGTAGACGCTGGTGCTGCTGGGAATGTAAATCTGCCCGCCTCTGTCTATCAAACGCAGGTCTTCACTGAGGATTACGAAGCGGGAGTTATTCTCGATAGAGATATCTACAACGAGGAGGTCATTGCTCCAAAACACCGCGTCTTCCACATTGATTTTCACAGTCCAACGAAGAGTTGCCAGATCCCAGTGCAACCTTGCCTGTTCCAAAAGATCTTGGGCGCCGGGTATGATCCCAGGGTAACGGATGACAGCTACGGAGACTGCCAGTGCTGCCACAACTACACCAACAACAAGCTGAGTTATGATCTGTCTCTGCCGTCTCACTTGGCGTGGCACGTACGGTCTCAAACGATGACCCCCAAACGTCGAGAAGTCAGTCTAAAGGTTATTTTTCGAGGTCTTCCGTGTGATCTCCTCCCAAACCTTTTCCGTCGCGGCACGACAAGTCCGTAGCATAGTGGCAGAAACATAGGAAAGCTCCTCACAAAGCTTAATGCAAGCGCCATTGCGTAAAAGCAGTATAAACAACAAAAAAACCGGCCGCAAAATCCATAGCAGGAAAGCGTCCGGCATTTAAGCTAGAAGTAGAAAAGCATATGCTTAACCGTATGGCTCAAAACTCAGAGCAAACTTATCTCTTAGAGTACTGCGGAGCCCTACGGGCCTTCTTAAGTCCGTACTTGTGACGCTCCTTCATACGTGGGTCACGCGTCAGGAGCCCGGCCTTTTTCAGTGGCGTACGAAGATCCGGATTGTACAGCTGCAAGGCTCTGGCTATGCCGTGCCTAACTGCACCTGCCTGACCTGATACTCCTCCGCCTTGGACTCTCACAATAATATCAAACTTGTCCGCTGAGTCAGTAACGACAAGGGGTTGACGAACAATAATATTAAGAATCTTTCGCCCGAAGTATTCAGAGACCGGTTTCCCGTTTACAATTATCTCTCCACGCCCTGGCTTTAATCGCACTCTGGCGACTGAATGTTTACGTCTGCCGGTAGCCTGCACCACTTCCTGGCGTGTCTGTGCTAAATCCATGCCTTACCCTCCTTCGTTCCGAATAAACGCTGCATAGGCTCGTTAACCCTCGATCTCGAGGGGTTCCGGTTGCTGCGCAGCATGGGGATGACTAGGTCCCCTATAGACCTTCAGCTTACGCCTAAGCTTACGGCCGAGCCGGTTCTTAGGCAGCATGCCTTTGACTGCATGCTCAATCACAGCCTCCGGCTTTCTGGCAAGCATATCTTCAAGAGAGACAGCTCTAAAGCCACCCGGATACCCGCTGTGCCTGTAGTACATTTTCTGCCGCATCTTATCCCCGGTCACTCTGACTTTTTCTGCATTAACCACTATCACATAGTCGCCCATGTCCAAGTGTGGGCTGTAAGAAGGTTTATGTTTGCCCCGAAGTACACTTGCCACCTGGCTTGCCAGCCTGCCGAGAGTCTTGCCCTCAGCGTCAACCATATACCACCGGCCATCTGTGCCTTGGGGACTTAGTCCGCCACGAGCCATCATTGTATCCTCCTCGTGAAATCTCTGAACATCAATAAAGTAAATACGGGCATCAAGCCCCACGAGTTATTCTAATACAGCACTATCCGAGTGTCAAGATCATCCATTACCAAAGCTGTTTATGTCGTTGTTGTAGTCAACCTTAATCAGACAGAGGCCGTAGGCAGGAGCAGTAGGCCCCGCAAGCCTTCTGTCCCGGGCATCCCTTATCTTCAAGACATCGTCAGGGGATAGTTTCCCCAGGCCGACTTGAAGAAGTGTACCTACTATTGTCCTCACCATGTTGTACAGAAATCCGTTAGCCTCAATCCGAATCCTCAGGATAGGGTCATCACATGTTATGATCTCAAGCCTCTTCACGTTACGTGTGAATGTCTTAGCACTTCCTCCCGAAGATGCGAATGAGCGAAAATCATGAATCCCCACCAAATACCCGGCAGCTTCCTTCATTTCTTCCACGTTCAACCTGGCATTTACATGGCAGGTATAGTTGCGTGTAAACACTGACTGCACAGGCCTAGTATCAATAGAATACTCATAAGTTTTCCAGCGCGCATCAAACCTGGCATGAAACGTCCAGGGGACCTCCTCTGCGCACACTACACGAATATCCCGAGGCAACACGCTGTTCAGAGCAGGCACGAACTTATCTACAGGGATCCCGGCACGCGTCTTGAAGTTGACTACCTGCCCCAGGGCGTGAACACCTGTATCTGTTCGTCCCGATGCTATTACATGGGAGAAGCTTTTCGTAACAGTCTCTATGGCAGCCTCTAAGGCAGCCTGAATAGTAGGGAGGTCTTTTTGGCGCTGAAAACCGTAATACCGGGTTCCGTCATATTCTACTACCAGTTTTATGTTCCGCGCTCCATCCGGCTGCTCCTGTACGTCTGCCTTCCGGATTCCCGGTGTTATTCTCCCTGTAAGTTCTTGGCTGTTCCTATCTATTCCGGCGCTGTTATTGTCGGCTTTCATTACTAAACCGCCTGCCTGGATCCGGTCACTATCACACATTCAAACCTCTCGGTAGCTGCCGATTCTGCCGGACACGGCACATCCTCCGCACATTGTGAGGACAGACAAAGTTGTTTCAGTGAAGTGCGTGTCACCTTACAGCTCACAAATAAACCCCTATGACTACCATTCCGGCAGTGACTGCCATCCCAGCCAATACATCTCGTGCAGTAAGCTTCATCTGCTTCATCCTGGTGCGTCCTTCGCCGCCGCGATAACATCGTGCTTCCATAGCCATGGCAAGCTCATCTGCACGCCGAAACGCATTCACAAACAACGGAACGAGAAGAGGAATCAGGCTTTTTGCCCTTTGAAGCGCATTGCCTGTCTCAAAATCCGCGCCTCTGGCCATCTGCGCCTTCATAATCTTCTCAGTCTCTTCAAGCAAAGTAGGAATGAACCTAAGGGCTATAGTCATCATCATGGCAAGTTCATGGGCTGGAATTCCCACGCGCCTCATAGGTGACATAAGGTTCTCCAAGCCGTCCGTCAGCTCTATAGGTGATGTAGTCAGCGTCAAGATGGAAGTGCCAAGGACCAAAAGCACAAGGCGAAACGCCATTGTAAAGCCGCGAAAGGCCCCCTCATACGTAGCTACCAGCGGACCTATGGAAAAAAGTGTGCGCCCTTCGTTCATGAAAAGATGAAACCCGAAAGTCAACACAAGGATGAACAAGAGCGGCCTCACGCCGTACAACACGAACCTGACAGGAAGCTGAGCAACAAGTATGGCACCAAGTATGAAAAGGAACACCAGCCCGTACCCTTGAACCGTATCAACCATAAATAAAATGGTGATGATAACGAGTGTAATAAGGATCTTTACTCTTGGGTCAAGTCTGTGAACAAACGATGTTCCGGGCATGTACTGACCAAGCGTAATATTACGAAACACCGCTGTCACCGCCTTTGAGAACCCTTATAATCTCATGCTTGGCCTCTTCTACAGTGAGGATATCAGTCCTCACATCCATGTTTCGCCTCTTAAGTTCATGCATAAGCCTGGTTACCTGTGGGACTTCAAGGCCTGCCCTTCGAAGAATATCTTCATTGCTGAAAACATCCTTAGTAGGCCCGTCTGCAATAAGCCTTGCCTTGTGAAGCACTACCACTCTCCTGGCAAGTTTGGCTACATCCTCCATGCTGTGAGAGACAAGGACTACGGTAAAACCGAATTTCTCATGCAATTCCCTGATCTCAGCAAGGATCGTGTCACGGCCCCGCGGATCTAAGCCGGAGGCCGGTTCATCCAAGACAATGACAGAAGGTTTCATAGCAATAACCCCTGCCATGGCGACACGCCTCTTCTCTCCTCCCGAGAGTTCAAAAGGAGATCTGTCACGGAGCTCTTTGTAATCCAGGCCAACCATTTTCATGGCCTCTTGAACTCGGCTTTCCACTTCATCATCGGGAATACCGATATTCCGCGGGCCGAATGCTATGTCTTTGAAGACAGTCTCCTCGAAAAGCTGGTGCTCAGGGTACTGAAACACAAGGCCGACCTTTTGCCGTATTGACTTAAGCCCAACACCTTTTCCCCAGATATCCACTTCATCAACGAATATCCGCCCTTTTGTCGGCTTAAGCAAGCCGTTAAAGTGTTGAATCAAGGTCGACTTTCCTGAACCGGTCTCCCCGACTATTGCTACGAACTCTCCGTCGTTTATCTCGAACGTTACATCGTCAATAGCGCATCGCTCAAACGGGGTGCCGGGATTATACGTGTGGCTAAGGTTCTCTACCCGGATAGACACAGTATCACATCCACTCCCCACTCGAAGACTGAGCGCTGCCTAGCTTTGATCCGCATAGCGCATCTGCAAACTCATGGACTGTCAGCACATCGAGGGGAATCTCTACCCCACTTCTAGCCAGCTCGTGAGCTAATTGTGTGACCTGGGGAACATCAAGATGAAGCCGCCTTATAGCTTCCACCTGGCTGAAAACATTTCTCGGGGCATCATCCATGACAATCCTTCCCGCATCCATCACTATTACCCTGTCGCAAAGAGCAGCCTCATTCATGAAATGGGTGATAAGGACAACAGTAATACCGTCTTCTTTGTTAAGCCTCTTTACCGTATCAAGGACCTCCCGCCTGCCTGAAGGATCAAGCATAGCAGTAGGTTCATCAAGGACAATACACTCAGGCCTCATAGCAAGGACTCCTGCTATGGCTACGCGCTGCTTCTGTCCTCCTGACAAAAGATGAGGGGCATGGCGCTTATGCTCTGACATACCCACCCATTCTAAAGCCAGATCCACTCTTTTTCGGATCTCATCAGGTGGGACTCCCAGGTTTTCAGGGCCGAATGCGACGTCTTCCTCAACTGTTGTAGAGACTATCTGGTTATCCGGATTCTGAAAGACCATACCGACGGTCTGACGGATTTTCCAAAGATGGCGTGAATCTTTCGTGTCCATCCCGTTTACACGGACCGCACCCGAAGTTGGGAGGAACAAGGCATTAAAGTGCTTGGCCAATGTTGACTTACCTGACCCATTACGTCCGATGACAGCCACGAATTCACCACGTGCAATGGAAAGGTTGATCCCGTCTAAAGCCGGCACATCTGTCCCGTCCGAACTGTAAGAATAGACTAGGTTTTCTGCTTCTATGATTTTGTCGCTGATTCGGTTCAACCTCAAAAACCTCCTAAAACCTGCAAAAAGTGCGCATCAGCGCACTCATGCCAGGTCCCTACAAGAGGCTTATAAGAAAACACTAAAGTAGGAAAAATACTAAAAGCAGATTCTCACACCAGCTCCATTATTACTTCAAGTGCACCATCGCCACGACGCTCCCCGAGCTTGACGATGCGCACATAGCCGCCGTCACGGTCGTTATACCGAGGAGCTATGGTATCAAACAGCTTCTTTGTGACCTTAGGGTCTATAACATAGGCCTCTACCAGTCTGCGTGCGTGCAGATCCCCTCGCTTTGCCAAGGTTATCAGCTTCTCGGCCTCGGGCTTAACGAGTTTTGCCTTGCCCATAGTAGTGCGAATCCTCTCATGCTCAAAAAGCGAGGTTACAGAGTTTCGGAACATGGCTTTTCTATGCGCGCCGGTTCGTCCCAGTTTTCCGCAACTCACTGCCTAATCCCTCCAAAATCCCTTGACAGCTTTACTCCTGATCATCAGACGGACGAAGCGTAAGCCCATGCTCTGCCAGTTTAGACTTGACTTCCGCCAGTGATTTCTTGCCAAGGTTTCTTATTTTCATCATGTCTTCTTCTGTTTTCTTAATAAGCTCTTCAACGGCATTAATACCTGCTCTCTTCAGGCAATTATAAGAGCGTACAGACAGATCCAGTTCTTCGATGGGTAGATCAAGCACCTTGTCTTTGGTATCTTCTGTCTTGTCTACCATTATCTCAACATCCTGGACCTCTTCTGTTAGGGTTGTGAACAGCTCCAGATAGCTGGTTAGCACCTTCGCTGATAGGCTCACAGCCTCCTTAGGAGATATGCTCCCATCAGTCCAGGTTTCAAGGATCAGCCTGTCGTAATCAATCACCTGTCCGACTCGGGTATCCTCAACAACGTAGTTAACCCTTTTCACAGGCGAGAAAAGCGAATCTACAGGTATAACACCGATAACCGGCTCTAACTTGCGTTTCTCGGCAGGCAGGTATCCTCTACCTTTCTCCACCATGATCTCCATATAGAGCCTGCCGTCCTTATCAAGGGTAGCAATGTGAAGATCAGGATTTAGGATTTCCACATCAGCATCGGCAATAATATCTGCAGCGGTTACCTCTCCCTCGCCTTCCGCTTCAATACGGAGGGTTTTGGGTTCATCAGTATGCATCTTAACCAGGAGCTCCTTAAGATTCAAGATTATGTCGACAGTATCCTCGACAACCCCGGGTATCACTGAAAACTCATGGAGAACTCCTTCTATCTTCACGTATGCAACAGCAGCGCCTGGCAGAGAAGACAGCAATACCCTGCGCAAGGAGTTTCCTAAAGTTATCCCGTAGCCCCGCTCGAGAGGTTCCACCACGAATCTTCCGTAGGTATCCGTGAGCTCTTCACACTCGATCCTAGGCTTCTCAATTTCAATCATTCAAGTCTCCCTCCTGGTCCCTGCAGTTGGTGTCTGATACAAAGCGTACACGTAAGCGAATCCATACAGATTACCTTGAGTACAGCTCAACCACCATATGTTCCTGCACAGGAACGTCAATCTGTTCTCTACTCGGTAGACTAACTATTGTAGCAGTGAGACCGTCTTCATGAAGAGATAGCCATTCCGGAATCGTGCGATCCCCTGCTGTCTCCAAAGCCTTCCTGAAGGGGACAAGCTCACGGCTTTTTTCACGGACCCCTACGACATCCCCAGCTTTGACCAGATAAGAAGGGATATCAACTTTGCGGCCGTTAACCTCAATATGCCCATGCATCACCATTTGACGCGCTTCCGGTCTGGATGAAGCAAAACCAAGCCTGTACACAACATTATCAAGCCTGGACTCGAGGATCTGAAGCAAAGCTTCACCGGTAATCATACCCCGAGCTCTGACTGCCATATCGAAGTACCTTGCGAACTGCTTCTCCAGCACGCCATAAGTGCGGCGGAGCTTTTGCTTTTCACGCAACTGCAGGGCATATTCTGAAGCCTTCCTACGACCTACCCCGTGCTCACCCGGAGGATACGGTCTCCTGTCTATTGCGCACTTCTCAGTATAGCATCTGTCACCTTTAAGATATAGTTTTAGCCCTTCGCGGCGGCACAGCCTGCACACTGGGCCGGTATACCTTGCCATATAAGTTGCCACCTCCAAATGGAGTCTTCTTTCACCTACACTCGCCTTCTCTTCGGCGGTCTGCACCCGTTATGAGGAATGGGAGTTACGTCTTTTATCATGCTCACTTCGAGCCCTGCAGCCTGAAGTGCTCTAATAGCCGCCTCTCTCCCGGAACCAGGGCCTTTTACCAAGACCTCTATCTGACGCATGCCGTGCTCCATGGCAGTCTTGGCAGCAGCCTCAGCAGCCAACTGGGCAGCAAAGGGAGTCCCTTTCCTTGACCCCTTAAACCCTGAGGTCCCTGAACTTGCCCAAGCCACGACATTGCCCTGGGGATCCGTTATTGTAACAATAGTATTGTTAAATGTTGAACGAATATGGGCGACACCGCTCTCTATATTCTTTCTTTCGCGTCTTCTAAGCCTTGTTGTTCGCCTCTTAGCCACGCTAAGCGCTCCCCTTTCTCCCTATCGCTAAAAGTTTATCTCGACCTTCGGGCACCAACTGTCTTCCTCGGGCCTTTCCTCGTCCTTGCATTAGTCCTGGTACGTTGCCCTCTGACAGGCAGGCCTCTACGATGACGCAGCCCGCGGTAGGAGCCAATGTCCATAAGCCTCTTTACGTGGGCAGCATTCTCCGCTCGGAGCTCGCCTTCCACCTTGTAGTCTCTGTCAATGACTTCTCTGAGGCGTGCTATCTCGTCCTCAGTAAGATCCCTAACCCTGGTATAAGGGTCTACGTCTGTCTTTTCAACGATTTCCATCGCAGTAGACCTTCCTATACCATAGATATAGGTTAAGGCAATGGCAATTCTCTTATCCCTTGGGAGGTCAACTCCTGCAATTCTAGCCATTTATGCGCTTCACCTCCACCCTAACCCTGACGCTGCTTGTGCTTAGGGTTTTCACAAATCACCATTACGGTGCCCTTACGCTTGATTATCTTGCACTTGTCACATATTTTCTTTACAGATGGTCTGACTTTCATAAAAAAACCTCCCGGCGCAACATCACAACACATCACTTAAACCGATATGTTATCCTGCCTCTCGACAGGTCATACGGAGACAACTCTACTGTTACCCTGTCCCCAGGTAAGATCCTGATAAAATGCATGCGCATTTTCCCGGACACGTGAGCGAGAACCCTATGCCCGTTTTCCAGCTCAACTCTGAACATTGCATTAGGCAACGCCTCTATGACGGTTCCCTCTACCTCAATCGCGTCCTTCTTACCCATTGGAACAGCCCGCCCTTTCTGATCTGGCTTTCTTGATTGCCTTCAAAGCTTCACATACCTCCTCATTAGTTATGTCTATCCCCTGGAGGAGTTTTTCCCTGATGGAGTTGCTTACGACCCGCGTCATCATAATATGCCTGATGTTCTTCTTCTTAGGTTTAGACACGGGCCTGTAGTATCCGTCAACAACTGCAACCGTAGTGTCGTTTAGAATCTCAGTTATTATATAATACCTGCCTTTGTCCCTGCCTGCCGCGGATACGACAAATTGACCTAACTCAGGTTCCATTTCAGTCTGTCCTCCCAAACTAGAGAGCAGTGAGTATTACCGGACCATCCCTGGTCACAGCGATTGTATGCTCAAAATGGGCTGACAGCGAACTGTCGCAGGTAACGACTGTCCAGTTATCCGCAAGAGTCTTCACTTCAGGGCTACCGGCGTTTACCATAGGTTCTATGGCTAACGTCATTCCTTCGGCCAACACAGGGCCTGGTTCCCCACGGATCACAAAGTTGGGGATTGCAGGCTCTTCATGAAGTTTACGCCCCACTCCGTGCCCTGATAAAGCTTTAACAATGGAAAATCCCTTTGACTCAACATGGCTCTGTATCGCTCTGGATATATCAGCTATCCGCATGCCAACTCGTGCCTGCTCAATGCCGCGGTAAAGAGAATCTTCAGTGACTCGCATAAGCTCCATGGCTCGCTTTGAAACTGTACCCACAGGAAACGTCATTGCACTGTCACAGTGAAATCCCTCAACCTCAGCGCCTACGTCAATGCTGACTATATCTCCTTCAACCAGTCTTCTGCTGCCCGGAATGCCGTGGACAACTTCTTCGTTAATAGACACGCAGACACTTGCCGGAAAACCATACAGGCCTTTAAATGACGGACTAGCACCTTTACTTGTAATGAACTCCTCGGCATATTTGTCAATGTCTTTTGTAGTAATCCCAGGCCGTATAAGCTTACTTAACTCATTCAGAAGCTCTGCCAGTATGCGGCCTGACCTTTTCATAATATCAATTTCTTCAGGGGTTTTGCAAATAACCAATGGAGATATTCTTCTCAATACTATTTCCTTCCTTGAACCATAGAAATAATCGTCTCCAGGACCTTATCGGCATCCTCTTCACCGTCGACCGTCTTTAAGATACCACGGCCTCTGTAATAGTCAACGACAGGTTCTGTCTGTGCCTTATACACCTTTAGGCGCTCACGCACAGTCTCTGCCTTGTCATCTATCCGCTGATAAATGTGGCCTTCGCACCTGGTGCATTTTCCGTCTTCAGGCGGCGGGTTGTTGGTCATATGATACAAGGCCCCGCATTTTGCACAGATCCTCCGGCCTGCAATCCTCTTTTCAACAACATCTTCCCCTGCATCGATGTAAATCACTGCATCCAGCGGAACTCCGAGGCCTTTCAGGATCTCATCTAAAGCTTCAGCTTGAGCCACGTCTCGCGGAAATCCGTCAAGGATAAATCCGGCCTCACAGTCAGCGTTGCTCAACCTGTCTTTTACAAGGCCTATAGTAATCTCATTAGGGACAAGCTTCCCTGAATCAAGATACTCCTTCGCGGAAATGCCTAGGGGTGTCTTTTGGGATATTGCTTCTCGAAACATATCTCCTGTTGATATATGCGGCACACCAAGACGTTGGCTGAGCCTTACCGCCTGCGTACCTTTTCCGACCCCAGGAGGGCCTAGGAGAACGAGACGCATATCTTAAATCCTCCCACTATCTACTTCATAAAGCCTTCATACTGCCTCATCAGCAGCTGAGCCTCGATTTGCTTCATAGTGTCAAGTGCGACACCTACCATGATAAGAAGGGCCGTTCCACCGAAAGCTGCTCCGCTCAGTTTTGTAACATTGGTTACGATATTTGGCGCTATGGCTACTACAGCCAGGAACAATCCACCGACAAAAGTCAGCCTTCCAAGGATTCTTTCCAAGTACTCCACTGTAGGCCTTCCTGGACGGATGCCGGGGATGAATCCACCGTACTTCTTCAGGTTATTGGACACGTCATTAACGTTAAATGTCATGGCGGTATAGAAGTACGTAAATCCTATGATTAGCAGCGAGTAGACAATCATATACGAAACGCTGTCACCCTGCAGCCAATCAGACATAAAGGCTAGTTTAGGCACAAACTGCGCTATGGTAGCAGGAAATGCCAAAAGAGATGAAGCAAAGATAACCGGGATTACTCCTGCCTGGTTTACGCTAAGGGGAATGTGCGTACTCTGACCTCCGTAAACTTTGCGCCCAACCACGCGCTTTGCATATTGAACAGGGATTCTGCGGTTTGCCAAAGTAATTGCCACTACTGCGAATATCGATACCAGACTTATGACCACATATAGTAGTGCACTGACTATACCGACTCCACCCTCGCCTACACTTACAATCAAGCCGCGGAATGTTGCAGGCAGCCTTGCTATGATACCTGTAAAGATAATAAGTGATATGCCGTTTCCTATTCCGTTCTCAGAGATTTTCTCACCTAACCACATGACAAAAGCGGTCCCTGCAGTCAACGTCGCGATAATCAAGAGGACTGACACAGTGCCTGTGTCGTCAAGTGCACCTCGTATACCGAAGGTGGTGGCAGTACCCTGGATAACTGCAAGGATCATCGCACCGTATCTCGTATACTGAGACAGCTTCTTTCTCCCTTCTACCCCGGACTTCGCCATCTCTTCGAAACTCGGTATCACTACCTGCAGTAGCTGCATAACAATGGATGAGGTGATGTACGGCCCTACACCCATCGCGAATACTGTAAACCTCATGAGGGCTCCGCCTGCGAATAAATCGAGAAATTGAAATAGCCCGGCTTCTCCGAAGATCTGCGCGAGCTCAGCAACGTTCACCCCTGGAACGGGGATAAACGATGCCACACGGTAGACGGCAAGCATCCCAATGGTGTACAGAATCTTTTTCCTCAGTTCCGGGATCCTGAAGGCGCTGGCAAGTGCTCCTAGCAACCTATATCACCTCGACTTTGCCGCCTGCTTGTTCAATCTTCTCCACTGCAGATCGGCTAAATGCATGGGCCCTGACGACAAAAGGCTTATTTACTTCGCCGTCTCCCAAGATCTTTATACGGTCGCGAGCCCGCTTGATTATGCCTGATTCTCGAAGCGTCTCAGGCGAAATAACCGTATTCTCATCAAACCTGTCCAAGTCACGCAAATTGACAGGTACATATCTAACCTTAAAAGGATTGGTAAATCCGCGCTTCGGAATACGCCTGACTAGAGGCATCTGTCCGCCTTCAAACATAGGGCCTTTTGTACCGCCGGACCTTGACCTTTGTCCCTTGTGACCCCGGCCTGAAGTCTTGCCTAGGCCGCTCCCGATACCTCTACCGACCCTTTTTTTAGCTCGTTTGGCGCCTTCCGGCAGGGACAGTTTATCAAGTCTCAATGGAGCCACCTCCTATTCCGTGACTTCTTCCACATCCACCAGATGAGCAACTTTAATAATCATCCCTCTGACAGCAGGGTTATCAGGAAGATAGCGAGACTGGTTAAGCTTTCTAAGCCCAAGTGCCCTGACTGTTGCCCTCTGGTCTTTCGGCCTCCCTATAGTGCTCCGTTTTAAAGTGACCTTAAGCATCCTCTTTATCTCCTGACTATCTTTGGTGTTATCATTTCCTAACATCTGCCACACCCCTCTAGCCAAGGATCTCTTCGACAGACTTTCCTCTGCGCTTTGCTACATCCTCTGCGCGAGTCAGCGACTTAAGTCCCTGAACTGTGGCACGAACGACGTTGAACGGATTGGCAGATCCTAGTGATTTCGTAAGAATGTCGCGAATACCGGCCAGCTCTACAACGGCTCTTACCGGACCCCCGGCAATCACTCCTGTACCCGGTGAAGCAGGTTTTAGCAAGACGCTGCCTGCGCCGGCCTTTCCCACAACCTCATGGGGAATGGTAGTCCCGACAATAGGAACCTCAAACATGTTCTTCTTTGCCTCTTCGGCTCCCTTGCGAATGGCTTCTGCGACTTCAGCCGCTTTTCCGACTCCTGTCCCTACGCGCCCATTGCCATCGCCTACAACCACGAGGGCGCGAAAACTCCGGGTACGTCCTCCTTTGGTTGTCTTAGCCACAGGGTCTATATTTACGACTTTTTCCATGAGTTCCGGACTTTCCATATCTATCATTATCTCAATCACCCACTTCCCCGGACCTTAAAACTCAAGTCCGCTTTCGCGAGCTCCTTCTGCTAAAGCAGCAACTCTACCATGATAAAGGTTGCCTCCGCGATCAAACACTACTTGCTTGATACCTTTTGCCTGCGCCTTCTCGCCGATAAGCTTGCCTACCAAACGTGCAGCCTCAACATTGCCGCCGTTTTTCACCTGGGATCTAATCTCCGGGTCAAGGCTGGATGCAAAGGCTAAAGTAGTCCCGCTTTGATCGTCAATAATCTGAGCATAAATATGCTTCAGAGACCTGGCTACTGCAAGACGGGGCCTATCTTGCGTACCTGATATTCGTTTTCTTATGCGGCGATGTCTTCTTGCTCTCGCAACTTTTCTATCTTCGCGCTTGAACATGCCTTACCCCACCCTTCATACGTTCCACTACCTGCCGGCAGATTATCATACCTTACCGGCTTTTCCGGCCTTCATGCGGATTCGTTCGCCGTCGTACCTGATGCCTTTGCCTTTGTACGGTTCAGGAGGACGAACAGCTCTAATGTCAGCTGACACCTGGCCAACTACTTCCTTGTCTATACCTTTCACCACAATCCTGGTGGGTGAAGGGACTTCTATTTCAATGCCTTCCGGAGGAACCATCTCCGCCGGATGTGACAACCCCATACTGAGGACTAGCTTATTCCCCTGCAGAGCGGCTCTGTAACCTGTCCCTGAGACCAAGAGGGTTTTCTGAAAACCTTCAGTTACGCCTTTCACCATATTGGCAATGAGGGTCCTTGTCAGTCCGTGAAGAGACTTTGCTCTTTTCCCATCGTTAGAGCGGTTCACGATGATGTTGCCGTCCTCTATAGAGACGTCAATCTCCTGACTGATGCGCCTTGTAAGTGATCCCTTCGGTCCCTTAACTGTGATCACGGCACCTTCTATGTTTACCTCTACTCCGTTTGGAATCGGTATAGGCGCTTTGCCGATCCTGGACATTATCTCTCACCCCCTACCACACATAACAGATTACCTCGCCGCCTACTCCTTCTCGCCTGGCATCCTTATCGGTCATTATACCTTTAGGAGTGGATATGACCGCTATTCCCAGGCCTCCAAGGACCTTCGGAATGTTGTCCTTATTAGCGTAGACTCGAAGTCCCGGTTTACTTATGCGTTTCAAACCTGTAATCGCCTTTTGCTTATTGGGACCGTACTTCAGGTGCAGCCTAAGGATTCCCTGCTTTCTATCGGCCACTACCTCATAATCCCTGATATATCCCTCTTCCTTAAGGATCTTCGCGATGTCGCGCTTCACCCGCGAGGAGGGCATCTCAACGACGTCCCGCGAAACGGTGTTGGCGTTCCTGATCCTTGTGAGCATGTCAGCAATGGGATCCGTCGTCACCATTCACATCGACCTCCTCCATATGCGGAATTGCTTGGCATATTCATCACCAGCTCGCCTTCCTCACTCCAGGGATCTCGCCCTGGGAAGCAAGCCTGCGGAAGCATATCCTGCACATATCGAATTTTCTCATATATGCCCTAGGTCGTCCGCATATAGGACACCTGTTATAGTTTCTTACACGGTATTTTTTCGGTTTCCTCTGTTTTTCTATGAGGCTCTTTTTAGCCAAAGCTATCCCCCTTCCATAGCCGGATTCAATTGACCTTCCCAGTTCAGCTTGAGAAAGGCATACCCATAGCCTTTAGCAGGTCATATCCTTCCTCATCTGTTCGGGCAGTAGTAACAATTGAAATATCCATGCCCCGTAGTTTGTCTATCTTATCGTAGACTATCTCGGGAAATACCAGCTGCTCCTTAAGGCCTAAGTTGTAGTTGCCTCTACCGTCGAACCCGTCAGCAGACACCCCTCGAAAGTCTCTTATTCTGGGAAGGGCCACGTTGAAAAGCTTGTCGAGGAAGTGATACATCCTCTCGCCCCGGAGCGTAACCTTGCACCCAATAGGCATTCTGGCCCTAAGCTTGAAGGACGCAATTGACTTTTTTGCCCGTGTAATAATGGGCTTTTGTCCTGTAATCGCAGTAAGATCGCTGACTGCGGCATCAAGTGATTTCGGATCACCTACTGCTTCCCCTACCCCCATGTTTATAACGACTTTGTCAATCTTGGGAATTTCCATGACGCTCCTATACCCATACTTTTCACGGAGGGCAGGTGCAACTTCATTAAGGTATTTCTCCTTTAGCCTTGCCGCCACTTGGCTCACCCCCGATACCTACTTGTCTATGTCGCGCCCGCACTCCTTGCATACTCGCACTGACTCCCCATCCGGAGTCCGCTTTCTACCGGTTCGAGTAGGCTTGTTACACTTCGGGCAGATCAGCATCACTTTCGCCAATGGCATTGGCGCCGGTTTCGATATGATGCCTCCCTGCGGGTTCAGCTGAGTCGGTTTAGTGTGGCGCTTTACCTCATTTGCGCCCTCCACAATTACCCGCCGGTCTTTAGCGAGAACCCGTAGGACTTTTCCTCGTCTATCCTTGTCTTTCCCCCAAAGAACGATTACCGTATCGCCCTTCTTCACATGAGGTTTCATTGTTCTTAAAACACCTACCTATTCGCAGCCCAAAGGTTTCATCTTAAGAAGCTCCATTATAGAACCTCAGGTGCCAAGGAGATTATCTTCATAAACTCCTTTTCACGCAGCTCCCGTGCGACAGGACCGAATATTCGAGTCCCTCTGGGATTGTTCTGCTCGTTTATGATAACCGCTGCGTTTTCATCGAATCTGATGTGGGATCCGTCAGGACGCGATATCGTATCTTTTGTTCTGACAATCACTGCCCTGACTACGTCCCCTTTTTTCACAACGCCACCGGGTGCGGCTTCTTTAACACTGGCAATGATGATGTCTCCTACCCCTGCGAACTGAGGATTACCGCTGCCCAGCACCCTGATGCATTTTATTTTCTTACCGCCTGTATTGTCGGCGACATTCAGCATTGACTCCTGACGAATCACCTGGCAGTCCCTCCTTGTCAAAGAGCGCCTTTTACGCCCTGGCTAATCCTGTACGGGACTACTTTGCCCTTTCAAGGATCTCCACAACACGCCATCTCTTCCGCTTGCTCAGCGGCCTTGTTTCCATAAGTCGAACCCTGTCCCCGACTTTGGCCATGTTATCTTCGTTGTGCGCCATATAGCGCTTGGTCCTCTTTATCCTTCGGCCGTAGAGTGGATGGGGGACTACTCGTTCAACAGCAACGATAACTGTTTTGTCCATACTATCGCTTACCACTCGACCTGTGCGCATCTTACGCCTTCCTCGCGCATCCACGGTATAACCCTCCTTAAGACCGCTGGTCAATGCCGAGCTCGCGCTGGCGCAAGACTGTCTTGACCCGTGCTATGTCCTTGCGAACTTGGCGAACACGCATGGGGTTGTCAAGCTGACCGGTGGCCACCTGAAACCTGAGGTTAAAAAGCTCCTCTTTCAACGAGTCAAGTCTCAAGTTCAGTTCGTCGGTGGAAAGCTCACGTATTTCTCTAGCTTTCACCTGCCTCACCGCCTATCATCATCCTCTTGACAAACTTAGTCTTAATAGGAAGCTTGAACGATGCCAAACGCATAGCCTCCCGCGCCACCTCTTCCGGCACACCTGCGATCTCAAACATTATCCGTCCAGGTTTTACCACAGCTACCCAATGATCCGGATTACCTTTTCCACTGCCCATACGGGTTTCAGCCGGTTTCTTGGTAACTGGCTTATCAGGGAATATCCTGATCCAGACCTTTCCACCTCTTCGTATATATCGGGTCATGGCAATTCGCGCTGCCTCGATTTGCCTGGCTGTAATCCATCCCGGTTCCTGGGCCTGAAGCCCAAATTCACCCATGGATACCTCGAAACCGCCGGCAGCCTTGCCTTTCATTCTGCCGCGCATGACCTTACGGAACTTAGTTTTTCTTGGTTGTAACATCCTTACCGGCCTCCTTCAGCAGCAGCACTCTCAGGAAGCACATCGCCTTTGTAGATCCATACCTTAATGCCGATTCTACCGTACGCAGTATGAGCTTCTGCAAAACCGTAGTCTATGTCAGCCCTCAGAGTGTGAAGAGGAACTTTCCCTTCGCTGTAACCCTCTGTGCGAGCGATTTCAGCTCCTCCCAGCCTGCCGCTGACCTGTACTTTCATGCCTTCGGCGCCTTGCCTCATCGCCCTTGAAAGCGCCTGTTTCATTGCTCTGCGGAAAGAAATTCTCCTTTCGATCTGCGAAGCAACGTTTTCTGCGACTAATTGGGCGTCAAGATCCGGGTTTTCCACCTCGACGATGGCCACTGACACATGCTTGCCTGTGATAGCCTCAAGGTCACGCCTGAGAGCTTCCACTTCCTGCCCGCCGCGGCCGATGACCATTCCTGGCCTCGCGGTGTGGATATTGACCTTCACCCGGTCTGCGACTCGCTCGATCTCTGTCTTAGAGATCCCGGCATGATAGAACTTTGCCTTCACATACTGTCTGATGTGGAGGTCCTCATGGATCAACTGAGAGTAATTCTTGTCATCATACCATTTGGCAGCCCAATCCTTAACTATTCCCAGCCTCAGACCATAGGGATGAACCTTCTGTCCCAACCTGTCATCCCTCCTTCTCTCTGACAACTACTGTAATGTGGCTGGTTCTCCTGAGAATCGGCGCAGGCATTCCCCGCATTCTTGCCCGCCATCTCTTCATGGTCGGGCCTTCATCGATTCTCACATCTGCCACATATAAGTCATCTTTATTGAGCTCGAGGTTATGTTCGGCATTGGCTATGGCAGACTTCAGCACCTTGCTGACTAGTTCAGCACCTCTTTTGCGAGTATGCCTAAGTATAGCAAGGGCTTCCTCAACGTTCTTCCCCTTTACAAGGGGTGCGACCTGCCTAGCCTTTCTAGGAGAAATTCTGACATAACGAGCTATAGCTCGAGCTTCCATCATAGCCATAGCAATTATCCCCTCCAGCTCCCCGACTGCCTACGTCCTGACTATTTCAGTGAAGTAGACCTGGCAGTATGTGCTCCATGTCCTCTGAACGTTCGAGTCGGGGTAAACTCACCTAACTTGTGCCCGACCATATCTTCAGTGATATAAATCGGCACATGCCTTCGCCCATCATGCACTGCAATAGTGTGACCCACCATCTCGGGGAAGATGGTTGAGGCTCTTGACCACGTCTTAATTACTTCCTTATGCCCCTTCTCATTCAAAGCCTTAACTCTTGCCAAGAGCTTCGGGTCAACATAGGGGCCTTTCTTCAATGATCGTGACATTAGCCCAGCTCCTTCCCCTCTTACTTCCGCCTTCTGACTATCAGCTTATCAGAAGGTTTTTTCTTCCTTGTCCTGTAACCCAGAGTCGGCTTGCCCCATGGAGTCACAGGTGACGGCATTCCAATGGGAGAACGGCCTTCTCCACCACCGTGCGGGTGGTCTACCGGGTTCATGGCCTTTCCTCTCACCTTCGGCCTACGCCCAAGATGTCTGGTCCTGCCGGCTTTGCCTATGGTGATAATCTCATGCTCCACATTTCCGACCTGTCCGATAGTGGCTTTGCACTCCTGCCTTATCAGCCTGACCTCACCTGAAGGAAGCCTAACATGGGCGTAGTTTCCTTCCTTCGCCATGAGTTGTGCCCCTGCCCCTGCAGAGCGAACCAACTGGCCGCCTCTGCCTGGAATCAGCTCTATATTGTGGATGATTGTGCCTGTTGGTATGTCACGCAACATAAGTGCGTTCCCAGGCTTAATATCGGCACCGGCTCCGGACATAACGGTATTGCCCACTGCGAGATCAACAGGTGCAAGAATATACCGCTTCTCTCCGTCAGCGTAATGGAGCAATGCAATCCTTGCGGATCTATTGGGATCGTACTCAATGCTTGCCACCTTTGCCGGAATACCGTCTTTATCCCGCTTGAAGTCTATGATCCTGTACTTTCTCTTAGCTCCGCCGCCTCTGTGCCTGATGGTAACCTTGCCGTGAACATTTCTGCCGGCAGACTTAGGATTCGGGCGGAGAAGACTCTTTTCCGGTTTCTTCTTAGTCAGTTCTGAGAAGTTTGATCCGCTCATGAACCGCCTTCCTGCGGTAACCGGCTTATATCTCTTAATTCCCAACTCTTACCCCTCCTTTTCTAACCACCTTGCTGCCAGAGGGGGGTTCACTCCAGCTGCTTCAACTTGCCGCTAACTTACAAACCCTCAAAGAGTGGAATGGTATGACCTTCCTCCAGAGTCACTACAGCCTTCTTCCACTCGGGAGTCTTGCCTTCGAACCGTCCCATCCTTCTGGTCTTACCGGGCATCTTTAAGGTGTTTACCTTTTTGACCTTGACCTTAAATACCTCTTCAACCGCCTTCTTAATCTCGACCTTGGTTGCACGGACGTCTACCATAAAGGTATACTTGTTGCCTTCCAGTCCGGTCATGGTCTTCTCAGTCAACATCGGCCTTATGATGATATCCCTTGCGGTCCTCATTTTACGAGCACCTCCTCGACTACATCCGCAGCTTCCTTAGCAAGAAGAAGCTTATCGCAGTTGAGGATGTCATAAACATTGAGCTTAGGAGGAGTAAGCACCTTGACGCCTGGGATATTTCTGAAAGACAACTCTACATTGCTATCCGGCTGTTTCAGAATTACCAGGGCTTTTCCACGTGCATCGAGTTTCTCTAGCATATTCGCCATTACCCTGGTCTTCGGCTCAGGCATAGTAAGTCCGTC
This sequence comes from uncultured Clostridia bacterium, assembly GCA_900019985.1. GTDB lineage: Bacteria > Bacillota > SHA-98 > UBA4971 > UBA4971 > UBA4971. The sequence goes on from FIZM01000002.1 coordinate 31,776, forward strand.
AATAACCAAGACCTTCTCATTCTCAGCTTTAGAAGATAACGCTGATAACAGTGCAATCCTCCGAGCCTTCTTCGGCAAATTGTACCTGTACTTCCTCGGCCTCGGGCCGAATGTTATCCCTCCGCCTCTCCAAATGGGAGATACGCGGCTACCATGTCTTGCTCTTCCAGTTCCCTTTTGCCGCCAGGGCTTCGATCCACCCCCGGCAACTTCGCTCCTGGTTTTCGCTTTCGCTGTACCAAGGCGTTCCGAAGCCAGCTGCATCACGACAGCCTCATGGAGAACATGCTCATTGACAGGGACCCCGAAGACCGAGGCAGGGAGCTCGTAGTCGCCTATTTTCTCGCCGTTCATGTTGTATAGAGGCGCTGTTGGCATCCAGATCACCTACCTCACTTCTTGTTCTTTGCCGCCCTGCTCTTAACTGCTTCTCTGATAATAAGCAGTGAACCGCGTCGTCCGGGAACTGACCCTTTGACAAGCATCAAGTTCCGCTCAGGATCTACCTTGACGACTTTAAGGTTTTGGATCGTTACGCGCTCTCCTCCGAGGCGGCCCGGGAGTTTTCTGCCCTTGAGCACCCGCGCAGGACCGGTTGCACCGAGTGCGCCCGGACGGCGATGGTACATTGACCCATGGCTCATAGGGCCTCTCCTAAAGTTCCATCTCTTGATCGCGCCTGCGAATCCTTTCCCGATAGACGTTCCGGTAATATCAACCAAGTCGCCCTCGCTAAATATGTCAGCTTTGATCTCCGAGCCTACCTCGTGCGGCAAATCTTCCGAGGCCCTGAATTCCCTAAGATAGCGCACCGGGCGGACTTTGTGACGCTTGAAATGGCCCATGTCCGGCTTATTGACAAGGCGCTCACGAATATCGCCAAAACCTAACTGAATTGCGTAGTAGCCGTCTTTTTCCATGGCCTTCTTTTGAACGACTACACACGGGCCGGCTTCTATTACTGTAACCGGAATTGCATGCCCATCATCGGTGAATATCTGTGTCATTCCAAGCTTCTTACCTAATATTCCCTTTGCCATTTACCTCGCACCCCCTTCGTTGCCACATTCACCACTACACCCGCCTGGGTTACGAGGTGAGGTTAGAGTTTAATCTCAATACCTACGCCTGCCGGCAAGTCCAGCCTGGTAAGATCATCAATGGTCTTTTGCGTAGGTTCGATAATGTCAATAAGCCTCTTATGAGTCCTCATTTCAAATTGTTCCCTCGAGTCCTTATCCACGTGTACAGATCTTAACACTGTATACACGCTTCGTTCCGTAGGCAACGGAATAGGACCCGAAACCCTGGCTCCACTTCGACGTGCAGTCTCTACGATCTTTTCTGCTGACTGATCCAAGAGCCTGTGGTCGAATGCTTTTAGTTTAATTCTGATCCTCTGCTCAGCCATGATCTTACTTCCTCCTTGCAGCCGTCTGATCAAGTTCGCAGACTCGCTCCCCTGAAATTCCCCTGCCTAGGCAAGCAACCTCCAGGTTCACAGCTTGCAGCAAGGGGCCGGGTCGACGACGGGTACAAACCCGGCCCGTTTATTCATCATTCTTACGATAGTGCACGCACGACTCTACTCGATTATTGATGAGACAACACCTTTACCGATTGTGCGGCCGCCTTCACGGATAGCGAAGCGGAGGCCTTCCTCAAGGGCGATAGGTGTAATCAGCTCAATAGTCATGGTAATATTGTCGCCAGGCATTACCATCTCGACTCCCTCAGGAAGCACAGCAGTGCCTGTTACGTCAGTGGTCCTGAAGTAGAACTGCGGACGGTACCCTGTAAAGAACGGTGTATGCCTTCCGCCCTCGTCCTTGGACAGGACGTAAACTTCGCCCTTGAACTTCGTGTGGGGCTTGATGGATCCCGGTTTCGCAAGGACTTGACCTCTTTCGATCTCGTCCTTCTCTACACCCCTCAGAAGAACACCGATGTTATCTCCGGCTACACCCTCTTCAAGGGTCTTACGGAACATCTCTACGCCTGTGACTACAGTAGTCCTGGACTCATCAGTAAGCCCGACGATTTCTACCTGCTCCCCTACCTTGACTCTTCCTCTCTCTACCCTGCCTGTGGCTACTGTGCCGCGGCCGGTGATGGAGAAAACGTCCTCAACAGGCATTAGGAACGGCTTGTCAATGTCACGCTCAGGCGTGGGAACGTAGCTGTCAACTGCATCCATAAGCTCGAGGATACGGCCACACCACTTGCAGTCGCGGCTTCCGCAACCGCACTCCAAAGCCTTTAGAGCGGAACCACGTACAAATGGGATGTCGTCTCCGGGGAACTCATACTTGGACAGGAGCTCCCTGACTTCCATCTCTACGAGATCTACCAGCTCTTCTTCGCCTTCCATTCTGTCGCACTTGTTAAGGAACACAACGATATAAGGAACACCTACCTGCCTGGCAAGGAGTATGTGCTCCCTGGTCTGGGGCATCGGTCCATCCTCTGCGCTTACCACGAGAATAGCACCGTCCATCTGAGCTGCTCCGGTAATCATGTTCTTGACATAGTCAGCGTGTCCCGGGCAGTCAACGTGAGCATAGTGCCTGTTTTGAGTTTCATACTCAACGTGATAAGTAGAGATGGTGATACCGCGCTCCCTCTCTTCAGGAGCCTTGTCGATCTCGTCAAACTTCCTGTAGTCTGCCAAGCCTGCTTGACTCAGAACAAGCGTAATTGCTGACGTCAGCGTCGTTTTACCATGGTCAATGTGTCCGATAGTCCCGACGTTGACATGGGGTTTTGTCCTCTCAAATTTCTGCTTGGCCATTCCTGTCATCCTCCCTTGGAATTGGTCTTCTTTCCATAATTAGTTTTTTATCTTCCCCAAGCTATAACAACGGTTTTTGCGATAGCTTCGGGCACTTCCTCGTAACGGACGAAATTCATATTATACGTCCCTCGTCCCTGTGTCAAGGATCTCAGGTCTGTCGCATATCCAAACATTTCCGCCAGAGGAACCTGGGACTTGATAACATGGAGCTGTCCCTCTCTCTCCATACCCTGGACTTTACCGCGCCTTGCATTTATATCAGCAAGGACATCGCCTGTAAACTCCTCAGGAACCACCACTTCAACGCTCATAATCGGCTCAAGAAGACGCGGATTGGCACGCCTTACTCCGTCCTTGACCGCCATTGATGCTGCAATCCTAAACGCCATCTCTGATGAGTCTACCTCATGGTAAGAACCGTCAATCAGCACAACCTTCATATCAACCATGGGGTAACCTGCCAATTCGCCTGCTTCCATTGCGTCTTTTACGCCTGCCTCGACAGCTTGGACAAATTCCCTAGGCACTACTCCGCCTTTCGTAGCATCCTCAAACACAAACCCTTCACCACGAGGTTGAGGTGAAAGAGCAAGGACAACATGGCCGTACTGCCCTTTGCCTCCTGACTGCCTTATGAACTTCCCTTCACTTTCCACACTTGACGTAATTGTCTCCCTGTATGCCACCTGTCGCTTGCCGACATTTGCATTGACCCCGAATTCCCTGATAAGCCTATCAACGATAATCTCCAGGTGAAGTTCGCCCATACCTGATATAACTGTCTGCCCGGTCTCAGGATCCTGCTTCACATGGAATGTAGGATCCTCATCTGTAAGCCTGGCTAAAGTCAAAGTCAGCTTATCTTCGTCTGCCTTAGTTTTCGGCTCCACTGCAACAGATATTACAGGTTCAGGAATGGATATGGTCTCAAGGATAATGGGAGCCTCCTCATCACATAAGGTGTTCCCTGTAACAACGTCCCTGAATCCCACTGCAGCCACTATGTCACCGGCATAGGCATAGTCTGCGTCCTGACGGTGATTGGCGTGCATATGAAGGATACGGGCAAGCCTTTCCTTTTTGTTACGGCTGGCATTATACACATATGAACCTGCACGAACCGATCCGGAGTACACGCGGAAATACGTCAGCTTCCCTACGTACGGATCCGCTGCAATTTTAAAAGCCAATGCGCAAAACCGCTCATCCTCAGCAGGCAGCCGCATTTCTTCCTCACCTGTCTTCGGGTTCGTTCCGACAACAGGAGGCAGGTCTTTCGGCGCAGGCAAGTAATCTACCACTGCGTCAAGGAGAGGCTGGATTCCTTTATTCCTGAAAGCCGAACCACATAGGACAGGTATTACTTTACCTGATAACGTCCCTTTCCTGAGGGCCGGTTTTATGGCTTCAGGTGTAATGCTCCGGCCTTCAATGTAATCTACCATAATATCGTCGTCTATCTCAGCAAGGGCTTCGATGAGTTCTTCCCTATGTTTCCGTACGTCTTCCTTAAGCTCATCAGGTATTTCCGTCTCTTTTCTCTCGATTCCCAGATCATCCATGTACACAATGGCTTTTTCATCAATCAGGTCCACAATTCCCCTGAAGTTCTCCTCAGCGCCAATGGGCAATTGAATGGGAACCGCGTTGCCGCCAAGCCTTTCTCTTACCATTCTCACAGCACGCTCAAAATCCGCCCCAACCCTGTCCATCTTATTGACGAATATGATCCGCGGTACCTTGTAGCGATCCGCCTGGCGCCATACAGTTTCAGATTGCGGCTCTACTCCTCCGACAGCGCACAAAACTGCAACAGCTCCGTCAAGGACACGAAGCGACCTCTCAACCTCCATTGTGAAGTCCACGTGCCCGGGAGTGTCTATTATGTTAATTCGATGGTCGCGCCAATAACATGTGGTAGCAGCAGCAGTAATCGTGATCCCGCGCTCTTGCTCCTGCACCATCCAATCCATTGTCGCAGCACCATCGTGAACTTCCCCGATCCTATGCACTCGGCCGGTATAGAAGAGGATACGCTCGGTGGTAGTAGTCTTACCTGCGTCAATATGCGCCATAATCCCTATGTTCCTTGTGTTTTCCAATGAGAACCTTTCCGCCACCTTATATCCCCTCCTTCCTTCCAAGCATTATAGCGGGAGAAGCTAAATAACCTTAGAACCAATCCTACCACCTATAATGAGCGAATGCCTTATTGGCTTCTGCCATCCTGTGAGTCTCTTCTCTCTTCCTTACGGAAGCTCCCTGGCCTTGAACAGCGTCAAGAAGTTCATTGGCCAGTTTCTCAGCCATAGACTTCTCAGACCTGGCTCTGGCGTTTTGGACTATCCAACGCAGCGCCAAGGCAGAACGTCTTTCCGGCCTTACCTCAACAGGCACCTGATAAGTGGCACCGCCGACTCTACGAGGCCTGACCTCCAGGATGGGCATGACATTCTTTACCGCCCGTTCAAACATTTCTATCGGATCTTTCCCTGTCTTTTCACCGATAATGTCCATGGCACCGTAGAAAATCGACTCTGCAGTACCCTTCTTGCCGTCAAGAAGAAGTTTATTAATGAGTTGAGCTGCCAGCACATTACCGTACACCGGATCCGGAAGTACTTCTCGCTTAGGAATTCTGCCCCGTCTGGGCATCCGCACACCCCCTTCCCTCTCAAAAAAGCTAATTCTCTTTTACACCTTATGACTTAGGCCTCTTGGTTCCGTACTTTGATCGCGCCTGTCTCCTGTCAGCTACCCCCGCAGCATCGAGAGTCCCTCGCACAATATGATAACGCACACCGGGGAGGTCCTTTACTCTGCCACCTCTGATAAGGACGACAGAGTGCTCCTGGAGATTGTGTCCTATCCCAGGAACATATGCAGTCACCTCGAGACCGTTGCTCAGCCTGACCCTGGCTATCTTACGCAGTGCAGAGTTGGGCTTCTTAGGAGTTGTCGTCCTAACAACTGTGCAGACACCCCTCTTCTGCGGGGCCCCACCGGTGTACTGCGATCTCCGGGTACGAGAATTGTAAATCCACCTGAGAGCCGGAGCAGACGATTTTTGACTTAACTTTTTGCGTCCCTTACGCACTAACTGATTGATTGTGGGCACGCTCCTTCGCACCTCCTTCCCCGAATGAACTTACCTTTACACACAACATGCCCCTTCCACCTCGAGGTGCAAGGGGCACCGCAAATCTTCTATTCGAACCCTGCAATTTCAGTCTCAGCTGACTAAAATTGCTGCCGAGGCGGCCCCAACTTCAATGCCACATGCTTTCCCGAGTTGCGCCATGGTATCAACATAGACAATCTCGACGCCACTTGCTTCGCACAACTCTAATACGCTTCTTGTAATTTTCTCATCTGCATCTTTTGCCAGGTAAACGGTTTTCGCTTCTCCCCTTTCAAGAGCTTTGATGGTCTGCTTGGTGCCTACGGCCTTACGCCGCGCCATCTTCAACTCATCGTGGGACATATCCTGTTTTCTCTCCTCCCTGGTTTTCCCCTAGATACTAAGCCGTCCAGAAGCGTACCAGCCTTGCGCCATAACATTCTAGCACTGCCTTATTACCGCTGTCAAGAACCACCGAAAAAGGATAACCCTTTGATTATTCGCTGACAGCTGCATCCTCACCAAGACTGTCGTCACTGTATTCAAGGACATCTTCACTGTCAGCCGCGGCTTCCGCCACATGGCTCACAGGAACAACATTTCTATATCGGCTCATACCTGTACCTGCAGGTATCAGTTTACCGATAATCACGTTCTCTTTCAACCCAATCAGAGGATCCATACGGCCTTTGATCGAAGCATCTGTCAACACTCTCGTTGTTTCCTGGAAGGAAGCTGCTGACAGGAAGCTGTCAGTAGCCAGAGAAGCCTTGGTAATCCCTAAAATGACAGGCTTTGCTATAGCAGGCTGCTTCCCTTCAGCCATGACACGCGCATTCTCTTCTTCAAATTCAAATACGTCTACAAGCCCGCCTGGGAGAAGGTCCGTATCTCCGGGATCCTCGACTTTTACTTTACGCAACATTTGCCTGATTACGACCTCAATGTGCTTATCATTGATCTCTACTCCCTGGGACCTGTATACCTCCTGAACTTCCCTTACAAGATAGCTTTGAACTGCACGAACACCTTTTACTCTGAGAATGTCGTGGGGATTTAAGGAACCTTCAGTAATTTGATCCCCTGCCGTTATGAACTGGCCTTCTCTGACTTCAAGCCTGGCGCCGTACGGGACTGTGTAAGTTTTCTCTTCTCCGTCCTCAGCCCTGACCACAACTTTTCTCGTGCCTTTTGATTCCACTATGCTTACATGGCCGTCAATCTCGCTGATGAGTGCCTGGCCTTTGGGTTTTCTCGCTTCAAACAGCTCTTCAACCCTGGGCAAACCGTGAGTGATATCATCGCCTGCTACACCGCCTGTATGGAACGTCCTCATAGTGAGCTGCGTTCCCGGCTCGCCTATGGATTGAGCAGCAATGATACCTACTGCCTCACCGACTTCCACCAGGTTTCCGGTGGCCAGGTTGCGTCCGTAGCATTTTACGCACACTCCGTACCTGGTCCTACATGTCAAAGGTGATCTGACAGTGACTTCCGTTATTCCTGCGAGCTCTATCCGCCTTGCGTCGTCTTCAAGGATTTCACAACCTACACCTATGATTACCTCGCCTGTATCAGGGTGGACAATATCTTCACACGCGACTCTCCCGACAATCCTTTCTCGTAGAGGCTCTAACACGTCATCCCCCTGCCAGACAGCGGTAAGAGTGATTCCCTGATCCGTTCCGCAGTCCTCTTCGCGGACAATAACATCCTGGGCCACGTCCACAAGACGCCTTGTGAGGTAACCTGAGTCTGCGGTTCGAAGCGCTGTATCAGCCAGGCCTTTTCTTGTTCCGTGGGTGGAGCTGAAGTACTCAAGCACTGTCAATCCTTCACGGAAGTTGGCCTTAATCGGGAAGTCAATCGTCCGTCCTGACGGGTCAGCCACAAGGCCTCTCATTCCCGCCAGCTGGCTCAGCTGAGACACGTTTCCACGGGCTCCTGAAATAGCCATCATGTAAACCGGATTAAGCTCGTCGAATCCGTCCAGCATTGCTTGCTGGATCCTTTCCTTTGCTTCAGTCCAGCTGTCTATGACAAGCTGGTACCGTTCATCATTAGTTATAAGGCCCCTTCTGTGCTGCTGTTCGATTTCTTCGACTCGCTTTTCGGCTTCTTTTATGATCTGATCTTTTTCATCAGGAATAACAATGTCCTCTACTCCCACAGTTGTGCCGGATTGTGTTGCATACCTGAACCCGATTGTCTTCAGGTTGTCAAGGATCACCGATGTTCTGGTGTTGCCGTATTTTTGATGGCACATAGATATCAGGCGAACGAGGAACCCTTTCCTCACAGGCCGCCCCAATGGCAGCTCCTCGATGATCTCCTTTATCGGGCGCTCTTTAACACTGTCAATGACTGCACCGGTATATTGGAACTCGTCTACCGTGCTTTCCACGGCGTCATTGATGTACGGGAAATCATCAGGAAAGATCCTGTTGAAAACCAGCCTGCCTACTGTGGTAACAAGAAGCTTCTTATCCTTGTCTTCGTCAGTAAAGCCTATAACATGCTTTTCTTTAGGCATTCTTACGGCAATCAAAGAGTGCAGTTTTACAGCGCCTTCTTTATATGCCTTGTATGCCTCGTCAGGAGATGCAAAAAACTTGCCTTCGCCTTTTTCTCCCCTTCGAGCAATAGTCAGATAGTAGCAACCCAGGACAAGGTCCTGTCCGGGAGTTGCTATAGGTTTGCCGTGTGCAGGCGAGAGAAGGTTATTCACAGACAGCATCAAGAGCCGTGCCTCAGCTTGCGCTTCTGCAGACAGCGGCACGTGGACAGCCATCTGGTCCCCGTCAAAGTCCGCATTATAAGCCGGGCAGACCAGCGGATGGATCTGAATCGCCTTACCTTCTACCAGCACAGGCTCGAATGCCTGGATCCCGAGGCGGTGCAAAGTCGGCGCCCTGTTCAGAAGGACAGGATGATCTTTGATAACATCTTCCAAGACATCCCATACCTCGTCACGGACTCGCTCAACCATTCGCTTCGCACTCTTGATGTTGTGGGCATATCCGTTTTCCACCAGCTTCTTCATGACAAAAGGCTTGAAAAGCTCCAATGCCATCTCTTTAGGCAGTCCGCATTGGTGCAACTTTAGCTCAGGGCCGATCACAATCACAGACCTGCCTGAATAGTCCACACGCTTGCCAAGGAGGTTCTGGCGGAATCGGCCTTGCTTACCCTTTAACATATCAGATAAGGATTTAAGGGGACGATTGCCAGGGCCTGTTACAGGCCTTCCTCTGCGTCCGTTATCGATTAGCGCATCAACTGCCTCCTGGAGCATCCTCTTTTCGTTCCTGACTATAATGTCAGGCGCATTGAGCTCAATTAGCCTTTTGAGCCGGTTGTTTCTGTTGATAACCCGCCTGTAAAGGTCATTCAGATCTGAAGTCGCGAACCTACCGCCGTCCAGCTGCACCATGGGACGGAGGTCAGGCGGAATCACAGGAATAACGTCAAGAATCATATGCTCCGGACGGTTTCCTGATTTCCTGAAGGCTTCAGCGACTTCAAGACGTCTTACCGCCCTTTGCTTCTTCTGTCCGGATGATGTACGGATTTCGTCTCTGAGCTCATGCACAAGTTCGTCCAGGTCGATCTCTTCAAGGAGCTTCTTTATAGCTTCTGCCCCCATACCTGCGTAGAAGAGATCCCCGAACCGATCTTTCATTTCTCTGTACTCGATCTCCGAGAGCAGTTGTTTCTTGGTAAGAGGGGTCTCCCCCGGATCAACAACTATATATGCTGCAAAATATATGACTTTCTCGAGGACGCGCGGGGAAAGGTCAAGAAGCAGCCCCATCCTGCTTGGAATACCTTTGAGATACCATATATGAGAGACAGGCGCTGCAAGCTCAATATGGCCCAGCCGCTCCCTGCGCACCTTAGACCTTGTAACTTCAACTCCGCATTTGTCACAGACAATACCCCTGTACCTGACCCTCTTATACTTGCCGCAATGGCATTCCCAGTCTCTCGTGGGACCGAAAATCTTCTCGCAGAACAAGCCCTCACGTTCAGGCTTGAGGGTACGGTAGTTTATCGTCTCCGGCTTCTTGACTTCTCCGCTTGACCACTGCCTGATCTGCTCAGGTGATGCAAGTCCGATACGAATCTTTCCAAAATTGCTGACGTCTAGCAACGACCTCTCCTCCTCTCCCTCACGCTAAAGCACGTCCTCATCATCGGGGTCATCCTGGAAAAAGTCGTCGTCTTCGCCTTCGTCATCTTCGCCTTCGCCGATGGCGTATTCTTCGTACTCACTGTCATTGTCATCAGCCTCTTCATCAAGTTCCTCATCAAGGCTATCTTCTTCCACAAAGTCGTCCTCGGAAGGTATCAGTTCCTCAATCTGCATGCCTATGTTGTCTTCCTCGTCCTGTCCGTCATCTTCCTCAGACTCACCTTCATAGCTGACTTCCAGTGCCCTCATTTTTCCTTCACGCGACGGAAGCTCATCTCTGAATACATCGTCTCTTTCTCTGCCCCCGATATCTATTTCCAAAGCTTTCGCAGTGTCAACAATATCATCGTCAGATTCACCGATTTCTATCTCTTGCTCATCATCACTGAGGACTTTCACATCCAAGCACAAGCTTTGGAGTTCTTTTACAAGCACTTTGAAGGATTCAGGAACTCCGGGCTCAGGTATGTTGTCTCCTTTGACAATAGCTTCGTATGTCTTAACCCTTCCTACAACATCGTCAGACTTAACAGTAAGCAGTTCTTGGAGTGTATAGGCTGCCCCGTACGCTTCCAGCGCCCAAACCTCCATTTCGCCGAACCTTTGTCCTCCGAACTGGGCTTTACCTCCGAGAGGCTGCTGTGTGACAAGGGAATACGGCCCTGTGGAGCGGGCATGGATCTTGTCGTCTACAAGGTGGAGCAGCTTCATTAGGTACGCATACCCCACTGTCACAGGGGTATCAAAAGGTTCCCCTGTACGTCCGTCATAAAGAATGGTCTTGCCGTTCCGCGGAAGCCCGACTTCCTCAAGGAAATCCATGACTTCATGCTCTGTGGCACCGTCAAATACAGGGCTCGCCACATGCACGTTTGCCTTTCTCGCAGCAGCTCCCAAGTGAGTCTCGAGAATCTGCCCGAGGTTCATCCGGGAAGGCACCCCCAGGGGATTAAGGACTATGTCAACAGGCACCCCGTTGGGCATGAAAGGCATGTCTTCCTCAGGCAAGATTTTGGCAATGACACCTTTATTGCCATGGCGGCCTGCCATCTTGTCGCCTTCGGAGATCTTACGCTTCTGAGCCACGTAGACTCTGACAAGACGGTTGACACCCGGGCTCAGCTCGTCGCCGGCTTCTCTCGAGAATACGTGGACCGCCACTACCTTTCCGGACTCGCCGTGAGGGACTCTGAGAGATGTATCCCTTACCTCGCGGGCCTTTTCACCGAAGATCGCGCGTAGGAGACGCTCTTCTGCGGTAAGTTCAGTCTCACCCTTAGGAGTGACTTTACCGACCAGAATATCGCCTGTGCGCACATGGGCACCAACGTGGACAATGCCCCTCTCATCCAAATCCTTTAAGGCTTCCTCGCCGACATTGGGGATATCCCTTGTAATCTCTTCTGCTCCAAGCTTGGTATCTCTCGCTTCACACTCGTATTCTTCTATATGAACGGATGTAAATACGTCTTCCTTTACCAGTCGTTCACTGATCAAGATAGCGTCCTCATAGTTATATCCTTCCCACGGCAGGAACGCTACAAGCACATTGCGCCCTAATGCCAGTTCAGCATTTTCAGTAGCCGGGCCGTCAGCGATTACGTCTCCTTTTTCAACCCTTTCGCCTACACGGACGATAGGCTTCTGGTTGACACAAGTCCCCTGGTTAGACCTGACGAACTTCAGGAGTTTATATGAATCAACTGTACCTGCGTCTGTCTGGATGATAACCTCTGAAGCCGAAACCCTCTTAACAACACCTGAGTTTCTGCAAACGACGACAGCGCCTGAATCTTTAGCGCATTTACGTTCCATACCTGTTCCGACAAAAGGCGCCTCAGTCCTAATCAAGGGGACTGCCTGGCGTTGCATGTTTGAACCCATCAACGCACGGCCTGCATCGTCGTTCTCAAGGAATGGAATAAGGGCCGTAGCTACACTGACGATCTGCTTCGGCGAGACGTCCATGAAATCTACCTGCTCGCCTGCGACTTCAATAATCTGGTCTTTATAACGGGCTACAACCTTGTTCTTTACGAATCTCCCATCGTCAGCCAGCTCTTCACTGGCCTGGGCTATCACATATTTATCTTCCTCATCAGCAGGGAGATAGACGATTTCACCGGTTACCTTACCATCGATTACTTTACGGTAAGGAGTCTCGATGAAACCGTAGTCGTTAATCCTGGCATAAGTACACAGCGACCCGATTAGCCCGATGTTAGGGCCTTCAGGAGTCTCAATAGGGCAGATCCTTCCATAGTGAGAGTGGTGGACGTCGCGCACTTCAAAACCGGCCCGCTCTCTGCTGAGTCCGCCTGGGCCAAGTGCAGACAAACGCCTCTTGTGCGTCAGTTCAGCCAATGGATTTATCTGGTCCATAAACTGAGACAGCTGGCTCGATCCGAAGAATTCTTTAATCGCTGCCACAACCGGCCTTGTATTTATCAAGGTCTGGGGTGTCACAGCATCCACATCTTGGATGGTCATGCGCTCTCTGATTACCCGCTCCATTCTGGACAAGCCTATGCGGAACTGGTTCTGCAAGAGTTCTCCTACGGACCTCAGCCGTCTGTTGCCTAAATGGTCTATGTCATCAACAGATCCTATTCCCTGGGTCAACGCTAAGAAATAATTGATAACGGCAATAAGGTCAGCTTCTGTAAGGATCTTTAAGTCTTCACCCGGCGCACCGTTATCAACGAGCTTAACCTCTCCGCCGCTGGGTGAAATGACAACAGCTTCCAGCACCTGCCCGTCCCCTCTGAGCTTCTGGAGGGATTCAGCAACCTGTCTGGTAACTGTTACCCCTCCATCCATAAGGATCTCGCCGGTAGTTTGGTCAACGACCGGAGATGCCAGTTCATATCCTATGAGCCTTTCCGGAAGGGTAAGTTTCTTGTTGAGTTTATAACGCCCTACAACAGCCAGGTCATAGCGACGAGGCTCGAAAAAGAGACTCTCAAAAAGTGACTCGGCGCTTTCCTCAGTTGGAGGTTCTCCCGGCCTGAGGCGCTTGTAGATCTCTATTAATGCTTCTGTCTTAGACTCTGTACTATCTCTATCCAGTGTGCTCCGGACAGCTTCATTATCTCCAAGGACATCTATGATACTTGCATCAGTGCTGTAGCCAAGAGCGCGAACGAGCACAGTTGCAGGTATCTTACGGGTTCTGTCGATCCTTACCCAGATGCATTCCTGAGAATCCATCTCAAACTCAAGCCACGCACCGCGATTAGGGATAAGGCTTGCTGAATAAAGACGCTTACCTGAAGAATCACGTGTAAAGTCGTAGTACACTCCGGGCGACCTTACAAGCTGGCTGACGACTACCCGCTCCGCACCGTTAATCACAAAGGTGCCTTTCTCAGTCATTAAAGGGAAGTCACCCATGTAGACTTCTTGTTCTTTTACTTCTCCGGTTTCTCTGTTAATCAAGCGAACCTTTGCTTTGAGGGGGGCAGCGTATGTCAGATCACGCTGCTTACATTCCTCTACGGAGTACTTAGGAGGATCGAACTTGTGACTGACAAACTCAAGCACCAGATTACCGGTGAAATCCTGTATTGGGGATATGTCCTGAAATGTCTCGGCAAGTCCCTCTTCTCTGAACCATTCATAGGTGTGCCTTTGGATCTCAATAAGATTCGGGACTTCTAGGACCTCGTCAATCTTGGAAAAACTTAGTCGCTGTCGTTCCCTGGCCTTTGTCATTACTGCCATCCTGTCACGCTCCCATCTCCCACCCGGAATATTGAGCGCCTATCTAGTGAGTTAACACGCAGGCAATGATAGCGCTGTTATTTACAGAACGAAAAATGCCATCGACTAGAAGGAAAAGAAGGATCCTGTGTAGTATAAATAAGCAAGCACAAAATCATACAAATGCATCTACTCCAAATGCAATGGTGCCGCATTCTTTAATGATAGCGAATGCTGGCCAATATGTCAAGCATAAGGGGCTACTCGTTCGTGGAAAAAACGGGAGCCCCTTATCTTTACTGCAATACATATAGTATAGCACAGAAATTCTTATTTTATCTCGACTGTAGCACCTGCTTCCTCAAGCTGCGCCTTGAAACCCTCTGCCTCTTCCTTGCTGACTCCTTCTTTAACAGGCTTCGGTGCGCCTTCCACGAGCTCCTTGGCTTCTTTCAGTCCAAGGCCGGTCAGCTCACGGACAACCTTAAGAACAGGGATCTTCTTGTCGCCTGCACTTACCAGGATGACGTCAAACTCTGTCTTTTCTTCTTCTTCAGGTGCTGCTGGGCCTGCTGCCATTGCAGGGCCTGCTGCGACTGCTACGGGCGCAGCTGCGCTGACTCCGAACTTCTCCTCAATGGCTTTGACGAGCTCTGAAAGCTCAATAACTGTCATATTGGCAATGGCTTCAATAATCTCTTCTTTAGTCATGCTTTGTCTCCCCTTTTTATGTTAGTTATCAGTCGTTTTTTATAAAACTCTTTTCTTGAGGCTTCACCTTGTTATGCGGTGGCCTCTTCTTTTTGACGCCTTACGGCATCAACAGCATAAGCAAACTTCGTAATTATGCCGGACAATGCCCGGGCGAATCCGGATACAGGTGCTGCGAAAGCTGCGGCCACTTGTCCCAGCATTACATCGCGAGGAGGCAGAAGTGCCAGGCTGCGCACATCCTCAGGCCCCATAACCCTTCCCAAGAGGGCGCCGCCTTTTATCTCCAACTCCCGATACTCTCTTGTGAAATCATTTATGATCCTTGCTACCTCTGCAGGATCCTCATAAGCGAATGCAATCGCTGTAGGGCCTTCCAAGTATTCATCCAGGCCGTCAAGGCCGGTATCTTTCGCAGCGATTTTCGTCAAGGTATTCTTGACAACTCTGAACTCGCTTTTGGATTCATCGAGTTTTCGTCTGAGGTTCATCAGCGAGCTCACATTCAAACCGCGATAATCAACGAGTACAACACCTTGGGCTTCCCCCAGCTTCTTCTTGAGTTCATCTACAGCTGCTACCTTTCCTGGTTTAACCAAGTCTACCATACCCCCCTTTCCCTGATACTCAGAATCTTTAGATCTCGATATAGATAACAGAATGCCCCCGCGCGAGAGCAGGGGCACATCAAATCCGAAGCCAACGAAAACGAGGCTTAACGTCTGCTTTGAAATGCCGTCCCCGACCTCGGCGGGCTAACGCAAGTTGCGTTTATTAAGTCTTTTGACACCCGCTGTCTTGGGCAATGGAAGACCGCAAAACAGCTTTTCTTTTTTGTTTAGTCTTACCCTTCAACAATCTACGACAGTATTTGGGCAGGGTTGACTCGGATCCCAGGGCCCATCGTAGAAGACAAGGCTACACTCCTCAGGTAAGTACCTTTAGCGGCTGCAGGCTTTGCCTTGACCAGGGCATCCACTACCACTGCCATGTTTTCTAAAAGCTTCTCGTTTTCAAAAGATGCTTTTCCGATAGTTACGTGCACTATACCTGACTTATCAGCCCTGTACTCGACCTTGCCTGCCTTAATCTCCTTAACAGCCCGCTCTATCTCAAATGTCACAGTCCCTGTCTTGGGGTTAGGCATCAGGCCTCTAGGGCCTAATATGCGTCCCAGGCGGCCGACTACACTCATCATATCAGGTGTAGAAACAGCTACGTCAAAGTCGATCCAACCGCCTTGGATTTTCTCAGCCATGTCTTCTGCACCGACAAAATCGGCACCTGCTGCTTCTGCTTCCTTAGCCTTTTCACCTTTTGCAAAAACGAGGACTCTGACTGCCTTACCTGTTCCGTGCGGAAGGGCTACTGCACCTCGCACCTGCTGGTCAGAACGCTTCGGGTCAATACCCAGCTTTACCGCCAGCTCTACAGTCTCGTCAAAACGGGCCTTTGCAGTTGATTTCACAAGATCGATTGCTTCAGCCGGAGAATATAGATGCTGCCTGTCAACGAGCTTCACAGCTTCTTGATAACGCTTACCACGAACTGCCATCTTGATATTAACCTCCTTGTGGTGCAATCGAAGCTTACCGCTTCTCCCACTTTTCTCCCACTTCTTAACTAACCGACGATCTCCACACCCATGCTCCTGGCTGTGCCTGCTATTATCTTCTCAGCAGCCTCCAGGGATGTGGCGTTCAGGTCCTTCATCTTTTCTTTTGCGATCTCTTGGAGCTGTGCTTTGGTAATCCTTGCAACCTTATCTCTGTTGGGAACGCCTGAGCCCTTCTCAATACCTGCAGCTTTCCGAATAAGGAATGAAGCAGGTGGAGTTTTCAGCTCGTAAGTGAAGGATCTGTCTTCATATACCGTTATCTCAACAGGAATGATTGTCCCGTCTTGAGATGCGGTTTTCTCATTGAATGAACGCACAAACTCCATAATGTTGACGCTGTGTTGTGCCAATGCAGGACCTACAGGCGGTGCCGCCGTAGCCTTCCCTGCAGGAATCTGGAGTTTGACGACAGCTGCTATTTTCTTTCTAGCCATAGCGTATGTCCCTCCTGCCCACCTAGCCAAAGGTCTTACCTAATCAAATCTTCTCCACCTGGCCGAAATCCAATTCAACAGGTGTATCCCGCCCAAACATTGATACCAGCACTCTGAGCTTCCCTTTGTCTGCTTGAATCTCCTGGACGATTCCTGTGAAGTGCTGGAATGGCCCGGATGTTACCCTAACACCTTCACCAATGGAAAAATCAATTCTCGGACGGGGTTCTTCAACACCTATCCGCCTCATGATTTCGCGAAGCTCAGTCTCATGAAGGGGAATAGGCTTGTTCCCGGTGCCGACAAAACCGGTAACTCCCGGCGTATTCCTTACCAAATACCAGGAGTCATCTTCCATAACCATTTCAACCAGAACATATCCGGGGAATATCTTCTTCTGAGCAATTTTTTTCTTGCCATCCTTAAACTCGTACTCTTCTTCAGTGGGAATAAGGACCCTGAATATTTTGTCCTCTTTCTCCATGCTCTTTATTCGGCGTTCAAGATTTGTCTTTACCTTGTTCTCATAGCCTGAGTACGTATGGATGACATACCAGTTTCTATCGGGATGTTCTTTATCTTCGGTAAAATCTGCATCGGACGCATCCGGCCGGCCTTCTTCCTCCGGGCCTGTTTCAGTTCCACCGGTAGCAGCAAGTTCATCTTCAGCCTGTTTCAGCATGTCTTCAGCAGAAAAGGACTTATTAATCTCATCCACTTGTATAAGGGCATCACTGCTTGTTGCAGTTCTTGCCCCTCACCCCCTACTGAAGTCTTATCTTATCAGGACTTGCAGAACCCGGGAAAACGCGTAGTCTATTAACCCAATATATGTGGTAGAAATAATGACAACGAAAATGACTACTAACGCAGACGTGACCAGCTCTTTACGACCGGGCCAGGTCACCTTCCGAAGCTCCGCCCTGACTTCTCGGAAAAACTTGCCTATACGTCCAAACCATTCAGCAATACGCATAACGGCAACCTTCCCCACCTTTAGCGAGTCTCTCTATGGACGGTATGTGATTTGCAGAAACTGCAGTACCTCTTAAGCTCGATCCTATCAGGGTCGTTCCGCTTATTCTTCTCAGTGCGGTAGTTTCGCCGTTTGCACTGAGTGCATTCTAAGGTAATTCCAATTCGCACCCTTTTACACCCCCAGATAGATTACTTCTAAAATTTAGCATAATAGAGGTGAGGTGTCAACGTATCTTGGGCTGACAAAAATTTTCACTTCCTGTTGACACATTATCTGTATCAGTCTTCCAGATCAGGAGGTACAAGAAAAGGAGCGCCGGCTGTAAAGGCGCTATCCGAAATTCCAAATGGAGCCCACGGCCGGATTCGAACCGGCGACCCCATCCTTACCATGGATGTGCTCTGCCTGCTGAGCTACATGGGCTCGTATCGCAAGGATAAAATCAAATGCCACATTAATGGAGCGGGAAACGGGATTCGAACCCGCGACCTTCAGCTTGGAAGGCTGACGCTCTAACCAACTGAGCTATTCCCGCCTATCCAAAAGTGCCAAATGAAAATTTCTGGTGGAGAGGAGTGGATTTGAACCACCGTAGGCAACGCCAGCAGATTTACAGTCTGCCCCCTTTAACCACTCGGGCACCTCTCCACGCAAGCCTCGCAACTTGCACAAGGCGCAAGTCTCGATTGCTTTTACATATTAGCATAGGAAATAGGCATATGCAAGTACAGTTTGCGCAACTTTTGAAAGAAGTCAGTGCATGAGCCTACTTTTGGAAGGACTTTACGCTCCTCTCAAGAATACTGAACCTGCCGGAACGAAGCTTAGTCTTTATTGACCGGGAGGGCATGAAAATGAGATTTAGGGGTCTTGCCATCGGAATCCCTAAGGAGATCATGGAAGGTGAGCGACGGGTAGCTGCAATCCCAGACACAGTCAAAAAAATGGTATCTGAAGGCGCAAACGTCCTTGTGGAAGAAGGTGCCGGGCTGGGTTCGTATTTTTCCGATGAAGACTATAAAGCAGCAGGTGCAAGACTTGTCGGTAGTGCAGAAGAGCTGTTCAGAGAAGCAGACATAATCCTCAAAGTAAAAGAGCCTCTTTTCAATAGAAACATAGGAAAACATGAAGTCGATTTGATGAAGGAAGGCCAATGCATCGTCTCTTTTCTCCACCCTGCCGCCCCTGCCAACCACGAGATGATCAAGAATTTAGCTTCGAAACGAGTCATATCTTTTACGTTAGACAGCATACCCAGGATATCCAGGGCGCAGTCTATGGACGCACTCACATCAATGAGCACAGTAGCCGGGTACAAAGGAATGATTATGGCAGCTAACACACTGCCTAAGTTCCTTCCAATGATGGGGACTGCGGTAGGTATGATTAGGCCGGCACAGGTTCTGGTTATAGGAATAGGAATCGCAGGCCTTCAGGCTATAGCCACTGCAAAGCGGTTAGGCGCAGTGGCCCATGCTACAGATATCAGGCCTGACGCATGTGAGCAAGGGAAAAGCCTAGGCGCAAAGATCATAGACCTTGGGATCCCGCCGGAGATTGCAGTAGGAGAAGGCGGATACGCAAAGAAGCTGCCTGATGAGTGGCTGCGCAAAGAACAAGAGATCCTCAGAGGGGTTGCCCCTGAGATGGATGTCGTGTTCCTGTCTGCACTTGTACCCGGTAAAAGGGCGCCTACCCTTATCACCGAAGAGACTGTCAAGTCCATGAAGCCCGGATCCACAATAGTGGATGTTGCCATCGACCAGGGAGGCAACGGAGAACTCACCGAACCCGGCAAGATCGTAGAAAAGCACGGTGTAAACATAATCGGAATCCTGAATATACCTGGGACCATCCCAACGAGTTCCACCTGGATGTTTGCAAACAATGTATACAACTACGTAGCATACCTTGTGGAAGACGGCAGGATCAAACTGGACGCAACCGATGAAATCATCGCATCATCCCTTGTAACGCGTGATGGAAGAGTCGTCCATCAAGGAGCTCTAGAAGCCATGGGGTCGGCATAGAGCCGAACATAGAGCCAAAAAGAAGGAGCTGCTTCTAAGATGAGCTTCCCAATGCTTTTGGTGTTGTTTATCGCTGCAAGCATCGTTGGGTACAGAGTCATAAGCGATGTCCCAAGCCTCCTCCACACCCCTTTGATGTCAGGCACAAATGCTCTGTCAGGCGTGACTGTCCTAGGTGCGCTGGCAGTTGCAGCCGCAGCTAAGATAACAGGATATCGGTTCCTGGGGGCGATTGCCGTTACCCTTGCCATGATAAACGTTGTCGGCGGATTTTTCGTAACCCACAGAATGCTTAAGATGTTCAAAAAAGCCAATGAGGGAGAGAGCCGGGAAAATGTCATGGGTTAACATGCTTGGACTGGTATTCGTGATAGGAAGCATCTACGGCATCAGGCTTATGAGTTCTCCTGTCACTGCTGTTTCCGGGAATCTCGTAGGTTCTCTTTCCATGGCAGGCGCCATCATCTTAACTCTCGTGGCTGAAGGTATCGTAAGCATTCCCGTCCTCTGGGTTGCAATAGCTGTTGGAGCACTCAGTGGATACTATCTGGCGGTTAAAGTCGCCATGATCCAGATGCCTCAGATGGTAGCCTTGCTGAATGGGTTTGGAGGAGGAAGTTCCGCTATCGTGTCCCTCCTTGCACTCCTTGGAATACTCGGAGATATCGCTGCTACTGACAAGCTTACCGCGGCGCTGGGCCTTGTCATCGGAAGTATCACCTTAAGCGGGAGCCTTATTGCCGCAGCAAAACTCCACGGGAAGATGGAGCAGAAGCCAATACTGTTTAAAGGGCAATCCACATGGAACAACCTGGCGCTTGTTTTGATAGGGCTCCTGTTTGTATCTATTTTTCCGGCCGGTTCCGAAGGGATTCCCATTCGGGCATTTGGGATTCTCGTGCTTTCCCTTGTTTATGGAGTTCTGTTCACTATAAGAGTAGGCGGAGCTGACATGCCTATTACCATTTCCCTTCTCAACTCATTTTCCGGCGTAGCAGCATCTATCTCAGGGTTTGCAGTTCGCAACCCTCTTTTGGTGGCTGTAGGAGCAGTGGTTGGGACATCCGGCCTTGTCTTAACCCGCCTGATGTGCAAAGCGATGAACAGAAGCCTCTCTCAGGTGCTTGCCGGAAAAACGGTCCTTGTAAGCAAGGAATCGGATACCGGAGCCATTTCAGTTCACGAAGCTGAAATCTCTGAGGAAAAGTGCAAAACAGACACGGAAGGTCAAGATGATTTCCTATCCTTTATAAGAGACGCCAAATCGGTGATTGTCATCCCCGGGTATGGAATGGCATTAGCCCAGGCTCAACACGAGGTTAAGAAGCTTACTGACATCCTGGAAGACATGGATAAAGAGGTCAGGTTCGCCATCCACCCTGTCGCAGGCAGAATGCCTGGCCATATGAACGTGCTCCTTGCAGAAGCTGATGTCCCCTACGATAAGCTTTATGAAATGGACGATATCAACGAGGGATTTAGAGAAACAGACGTAGTCATAGTAGTTGGGGCCAACGACGTAATCAATCCTGCTGCAAACACCGCTGAAGGGACTCCCATATACGGCATGCCTATACTTCGGGCGTACGAAGCGAAGCACGTCATTATCTTCAACTTAGATACGAAGCCCGGCTACGCAGGTGTTGACAATCCATTGTATTCCATGGACAATGCAACACTGGTCCTGGGTGATGCAGCAGAAACGCTCCTTGAGGCGATATACTGCCTACAAGAGATGCAAAACTCCGGGTAACGGTATTGACTGCCATGGACCGAGTAACAGTAGGAAACACCGCTCCGGAATCTGATATAATGTATCAATTGGTGCCATTGACAAAGAAATCGCAGGAAACACGCGGCAAGGAGAAGACGGAAAAAGACAGATGAAACCACTCGTGAATCTGCAACGCATCAGTAACGCAGACAACCCACGACAAATATCTGTAATCCTAATGATCGTTACTGCACTGCTGTGGAGCCTCGCAGGCCTAGCCATAAAGTCTGTGGAATGGAACCCTATGGGAATAGCGGGGGCAAGATCCGCTATCGCTGCCATTGTGCTGCTTGTGGCTAACGGAACCCCTGGATTTAACTGGTCTTTTCCTCAGGTCGGCGGTGCCATAACTTATGCCGGCACGGTAATCTCATTTGCATTTGCCAACAAGCTTACCACTGCAGCAAACGCCATACTGCTCCAGTATACCTCACCTGTCTGGATTGCACTGCTTGGAGCTGCGTTCCTTGGCGAGCGCGCCACATGGAAAGACTGGTTGACCATTGCAACGGTAATAGCAGGAATGACGCTGTTCTTTGCAGATGATCTTACGCAAACAAGCCTTATAGGTACGATAATTGCCATTTCCAGCGGTTTTTTCTTCGGGTCTCTCACCTTGTTCTTGAGAAAGCAGAAAAAGGAATCCCCCATGGAGACCGTGCTTCTCGGCAACATCCTGACAGCATTGATATGCGTCCCCTTTATGCTGGGATCATCCCCCGGTTCTCGTGGATGGCTGCTCCTTATGCTTGCAGGCGTATTTCAGCTGGGAGTCCCATATATTCTGTATGCTACCGCCATCAAACATGTAACCGCTCTGGATGCGGTGCTCATTACTGCCATTGAACCTATCCTGAATCCCCTCTGGGTTCTCCTGGTATTCGGCGAAAGGCCCGGGCGTTGGGCCTTGGCAGGCGGGGCGATTGTTCTCGCATCTGTTACAGTCCGAGGCATACTCGCAGCCATCATCAATAATTCTGCGTCTGCCACGGGATCAGGTAGGGCCACAGATGATCTTTCCTAGCCTGCCGGTAAACCCATTAACTCCACTAGGAATAGCTGTGAACAGAATTCCCCCGGAAGCGGCTTGTGCTGCAGACGACCGCATCAGTATTTAGGTAGGCTCATCACTTAAAGCTAAGCTGAGCGTAGAGCTGCAACATCAGCAATAGGCAGTCCAAAACAAAAAGCAGATCCCTGAATCATCAGTTGATTCATTGATCTGCTTCGCCTTGTACATTCGGTATTTTTGCATTAGTCTTTCCCACTTGCCGGCGGCGAAGACCCTCTTTTACAGCAAGTCCTTCATGGGTATTCCGTCGGAATCGGTAAATGTCTGATTCTCTCCTGCCATTGCCCAGATCATCGTGTAGCTGCTTGTTCCTGCACCGCAATGGACAGACCAGCCGGGCACAATAATGGCCTCCTCATTTTTCGTAACTATGTGACGAGTCTCTTTAGGTTCACCCATTATGTTGAATACCACTGCTTCTTCGTCCAGCTCGAAGTTTAAGAAGATCTCTGTCTTCCTGGCATGTGTATGAGTGGGCATATTGCCCCATACGTTGCACGGCTCTATCGCTGTCATTCCCATCGTCAGCTGCGAAGTCCGGACGTTTTCGGGAACAATGTATTTGTAGAGCACTCGTTTGCTGCACGTTTCCTTTGAACCAATGTAGATCGGTTCTATTGAATCGAACTCAACCTTCTTAATGGGATAAGCTTGATGTGCAGCTGTACACACCAAGTAAAACTTGGCCGGTTCTTCAGGATTCCTGCTCGAGAACTCGATATCACGTGCTCCCATGCCGATATATAGCAAGTCCTTGTAGCCTAGGACATATTCTTCGCCGTCTACCTTAATCGCTCCGGGAGAGCCGATATTAATGACTCCCATTTCCCTTCTTTCCAGGAGGTAGTCAGTTCCGGTAGCTTCTTTATACCCCTCTATGGCAATGGGCTCCCGGGGACATATGCCGCCTACGATCATCCTATCAAAGTGGGTGTAAACAAGTCTCTGCTCTCCGGGAACAAAAAGGTTCCGGACGAGAAATTCGCGACGCAAGCCCTCTGTTGTAAGGCCTTTAACGTATTCCGGGTTGACTGCGTATCTTATCTCCATTTGCGTTATTTCAAACTCCCCTTTCGTGTGTATTCACTCTCCCGTAGGTTGCCTTCTATTGTCACTTAACACCTGATTACACTGCACCCGGCATGAATTTCATAGGCAGGTAGAGGACTAGTTGCGGGAAGAATACAAGTAATAGCAACACAACAATCATGACCAAATAGAAGGGTATAAACTCTCCTATTACTTCTTGAATGGTTGTTTTCCCTACAGCACAAGCAACAAACAGCACACAACCTACAGGCGGAGTCACAATGCCAATCGCCAGCGCAATGTTGATAATCGTTCCATAAAAGATGGGGCTGATCCCCAGCTTCATAGCTGCAGGCAGAAACATGGGGGTGGTAAGCATGATAACAGGGTCATTGTCCATGACACAACCGATAGCCAGCATGAAGACGACTATCATGAGCATAAAAACAGTGGGATTGCTCGTCACAGACAAGAACCAATTGACCACTGTGTTCGGAACATTGTTAAGCGCCAGTATCCAGCTGAGAGGGGCAGCTGCTCCGATCAGCGTCAATGAAACGGCTGAAGTTACCCCTGTTTCAGCCAGACACTTAATCAAAGTGTCTAACCTCAGTTCTCTCAATAATAAGCCCAACACAAACGCATAGAAAACTGCCACGACTGCTGCCTCAGTGGCAGTAAATACTCCTGTGAATATTCCTCCTAATATGATGATAGGCAGAATGAGTACAGGTATGGCCTTGTAAGTATTCTTAAGCATTTGTCTGAAAGAAACCCGCGGATGTTTCGGATAGTTCCTGACATGACCCTTGTACATGACTAGAAGTATCTGTGCGAGCCCTATCAATATTCCGGGAATTATACCCGCCAAGAACAAAGCGCTTACAGATGAGTTGGAAACCCAGGCATATATAATAAGAGGGATACTCGGCGGAATAATAATTCCAATAGTTGAAGATGCACCGGTAACAGCTACACTGAAAGGCCGATCATAGCCTTCCTCGATCATAGCGTGCATGATCATAGCGCTTGCACCGGCTGTATCAGCAGTAGCAGATCCTGACATACCTGCACATATCATGGATACAACCACGTTTACAATGGCAAGCCCGCTCCTGACAAAACCTATAATCGAAGTGACAAAATCAACCAGTCTCCTCAGAATACTGGTGTTAGTCATGATATTCGCAGCCAGCATAAAGAAGGGCACTGCCAACAGAGGAAAGGAGTTGATGCCTCCTAACAGTTTTTGGCCGATCAAAGAGACCGGAATCTGTATAGGGCCCCACCGCAGCATGATCCAGGATGTGGCAATTATGGCGTAAATAATGGGACAGTTAAGAAGGATGAAAAATGCAAAAATACCTAAGAATGTTAATACAACACTCATACGTTCTCTGCCATCCTTTCTCGACGTCTCTCAATGGCGTCTTTGATAAAGGACAAGATATCTTCAAGAATATAGAAGCAAGACAGGGTACCGCAGGCTAACACCGCTGAGTATACGTAAGACATACGAATACCCAGAGCAGGACTGATTTGTCTTAAGGTCAGCTGAGTCAGATAGACCCCGTTATTGACCATTACGTCAAAGATCAATATGAAGAGAAAAACATCCATGGCAAAGGCCAAACCTTCTTGAACACCTTTGGGGAACTGTTTCACTAGAATATCAAGGGAAAAATGTGACTTGCGCTTTATTCCGATCGCTGCCCCTAAGAGAACAATCCATATGAGGAGAAACCGAGCCATCTCTTCCGTCCAATGGAGAGGATTGTTCAATGCGTAGCGGAACACTACTTGAAGAAGTACAACCACTGAGAGAATTGCCGCAAGTATTGCTATTATGTATTCAACAAACCTGGCTCTCTTTATGGCCCTTAAAACTTTCAGCAGCGTGTCTATTATTATCATTGACACCGTGCTCCCTTCAGACGTTTACATTCACATTCATTCGGAACGGATTACTCTCTTTCTGAGATAGAGGAAATTCCATAACTGCGAAACGCAATTATGAAATTTCCTCATATGGCAACAGTTCAAAAGAAGATTTCTCTACCTGCTATGAAGAGAGCTTTCTTCCGTATGTCCTTGCAGACGAGAACCTCGTACTGCAAGCGAACTGTGATCACATCACGGTACGGACAGTACGAAGTCAACCAAGTCGCTTCCGAGCCTGTCGAGAACCTCGTCCCAGAGCGGCATTACGGCTTCCTTGAACTCTTCCTGGTCGACTTCGATAATGTTGACGCCCTCTTCCCTCAAAGCATTGAGAGCATCAACTGTCAACTGGGCCCAGGACTTGCGGCCTGCTTCGATGAATGCGGGGAGACACTGGATCAAGATCTGCTTATCGCTGTTGGACAGATTGTCCCATGTCTTCTTGCTGGCGAGAAGTCCTGTGATGTCAATGGTGTGAACGTCCAGAGCATAGTTGGGAGCAACCTCATAGTGCCTCTGTGTGTAGTATGCTCCGGGGTCATTTTCAGCACCGTCGATAACTCCTGTCTGCAGTCCGCTGTAGACTTCACCGTATGCCATGGGGACTGCTTTTCCTCCCATCATGTTAACCAGGTCGATGTATACCTTGTTCTCCATGACCCTGATCTTCTGGTCTTTCAGGTCTGCCACACTGTAAACCGGCTTCTTGGTGTAGAAGCTTCTGCCACCTCCGCATATCCATGCCAAAGTGTAGAAGCCCGGATCATGCTCCTCAACATATGCATTCATTTTTGCTGCTAATCCTGAATCAAGGCACCTGACGAGGTGGTCTACGTCTTTAAACAGGTAGGGTAGGTTGAGTGTGTCGATCATTGGTGCGAAGCTTCCAAAGGGTCCGAGAGAGCTTGTGCAGAAGTCAATGGTGCCCATCTGAACGCCCTCAATCAGCTCTCGCTCATAACCAAGCACTGCGTTGGAATAGACTTCGAGCTTGATTTCGCCGTTACTTGCTTCCCATATCGCCTCAGACCAAGCCTTGAAGGCCTGATGGTATGGATAGTCTTCCGTGCTGTCGTCTCCTGCACGGAGCACCAATCTTGGAGCTGCGAATGCTGACAGTGATCCCATCAATAGAATAGCCACACAAAGAAGAGATACGACCAGTAGTCTCTTACTCATTTATGAGACTCCTCCTTATTGGTGTTTTTTTGACAATCCCCATTTGTTTTTTCAAGTCAGCTCTTGAACACTATCACCTCCTAATTCATTTTTTTCTCTCATTGATTTAAAGCATGGTACTGTGGTATATAGGTGTTTGAAAAGTATTTTCTTAAATCACCTTGCGGCAACACCGCTCCTTTATGCCACCTGTATCTATCGATTTCCTAAGGAGTTATTCTACTTGAAACTCAAAACTCCTTCCTGTAGAAAACTTTCTTCATAGATTATTTCGTTATTACTTTAGAAAAGTTTGAGTTAGCTATATTTCATGTGGCGGAAGAAAGTAGGACTGAAGGGAATCAACGTGTAGCCGCCCGGAAGCCGCAGGAGGTTTACCATGAGCCATCACCTGTACGTCGTCACCGGTATGCCCTCACTGGTATGTCGTCACCGGCTAGTCCTCACTGGTATATCGTCACCGGTAAGTCCTCACCAGTATACGGTCACTGGTAAGTCTATTGCTCCAGCTAGCAGTTACAGGTGTCATCATCGCAAGTCGTTGCCGGCTGAATACATAGCACAGCGCTTGCAATACTGCTTTGCACATAGACATATCATTCCCTAAGTAGTTTCCTCAGAATCATTGAGATCAGTAAAATTTCTTTCTTAGCGATAAAGGAACACCTTGATGTCGATTGAATTGTCTAACATGTAGGTTGCATTGTCTAACAAGTAGGACGTTGCGAATGAGTTACAATGGTGACGGTCCCCTGTCGGAACCTATTAGCCGCCGGAATATATGGCCAGTCATCAGAAAGCGAATTCAAGCTATCTTTAAGCTGTCTTCAAGCCAAAGGCTTGCTTCAATAGAGAACCCCGGTTGAAGGAAGCGGCTTCAAGAAGACGGGCTCAAGAAAGCGCAAAACCGGTATCTATACCGATCCAAGGAGGAACAAAGCCTTAGTAGTGTATGATTCCTTCTACGGCAATACTAAACAGGTAGCCCTGGCAATCGGTGACAGTCTGGCGTCCTTCGGAAGCTGTGACACACTTCATGTAGACGAGATAACGCCTGAACACTTAAAAGGAATAGACATCTTGATTGTCGGTTCTCCTACGCGGGCATTCAGGCCGACAAAATCCATCAGCAGTCTCTTGGACGTCATTCCTCAGGGTGCACTTAAGGGGATCGGAGTGGCAGCTTTTGATACGAGAATGGCCCAAGCAGACGTACCCTCTCGTCTATTACGCGTTATGGCAAGGTTGTTTGGATATGCAGCAAAACCTATAGCTCATAAGCTCGTGAAAAAGGGAGGAACCCTAATAGCTGAGCCTGAGGGTTTCTTCGTTGAAGGACTCGAAGGGCCACTGAAGGACAATGAACTCCAACGAGCGTCAGCCTGGGTGGAATCGGTTCTAAA
>FIZM01000003.1 GCA_900019985.1 uncultured Clostridia bacterium
AACCTTTCCATGGACGAGATTAAGAAGAAGATGGTAGGTCAAGGCGGGCTTATGGCCTATCTCGGCACCAACAGTGCAGTCGAGGTGGAACGGCGTATTGCAGAAGGAGATGAATACGCAGCCTTCGTCTATGAAGCTATGGCTTATCAGATTGCAAAGGAAATCGGCGCAATGGCAACTGTCCTGGAAGGAGATGTAGACGCAATAATTCTCACAGGAGGGGTGTGCTATTCAGACATGCTGGTGGAATGGATTAAGACTCGTGTCCGATTCATTGCACCTGTCCTGGTTTATCCCGGTGAAGATGAGATGCTTGCTTTGGCTGAAGCGTGCCTTCGTGTACTTCGGCATGAGGAGGAAGTGAAGGTTTACTCATAAGTGCGGGAGGTGGCACAGAGTGGCAAAGGTTGTTTTTGACGAAGAACGGTGTAAAGGTTGCGAGTTGTGTGTCGCCTTTTGTCCCAGGAACCTCCTGGTTATGGCAGAGCGTTTTAATTCTAAGGGATATCATCCGGCAACTATAGTAAACCCTGAGGAATGTAATGCCTGTACTTACTGCGCCAGGATGTGTCCGGAGGTGGCGATTGAAGTATACAGGTAAGGAGGGGCATGGATCTCATGGGAGAAAAGGTGTTGATGAAGGGGAATGAAGCTATAGCCGAAGCAGCGATTCTTGCAGGCTGCAGGTATTTTTTCGGTTATCCGATAACACCTCAGAACGAGATTCCCGAGTATATGTCCAGACGCATGCCTGAGGTAGGAGGGGTCTTCCTACAGGCAGAGAGCGAGGTTGCAGGGAGCAACATGGTGTACGGGGCTGCATGTGCCGGCGCAAGGGTAATGACTACGTCTTCAAGCCCTGGAATCAGCCTTATGCAGGAAGCCATCTCATACATGGCAGGCGCGGAACTTCCCTGCGTGCTTGTGAATATTGTCCGGGGCGGACCCGGTTTAGGCGGGATACAAGGTTCTCAGGCAGACTATTTCCAGGCGACCAAGGGGGGAGGCCACGGCGACTATAAACTGATAGTTCTTGCTCCTGCAAGCGTGCAGGAGCTGATGGACCTTACGATTACCGCCTTTGACCTTGCTGATGTGTATCGCAACCCAGTCATGATTCTGGGAGATGCGATTCTGGGGCAAATGATGGAGCCTGTAATACCGGGAAAAAGAGAGGATCTAGACTTGCCTCCTAAGACCTGGGCTACTACAGGAGCAAAGAACAGGCCAAAGAATGTCATAACCTCACTTATCCTTGATCCGGCAAAGCTAGAGCAGCATAACCTTAACTTAAAGGAGAAATACGAAAAGATCGCAAGAAACGAAGTTAGGTACAGGACCTACATGGCTGAGGATTCTGAAACCCTGATCGTTGCCTACGGAACATGCGCGCGGATTGCACAGGCAGCGATTGACATGGCAAGAGAGCGCGGGTTGAGGGTCGGCCTGTTCAGGCCTATCACTTTATGGCCGTTCCCCTATGATGCCTTGAGGCAGACAGCGGAAGACAGCTTACGAGTTCTAACAGTGGAAATGAGCCTTGGGCAGATGGTTGAAGATGTACGCCTGGCAATACTCGGCACAAAGCCTGTCCACTTCTACGGCCGTACAGGCGGAATGACTCCTACACCCAGAGAAATACTGAATGAGATCGAGAGAATCGTGGAGGAGGGGATATAAAGAATGAGGAAAGTATTTGGCCGTCCGGAAGCAATGGCAGACGTCCCGATGCATTATTGCCCCGGCTGCACCCATGGGATTATCCACAGGTTGATAGCTGAGGTCATTGACGAACTGGGTGTTCGCGAGAAGACCGTCGGGATTTCACCTGTGGGTTGCGCAGTGCTGGCATACGACTACTTTAACTGTGATTTCGTCGAAGCCTCCCACGGTAGGGCGCCTGCAGTAGCTACCGGGATTAAGAGGACCCTCCCTGATTCTGTTGTTTTCTGCTATCAAGGCGACGGAGACCTGGCTTCCATAGGAATGGCTGAAATAGTCCATGCCGCAACCAGAGGAGAGAAGATCACTGTGATCTTTGTCAATAACGCGGTTTACGGCATGACCGGCGGGCAAATGGCGCCTACGACATTGCCGGGACAGAGGACTACAACTTCCCCCAGGGGCAGGGATGTGGAAGGTGCCGGGCATCCCATAAGAGTCGCTGAGCTTTTATCAACGCTTTCAGGTGTGGCTTATATTTCCAGGGTTTCAGTTACCGGTCCGACCAATGTCATAAAAGCTAAACGCGCTGTGAGACGAGCCTTTGAGACCCAAATAGAAGGCAAAGGGTTCAGCCTTGTGGAATTCCTCTCCACCTGTCCCATCAACTGGGGTATGTCTCCCCTCGAAGCAATGAAATGGGTAGATGAAAAGATGAGCCTCTATTATCCTCTGGGAGACTATACCCAAGTTCAGGAGGTGGCAGGTAATGCATGAGGAAGCGATCTTTGCAGGATTCGGCGGACAGGGCATAATGTTGATGGGGCAATTACTGACGTATGCAGGGATGATGGAAGGTGCAAATGTCAGCTGGATGCCGTCCTACGGGCCTGAGATGAGAGGAGGCACTGCCAACTGCCAGGTGGTGATATCTTCGAAAGGAGTCTCTTCTCCTCTGGTGACTGAACCTCTAAGCCTGGTTGCCTTGAATAAGCCGTCTCTACACAAATTCGCTCCCTGGGTCGCCCGGGAAGGGCTTATTGTCTACAATTCTTCTCTTATTGAAGCGCCGCCTGAGAGGCGAGATGTGAGGATACTGGGTGTCCCCTGCAATGAAGTTGCTAATGAGCTTGGCGACTTGCGTACTGCAAATATGGTGGCCCTGGGAGCCTACCTTGCCATCACGAAGGTCGTAAGCTTTGAGACAGTGCTCGATGCAATGAAAATGGTGCTGCCGGAGAGACGCCATAACTTGATACCTCTCAACCGGCAAGCACTTAGCCGAGGCATGGAAATCGCATCTCTTTGGCATTCACAGGACCCGGGAAGAGAGATCAGTTAGGTCCGATGAGTTCTGTGGCTCTGGTCCGGGGAGTATCGATGCTGACGTGGCCTCCGATACTCTCCCGTTTTTCTCCTTCCACCAGGATTTGGCACCGGTTTATTTCGGGAAACTCAGTCAGTGTGTTCACGATAGAGCCTACCAGCAGTGCCTCATTCCAGCTGCCGCCTACGAAGTTGGCGGCAAGTTCCTTGCTGAAATCAGCGATAGCAAGGTCCCCTTCAATCACGAGGCTTCTTACACCGGTTTCTTGCGGGATGGGCGCTTCCAGTCCGCTCCCAGGAAGGGGGCCTTTCACAAGGAGTTCCAATGCACCTCTTACAGGGTCTTGACCTTGTGCCACTCTTTGCCTTACCGGAACCAGGTATGATTCAGTGGGTGTGCTCTTGACATAATAGACTACTACCTCAGGACCCATCTGAGCTTCTTCCAGGGTTTCGATTTCCGAGACCCGTCTCGACAAAGCTGCCAGATCCTCGAATGCCCTGTCTAAATCCCTCTCAATCGCCGCAATATCCCGTGACAACCTTGTTGTAACTCCTACTGACCACCCCAGTAAGACTAAAACAACAAATGTGGCTATCCAAACCTGCCATCTTTGCACCGGTATTCCTCCTCAAATTGTCAATGAGTATGATATCCTCCCTGCGGGGAAGATATTCTGGATGGGTTTAGAGCTACGTATCTTTTCTCCCTTCTCACACTTTAGTTTACGACAACCTGCGCAGTTTCCCTGCTGAGAGGGTCGAGAACCGCGCAGTTTAACCTCAGGCGAGATAGTTGGGGGTATTTTTATGATCAGGGCAAGGAGGGGGACTGTCACAAGGGTCCGTCGCGTCTCTTCGCGTGTCACGGAAGCTGAGGTCATATGTGAAGGAAGGAATTCCCTTGCCATATGCTATCCGGATCTCACAGGGCCGATTGCCCCCGGGGATAAGGTTGTTCTGAACACCAACGCAGTCGAACTTAATCTGGGGACAGGCGGGTACCACTTTATTATGTGGGTTGAAGGCAGGGAATGCCTGGGCGAGACTTGCGGACCGGGACACATAATAAAGGCACGGTACACTCCTTTTCAGGTCCATTGTCTCGCAGCTGAAGAGAAGAGCAGCGAATACCATGAAGTCTTAAAAGACCCTAAGCCAATCTTATGCATGCCTGTTATCGCCTGTGAGCTGCACAGCATGGTAGCTCCGGTGGCAGCAGGCATCAAGGAAGCTACAGGGAACCGGGGAAAGATCGCGTATGTAATGACTGACGGTGGGGCGTTGCCTGCATCTTTCAGCAGACTCACTGAAGAGTTGCGGGACAAAGCGATATTAGATACTGTAATCACTTCCGGCCATGCCTTTGGCGGAGACCTTGAAGCAATAAACATCTATTCAGCTCTGCATGTAGCAAAGGAATGTGCCAAGGCAGACGCTGCCGTTGTTGCAATGGGGCCGGGGCAGGCAGGCACAGGCACAAAATATGGGTTTTCCGGTATAGAACAAGGCATAGCAGTAAACGCAGCCCACTCCCTGGGAGGAATCCCTATCGTTTCGCCAAGAATCAGCTTTGCTGATCCCCGCAAGCGACACTTAGGGGTAAGCCACCATACCATCACCATCCTCAAAGAAGTCGTACTGGGTAATTGTATAGTCGTCTTACCTAAGATGCCGGAGGACAGGTTGGAGTTGGTAAGGTCACAACTTGATGAGTCAGGCATTATCGGTAGGCACGTCATTGTCGCCGAGAACGGGGTACCCGCTGTCAAAAGGCTTCAAAGGGATGAGATTAATGTTACTGTAATGGGGCGGACTATCCAGGAAGATCCGGAATTTTTCCTTGCTGCCGGTGCAGCAGGAGTTTTTGCGGGAAAGCTCATCGCGGAGACACTTACCGGTGTCCGGGTTCAAAGAAGCGAGGAGTTCACCTAGTGTTCCGTAGGTTTTCGACAAAAAGAAAAGGGCTTCCAGTACGTCAGCAGGTTTGCCGGAGATGTAAAAAGAGTCTTTTGAAAAAACAATGTCCATAAGAGGACATCCCTCCTTCCATGGTGTATATGATATGCCGAAGCAGTCAGCGTTATTCCAGTATTTTCGCAAATGGTCAGTAATTGCCTGAACACGCATTCTCAAGTCAGGTACAGTCGAATGTGTCCTTCAAGTCATTCAATTGTGTAGGAGGGAAGGGTAGTGGATTGTAGTGAACAACTTACAGAGGTTATGGTAAAATCTGATACTCTCTATCAAGGGAAAATACTAAACCTCCGCGTTGACCTGGTAAGATTACCTTCAGGAAGGACATCCACCAGAGAGGTCGTGGAGCATCCTGGAAGCGTAGGTATCATCCCCATTGATAACGATGGTAATGTAATACTGATAAAACAGTTTAGATACCCGGTAGGAGAGGTTTTGTGGGAGATTCCCGCAGGAAAGCTGGATCCCGGAGAGAAGCCTGAAGACTGCGCTATCCGTGAGCTTGAGGAGGAGACCTCTTTTATTGCCGGACGTATTGAGAAAGTAGCGTCTTTTTACACGTCACCTGGTTTTTCCGGTGAAATGATGCATTTGTTCATTGCCACAGATCTCATCCCCGGAACAGCAGAACCTGACCAGGACGAAAACATAAAAGTATTCAACCTATCACGTGAAGCTGTTGAGACTATGATGACAAACGGTGAGATCCGTGATGCCAAGACACTTCTTGCATTGGTAACAGTGATTTCGAGGGGGATTTTTTAGTTGACTGAGTTTTACGTTGATTTGCATGTTCATATAGGTTGCGATAGCACGGGACGGCCGGTAAAAGTATCAGCTTCAAGGGAACTGACCTTCGAGAATATAGCAAAAGAATGCTTTTACAAAAAAGGCGTTGACATTGTTGGGATTGTAGATGCAGCATCTCCAGGCGTAATCGATGATATCGAGAGTCTCCTGGATTCAGGGGAAATGGTGGAGATCCCGGGAGGCGGCATCGGTTATAAAGACAAAGTTGTCATTGTTCTCGCCTCTGAAGTCGAGACCCTCGAGGAACACAAGGGTCATTCCCACCACTTGATCCTTCTCAGGACTCTTGACACAGCGAAAGCCTTTTCGCGCAAGCTTCAGGGTTGTGTTTCAAACGTTTTCTCAAGTACGCCTGTATGCCAAATGCCTGCCCGAAACCTCTACAGCATGGCTATGGATATCGGAGCGATTCCCTTTCCTGCCCACGCTTTTTCACCGCACAAGAGTATCTACGGCAATTGCATAAGAAGGCTTCATGAAGCGTTCCCCGAGAATATCTTATCTTCTCTCCTTGCGATAGAGTTGGGACTTTCCGCTGATACAGACCTGGCTGACACTATCTCTGAATTGCACCGGTACACGTTTCTTTCCAATTCCGACGCTCATTCGCTGCCGAAGATTGGGCGCGAATACAACGTTATGCGCCTTGAGAGTGCATCGTTCGATGAGGTCATTAAAGCACTGGCGCGAAGGGATGGCAGACAAGTCGTAGCGAACTACGGATTAGACCCGAAGCTTGGAAAGTACCACAGGACTTACTGTCCCAAGTGTGACAGGACGTTCAATTACGAGACTCCTCCTGTTGTCCAATGTCCTGAGTGTGACAGCACTTCTGTTGTAAAGGGGGTCCTTGACCGAATCAGAGAGATCCAGGATTACCCTGTCCCTCGTCACCCTGAGCACAGGCCTCCGTACCTCTATCAGATTCCATTGGAGTTTGTACCGGGCGTAGGGCCTAGGTCCATAGACAAGCTGATCGAGAGGTTCGGAAGTGAAATGGCAGTCCTGCACAAAGCGAAAGAAGGGGAATTGGCAGAAGTGGTGGGAGAAAAGGCAGCGGGCCTTATCATCCAGGCACGCAATGGAACACTCCCTTTGGTTGCAGGAGGAGGGGGACACTATGGCAAGGCTGTTATAGAGAACGGTTGAGAAATCCAAGGGAAAAGGCTGCAAGCATAACGCTGATAAGATGGACATACATATGAAGGGAGGTGGTTGGGAGGAGGGGCGGGAATGCTCGCAAAAACCACGCCAAAAGAGGCGTTCACCCATTACCTAAGAAAACATGTCCTTACCTACACAATACTCAGTGTCATGCTTATCTTGGGAGTCATTTTCGGTGCTCTTTCAGCAAAAGTCCTTCCGGACGAGGAAAAGTCTGAACTTGCTCAGGACCTTACAGCCTTTTTCAGAGGCTTCGGCGAGACAATGCAGGTTGCCGCAGTCTCCGCGTCGCAACAGGGTTTCTACGGAAATCTGAAGACTGTCTTCATCGGGTGGCTTCTGGGCCTCTCCGTGATAGGGGCTCCGGGAATAGGTGTTTTACTGTTTTTGCGTGGTTTTACCATTGGGTTTACCGTGGGTTTTCTCGTTTTGCAAATGGCTTCAAGGGGAGTGCTTTTGGCCTTCGTATCGGTGCTTCCTCAGAACTTGTTTATAATCCCTGCGCTGATTCTCTCTTTTGAGTCTTCGCTGACATTTGCAAAAATCGTAATTGAAGACAGGTTCAGGAGTACCAGGATCCCACTGTATCCTCAATTTCTCCTCTCCTGCATCACGCTTGTGGGCGCCCTTGCCTTACTCGGTATTGCGTCTATCGTCGAAGGCTTCATAACCCCTGTTTTCATTGAATTGATTTCAAGGCACATGTAATTGCAGGCAAAAGGAGGTCATGCTATACTGGTAAAAACAGCTCATACTGCAGACTAATGGTTCACCGACCGGGTTTATCAAGCCAATGCATCAGGACTGCTCCCCTTTAGGAGGTCGACGGGTTGTCCTGGATCGATGAGTTCCTCGCCTACCTTTTGTGTGAGCGGGGCCTTGCAAACAATACGATAGAGTCATATGGAAGGGACCTCACCCAGTTTGAGGAATTCATAAATGATACCTACGGTATGGAGCTGGAAGAGGTAAATGAAGATACGATCCTTTCATATCTGAAGTTTTTGAAAGACCACGGTAAAGCAAATTCCAGCATTTCAAGGACGATCTCTGCCATTCGCGGGTTCTACGCCTTTACTTACCGTGAAGGCTTGATGGAACACGATCCAGCAACCAACATCGCTTCGCCTAAACAAGAGAAAAGCCTGCCCCAGGTATTGACTGCAGAAGAAGTCACCGGTCTTTTAGATGCTCCGGTAACTGACACGCCTGCCGGTATTCGCGATAAAGCCATGCTGGAAACGATGTACGCCACAGGGATGCGCGTATCTGAGCTGGTCTCTTTGGATCTTGGCGATATTGACACTCACATGGGGTACGTCAAATGCCTGGGCAAGGGATGGAAAGAAAGGATTATCCCCATGGGGAGCGTAGCCTGCTTTTGGGTAGAAACCTACCTCCAATCATCAAGAGGCCGCATGTTGCAGGGGAGAAGAGAGAAAGCTTTATTTGTGAACGCCAGAGGGAAGAGACTTACCAGGCAAGGGTTTTGGAAAATCATCAAAGGTTATGCTAAGAAATGCGGAATTTCAAAACCGGTAACTCCCCATATCCTTCGCCACTGTTTTGCCACACATCTTCTTGAGAACGGTGCAGACCTTCGGTCTGTCCAAGAAATGCTGGGGCATGCAGATATCTCTACTACGGAGATATATACTCATCTGACCAAAGCGAAGCTAAAGGAGATCTATGACAGAACCCACCCTCGCGCAGGGGGAGAATAGGAGAGGGGTCGACGTGAGAGTCTACGACATTATCTTGAAGAAGCGGCGCGGATGTGAGTTGTCAGAGGAAGAAATCAACTTACTGATTTCCCGATACACCCAAGGCGATATCCCTGACTATCAAATGTCCGCTTTTCTAATGGCTGTGTTTTTCCAAGGTATGAGCGTGAAGGAAACGCACGCCCTAACGATGGCAATGGCCCACTCAGGAGAGACAGTGGACCTTTCTGCTATTCACGGAGTTAAAGTCGATAAGCATAGCACAGGCGGGGTAGGTGACAAAACAACTCTGGTCCTTGCGCCCCTTGTAGCCTCTTTAGGTGTTCCTGTGGCGAAGATGTCAGGGCGAGGATTAGGCCACACCGGCGGAACACTGGATAAGTTGGAGTCCATTCCCGGTTTCAGAGTTGACCTATCAAAGGAAGAATTCGTTGAAGCTGTAAAC
The DNA here is from genome assembly GCA_900019985.1 of uncultured Clostridia bacterium. Taxonomy (GTDB): domain Bacteria; phylum Bacillota; class SHA-98; order UBA4971; family UBA4971; genus UBA4971. Next base: position 9,109 of record FIZM01000003.1, read on the forward strand.
AGGGTTGGGATTGCTGTCGTCGGTCAAACAGCGTCTATCGCACCTGCTGACAAAAAGCTTTATGCACTACGCGATGTAACTGCAACAGTTGACAGCATACCGCTGATAGCAGCCAGCGTATGCAGCAAGAAACTTGCCTGTGGAGCAGACGCTATCGTTTTTGATGTAAAAACCGGTAAAGGTGCATTCATGAAGTCTCAAAGTGATGCAGAGCACCTGGCTGAATTAATGGTGGATATCGTGAGACAAGCCGGAAGAAGGGGCGCAGCTCTAGTCAGTGATATGGATCAGCCCTTGGGGTATGCAGTAGGCAATTCCCTTGAGGTTGCAGAGGCCATTGATACGCTGCGAGGCGAAGGGCCGGAGGATCTCCGCGAACTCTGCTTGTCTCTGGGTTCACTTATGATCGTTCTCGGAGGCAAAGCCAAGAGTATTGAAGAAGCCAGACGGAATCTGGAAGACTCCCTCAACACCGGTGCTGCTCTGGATAAGTTCCGCGACCTTGTATTCACTCAAGGCGGTAACGCGGAGGTTGTCGACGATCCTGAAAGCCTTCTTCCTAGTGCCAGATGCCTGGAGGCAGTTCCGAGTTCTATGTCAGGCTACATAAAGGGGATCAATGCGGAAAACATTGGAGTTGCTTCAATGATGCTGGGTGCAGGACGAAGGACGAAGGAAGATGCAATAGATCCTGCAGCAGGCATTATAATACTCAAGAAGATCGGAGACAGAGTGGAGCAGGGCGAACCGTTGGCAATGCTCCATACTAACGATTGGCACTCCCTGGAACCCGCTGCCAAGCTTGTTATGTCATCGTACGAGATATCAGAGGACAAATGCAACCCTCCTCAGCTCATCTACAAGGTTATTGAGAAGTAGCAGGACACTCAATCCTTTTTCACACGGGTGGGGTATATCGCTCTACCCGTGTGAATATGTACGTGTAGAGATGCGAATCCAGTTGGCGCTATGACAGGGAGGAAATAAAAGTGGGCAAGAGAAGTGTCATAGCAGGGACATTCCTTGCCGGCATCGGCATTGTTTCGGTTCTTATCTTTCTTATTTCCTGGCCTTGTGCATGGGGGAAGGCAGGTGCACAGGAGCTTTCCATCTCACCCGGCATTCCCATCACTGCTGAGTCCGCTTTGCTTGTCGAGGCAACAACAGGTCAAGTCCTCTATGAAAAGGATCCGGATAAACCCCTTCCTCCTGCCAGCATCACGAAGATCATGACCATGCTCCTGGCTATGGAGAAGATCGCTGAGGGCAAAATCTCCTTAAGTGACATGGTAGTTGCAAGTGAGAGAGCGATGAGCATGGGAGGCTCTCAAATCTGGTTGGAGACGGGAGAAGAAATGTCCCTTGAGGACCTTATGAAAGCCATTGCCATTGTATCTGCAAATGATGCCAGTGTCGCGGTGGCAGAGCATATTGCCGGCAGTGAAGAAGCCTTCGTTGACATGATGAACAAGCGTGCACAAGAGCTGGGTATGACAGGGACGAATTTCGTGAATTCATCAGGATTGCCTGACCCGGACCACTATACGACTGCACGGGATATAGCGATTATGTCCAGGGAATTACTGAGATATCCGAAAGTGCATGAATGGTTTACCACCTGGCTCGATTATCTCCGGGGCGGCAGGAGTATGCTGGTAAACACGAACAAGCTGATAAACTCGTACCAAGGTGTTGACGGGCTTAAGACAGGTTTTACAGAAGAAGCAGGGTACTGCCTTGCAGCAACTGCCAAGAGAGGCAGTCTCAGATTGATTTCAATCGTACTTAAAGTCGCTGACTCCAACACCCGGTTCAAGGAGGCATCTGCTCTCCTTGATTTTGGATTCCGGCACTTTTCCGGAGTTGAGCTGGCTAAAGAAGGGCAGGTTGTGGCGCAAGTGGAAGTCCCTCGCGGAGTCATAGAGCATGTCAACGCAGTCTGCCGAGAGCCTTTAGTTGCAGTTGTGCCCAGGGGGGAGGAGGACAGTGTCAGGAGCGAACTGGTCCTTCCCAAGAAAGTCAACGCGCCTGTCAAAAGAGGCGAAAAGATCGGTGAGATGCTTGCAGTAGCTGAAGACGGTTCAGTCATAGGCAAGGTGCCTGTCGTGGCCCAAGAAGATGTAATGAGGGGAAATATCTTCAAAGTGATACTGCGCACTGTACAAAACCTGTTCCGTGTTACGTTTAGAATCAAGTAAACCGCCGGAGTTTATTTGAGCTTCGTGATAACTTTCAGGCTCTTCTACATTCCTTTAGCCTTCGGGCTGTTTTTCTTTTTCACAGTTATCGGGAAGGAGTAATCAGAGGGCTGAAGAATAGGAATGAGACGGAAAAACAAAAGGAGGATCATGAATGAAGATTAACGTCAGGGTTATTGGCCGTGTTCTGGTAGTCGAACTCTTCGGCGAGCTCGACCTGAACACGGCACCTAGGTTCCGTGACGTGGTTGAAGGCGAACTCCATTCAAATCCTGCCATAAATCACATACTGCTCTTGATGCGCGGTGTTACTTTCATTGACAGCTCAGGACTGGGAGTAATCCTCGGAAGGTACAAAAAGCTCAGGCCCCACGGTGGGAGCGTCATAATAGTAGCTCCCTCACTGCAAGCACGAAAAGCCCTTGAATTATCAGGCTTAGCAGGAATCATATCTATTTGCAGTACGGAAGACGAAGCCTGGGTCAAGGCTGTGGGGGTATAGCATCATGGTTACTGAAAACTATATGACAATAGAGTTTCCAGCGATTCCCGAGAATGTGGAATTCGCCAGGACAGTGGTTGCATGTTTTGCATCGCAAATCTCTTCGTTCACTTTGGAGGAAATAGATGACATTAAGCTGGTAGTGTCAGAAGCCGTCTCCAACACTGTACTACACAGCTACGACACTCCCGGAGGTATCATACGTCTCACTGCAGCAAGAAACGGTGATACGCTCTATGTCACAGTTGAAGACTTCGGCAAGGGAATAACCGAGATAGAAAAAGCAAAAGAGCCTGCTTTCACCACAGACCCGGACAGGATGGGTATGGGGTTCACGATAATGGAAGCATTGTCAGATGAGCTCCATGTGACTTCGGTCCCAGGTAAAGGAGTTAAGGTCGAAATAAGGAAGTCACCTCATGGGACGGCGAAGGCCAGTGAAGAACTGCAGTGCTGACGGAATCCGCTTGCCTCGGCTGCCTCTTCTCACTGACGAAGAGGTTCGCGAACTGAAACAACGTATTCGTGCCGGTTGCGAAGATGCCCGTGATGAACTAGTGTCCCGAAACCTCCGTCTGGTAATGAGCCTTGTAAACAAGTTCCCCTGTGAACCCGGTGAGAAGGAGGATTTATTCCAGGTCGGTTGTGTCGGCCTCCTGAAAGCCGCTGACCGGTTTGACGAGTCATGTGGAACTCGTTTTTCCACGTACGCTGTACCTGTAATCCTCGGTACAATCCGGGAGCACCTCCGCAAAGGAGGAAGGCTCAAAATCGGAAGGACACTTCAGGAAAAAGCGGTCAAGGTTCAAGAGGCGCTAGGTGTTTTGCGGTCTGAATTAGGAAGGGAGCCGAGCATCCATGAAATCTCTGCAAGAACCGGATTACAGAGTGAGGAAGTAGTTGAAGCTCAAGGTGTCCTGAAGCCTGTTATATCTCTTTCCGAATCTTGTTCCTCTGACGATACCCTCTCTATCGAAGAAAGAATCCCCTCTTTCTCCTTTGCAGATGACCGCGTAGAATCGATTGCACTCCAACAAGCCATGGACAACTTAAGTGAGCCTGAACGAACAGTAATAGAGATGCGGTTTTTTCTCGACTTGAAGCAGGTAGAAGTCGCTCGACGGCTTGGCATTTCTCAGCCGCAAGTCAGCAAGATTGAAAAGAGCGCTCTGAGGCGCCTTAGACAAGAACTGGACGAGAAGAATTAAACTCCTTTCTCATGCGCATAATTTAAGAAAGAGAAAGGAGGCCAAGCTCATGACAGTAATTAAAGTTGTGGAACTTCTGGGCGAATCTACAACAAGCTGGGAACATGCAGTGCAAGAGGCTGTCAATGCAGCATCGAAAACCCTTAGGAATATAACAGGTATCGAAGTATTGAATATGACTGCCTCCATCGAAAACGGGAAAATCGCGAAATACAAAGCCAATGTAAACGTTGCTTTCACTGTCGACGGTACCTGATCGGGTAAGGAGATGAAAGCGACGATGTCTCGGACTTTCCAGGATGCCCAGGAGAAAAAAAGGAAGCAAGAGGCATATCAACAGCTGGTAGCTAAAAGGAAGCCGAAACCTCCATACCTGAGGCATTTTCTCGTTGCGTTTCTTGTAGGCGGCTCATTATGTGCACTGGGCCAGTTCATCCTAAACATTTTCATGCGGCGGGGAATGGACATGAACGCAGCGTCCGCTCCTACCCTGGCGGTCATGATTCTTTTTGGCATAGTGTTGACTGCATTAGGGGTCTATGATGAGATCGCTGAATTCGCCGGGGCCGGAGCTGCAGTGCCTATCACAGGGTTCGCCAATACCGTTGCTGCCTGCGCCATGGATTTTAAGCGTGAAGGCTGGGTTTTAGGCATGGGTTCTAAGATGTTTGTCATTGCGGGCCCAGTACTCGTGTACGGCGTTCTAAGCGGTGTATCTGCAGCTTTCATCAAGTACGTTACAGGATTGTAGGCTGAAGGGAATTCCTAAACCGTGGCACCGAAGAAGACCGGTAAAGCGACTGTCAAGTTTGGAAACCCTCCTGTGATTATCGGGACAGGCTCTGTAGTAGGACCTATGGAAGGACGAGGCCCCCTTGCCGAAGACTTCGATGCAGTCCTCCCTGATATGACGTTCGGCGAAAATACTTCGGAAAAGGCTGAACGTAAACTCCTGGAGCAGGCAGCCTGGATCGCAATAGAACGGTCAGGCATTGATAAAGGCATGATAGATTACTACGTCGCCGGCGACCTGTTGAATCAAATCATCTCTGCCAGCTTCTCCGCGCGACAGTTAGAGATACCTTTCATGGGAGTCTACGGTGCATGCTCCACATGTGCCATGGGAACGGCAATGGGGAGCATGATTATTGACGGAGGATTTGCCGACTATGTCCTTGTAGCTTGCTCAAGTCATTACCACACAGCGGAACGGCAGTTTCGGTATCCGATAGAACTCAATGTTCAGCACAAGGAGACATCTCAATACACTGTGACCGGTGCAGGCGCTATTGTTCTGGCATCTTCCGGCAGCGGTCCTAAGGTAACCTGGGCTACCACAGGCAAAGTAGTGGACCTGGGAGTTAAGGACCCATACAACTTCGGTGCAGCTATGGCGCCGGCTGCTTGTGACACACTCCTTGTACATCTGGCTGACACGGGATGTTCACCTGATGAATACGACCTGATTCTAACAGGCGATCTCGGCATTATCGGGTCTCAGCTTTTTATAGAACTGGCGCAAGAGGCAGGCTGCGACGTAGGGAACAACCACAGGGACTGCGGTCTGATGATCTTTGACAGGAAGGCTCAACGGGTTGGCGCAGGGGCAAGCGGATGCGCGTGCGCAGCAGTAGTCACTTTTGGACATGTGTTAAAAGAGATGAAGAGGGGCAGCCTCAAGAGAATCCTGCTGATTGCTACAGGCGCTTTACTGAGTCCGTTATCTTTTCAGCAAGGAGAGAGCATTCCCGGTATAGGCCATGCCATTGCCATTGAAGTCTAGAAAGAGAGTGTAGCCTGTGGACTACGTTATCGCATTTCTCATAGGAGGACTTATCTGTGGTATAGGTCAGTTAATACTGGATTTCACAAGCCTCACGCCCGGGCACATGCTTGTATTATTTACAGTCATAGGCGCCCTTCTAGGTGGTTTTGGGCTCTATCAGCCTTTTCTTTCGTTTGCAAAGGCGGGTGCACTTATTCCCGTTACCGGGTTCGGAGCTTCCATTGCAAAAGGGTCTCTTTTGGAGGCAGAAAAAAGCGGCATCATAGGCTTGTTCACAGGAGCGTTTGAGTTTACCGGACAAGGGCTGGCAGTTGCCGTTTTCTTCAGTGCCATCGCTGCCCTCTTTTTCAACCCCCGGTCGTAGGTATCGGACATAAGGAAGGTGTCGATTCTCCGTGAAAGAGACCATAGGGATTCCCAGGGCGCTCCTCTATTATTACTTCTATCCGGCGTGGAGGGCCTTTTTTGAATCCCTTGGCCGGACTTGCCGCGTATCCGGCAAGACAACTAAGTCAGTAATCGACTCCGGGATTAAGGTCACGGTTGACGAAGCATGTTTACCGGTGAAAGCCTATCACGGCCATGTGATGGCCCTCTCCGGCGAATGTGACAATGTGTTTGTCCCGAGACTGGTCTCAGTTGAAAGGAAAGCCTACATATGCCCTAAGCTGATGGGTTTGCCTGACATGGTGCGGCACAATTGCAGGGATATCAGAGGAATAATCGATCCGTGCATTGACATGAGCAGCAACTCATGGGCATATATCAAAGAGCTCTACGCCACAGGCAGGCTGTTTACACGGAATCCGTTGAAGATATTTGCGGCACAGCATAAGGCAAAACAAGCCCATTATGAGTTTGTCAGGCTCCTTCAGGCAGGACTCACACCTATTGACGCCATGGAAAACGATTTCCGACCATCGCATAATCTCGTGTCCGGACAGGACAAGAGCGTTCGCCGCCCGATCATAGGTGTTGTGGGCCATCCTTATATCATTTATGACTCGTTTTTAGGAATGAATATCTTGGACAAGCTTAATGTGATGGGTGCGAAAACAGTGACCATGGAGATGTTGCAGCCTACAACCGTCCAGCGAGAGGCTGAAAAGTGCGGAAAAAAAGTGTTCTGGACCATTGGCAGGCGTTTGCTCGGGGCAGGTTACTACTTTTTGAGGCCCGGAACAGTTGACGGTTGCCTTCAGGTAAGTGCTTTCGCGTGCGGGCCTGACTCTTTCATTTCCGAGTTCTTGCAGCAGGAATCTGCAAGAAGCAAGCGCAGAGTCCCTTTTATGACTATTGTTGTTGATGAGCATACGGGAGAAGCAGGTATCCAAACACGCCTAGAGGCTTTTATGGATATCGTTGAAAGGTCTATGGCAAGGTGAAACTGACCTTTGCGCATCTTGGCGATTATCATATTGCAGTAAAAGCCCTCTTTGAAACCCTGGGAGTTGACGTGGTATTGCCTCCTCCTCCCACAAAACGTACCATGTCCCTGGGTTCCTTAAACTCTCCTGAATTTGCTTGTCTTCCTTTGAAAATCGGTATTGGGAACTACTTGGAAGCCTTGGAGATGGGCGCTGATACTATTGTCATGGTAGGCGGCATAGGCCCGTGCCGCCTTGGGCTGTACTGCGAAGTCCAAAGGCAAATCCTTGAGGGGCTCGGCTGTGATTTCAAAATGATTGTTTTAGAGCCGCCACAAGGCAGGCCTGACCGCTTGTTGCGCCAGGTTCGTGACATCATTGGAGCCCAGCGGATCTCCCGGTTATTTGACGCCCTCCGTCTGACCTGGAGCAAACTGACTGCCATAGACAGATTGAACAAGATTACTCTCTGCCTTCGTCCGTTTGAGAAGAGGAAAGGTGATATTACACGCGTCTATGAAGCCTCTCTCAGACGAATAGATGAGGCAGCCTCCCCGAAAGAGGTACAAGCTGCCGCTGGGAACGCACGAGATGCAATGAAATCAGTGTGTAAAACAGAAGGCCGAATCGGCAAAGCTGAAGATCCACTTGCACCGCGTATCGGTATCGTAGGGGAAGTCTTCATGGTCCTTGAGCCTTTTGCCAACTGTGAAATCGAGAAGCGCTTAGGCGAGATGGGGGTAATAGTAGATAGGTCGATTTACCTCAGTGACTGGGCAGTGGAGCATGTAATAAAAGACGCCTTCCGTATCTTTCGAAAGTCTAAGCTCCTTAATGAAATGGCTAAGCCATATCTGTGTCATTTCGTCGGCGGCCACGGAGTGGAAACTATAGGTTCTACAGTAGCCTATGCCAACGAGGGCTTGGACGGCGTAATCCAAGTAGCCCCGTTTACATGCATGCCTGAAATCATAGCCCAGGATATACTCGCGAAAATCTCAAGAGATCTAGGTATCCCTGCGATGACCCTTGTTCTGGACGAGCACTCGTCAGATACCGGTGTATTGACCCGCCTTGAGGCTTTTGTCGACATGATCGCAATGTCCAAGTGCCGAAGGAGATGAACTCAAAGTGGCAGGCTCAGGATATCTGGGAGTCGATGTCGGTTCCGTCAGTACCAACTTAGTCTTGATAGACGATAAAGGGGTGCTGCAAGAAAAGATCTATTTGAGGACCCAGGGAGACCCCATCGGTGCCGTTAAGGAAGGGATGAAACGTCTCAGAGCTACCTCAGGAAACATTGAAATCCTCGGTGTTGGGACATCCGGGAGCGGCAGGAGGCTGGCAGGGGTTATTCTAGGGGCTGACTGTATCAAAAACGAAATCACCGCACATGCGGTAGCTGCAAACTACTGGATGCCCGGAGTCCGAACAGTTATTGAAATCGGGGGCCAGGATTCAAAGATTATCATCCTCAGGCAAGGAACTGTAATCGACTTTGCCATGAATACAGTGTGTGCAGCAGGCACCGGATCCTTTTTGGAGCAGCAAGCTGCCAGGTTAGGCATTCCCATAGACCGATTCGGAGAACTTGCCCTCATGGCTCAAAACCCGGTGAGAATAGCAGGACGATGTGCAGTCTTTGCAGAGTCAGACATGATACATAAGCAGCAAATGGGACACAAGATTGAAGATATAATTTCAGGCCTATGTGAGGCACTTGTCCGCAACTACTTGAATAATGTTGCAAAAGGAAAACCTATTGAGCCACCTGTTGTTTTTCAAGGCGGTGTAGCCGCTAATGCCGGTATGAAGACCGCTTTCGAAAAAGAGCTGGACACACAAATCATCGTGCCTGAACATTATGATGTGATGGGAGCTTTAGGTGCTGCACTTTTGGCTTGCGAGGCGAAAGAGAGAAGAAACGGGCAGTCTTCCTTTCGTGGATTTGACGCACTTGACCGGCACTACGCGACGAGAACTCTTGAATGCACCGGCTGTCCCAACCATTGTGAAATTGTAAATATCTCGATGGATGATAAGACTATTGCCCGATGGGGGGCAAGATGCACTAGATGGGACAACACGGGAGATGAGCGAAACTGTCTATCTTGACCGCAGGTAGCTTGCGTGCTATTATGTGAAACAAGCTATCCCTAGGCGCAAGACAGAGTGGCGAATGCAGGGAAGACAAACTAAGGTTAATAACAAAATACTCAAAATTGCGGACAGCATTGAAGCAGGTCCGCTGTTTTTGGATGGGAGAGGCTAAATTGGAGCTACATAGGCATATACAGATTACAGATGACGGGGAATTGGAAATAGGCGGTTGCCGTGCTACGCGCCTTGCACGAGATTTCGGCACCCCCCTTCACATTATGGACGAAATGACCATGCGGTCTAAATGCAGCGAGATAAAGAGGTCTCTCAGCAAGCACTTTCCCAGAGTCTTTGTGGCATATGCAAGTAAAGCTTTCTGCACTCTCGCCATGTGTAGATTGGTCCACGAAGAGTTTTTAGGACTGGATGTATGTTCAGGGGGAGAGCTCTACACAGCCATTGAGGCGGGGATTCCTCCGGAGAATATCTTGTTTCACGGGAACTGCAAGACTCTTTCGGAAATCGAGATGGGGGTCAGGGTAGGTGTAGGAAGATTCATCGTGGATAACCTCGATGAGCTTGACCTGCTTTCTGAAATCTCCCGTAGATTCAGGAGAAGAGTGCATGTTCAGATCCGCCTCAATCCCGGAGTAGAAGCACATACCCATCACTATATACAGACAGGCCTCATAGATTCAAAGTTTGGACTTGGAATAACTGACGGGCAGGCGATGAAGGCAGTTGAACGAACTCTCGCCTCAGAGTACCTGGTCCTGGAAGGAGTCCATATCCATATAGGTTCTCAAATACTCGCCGTGGAACCTTACGTGGTGGCGACTCAGGTCGTTATGGACTTCGTAGGAGATGTGAAAGAGAAATTCGGGTACAGCCTTCGCGAAGTGAACCTCGGGGGAGGATTCGGTGTCAGGTACAAATCTACTGATACCCCGTTCTCTTTGGATGAGTATGCGGAAAGGGTCTCCGAGGTGATTCGCGAGTCCTGTCACATCCAACGGTTGGATTTTCCGTCTATCATGGTTGAACCGGGGCGTTACATCGTGGGTGAAGCAGGGACTACATTGTACACTGTCCATGCAATTAAGGATATCCCCGGAGTGCGAAAGTACGTCATGGTAGACGGGGGAATGTCTGAGAACCCCAGGGTTACCCTGTATCAAGCTGAGTACGAGGCGATCCTGGCGAACAGAGCTTTGGAAGAACCTGTGGTAACAGTTACAATTGCAGGGAAGCATTGTGAAGAAGGTGACGTGCTTATCAGCGATGTCGATATGCCAAGGGCTAATCCCGGTGATCTGGTTGCGGTTTTTACTACCGGGGCTTACCATTATTCAATGTCCGGCAATTATAACAGGTATCCCAGGCCGGCAGTGATATTTGTCAGGGCAGGGTTAGCTGATGTTGTTGTAGAAAGAGAGAGTTACGTAAATCTTTTAGCGCGAGACAGGATGCCTGCACGGTTGATGCAAATAGGTGCAAGAAGCAGCGAACCTCATTTACCTGCAGCGGGTAATCCGGGCTAAAGGGTTTGAGGTGGAGGGAAATAAATGTTTAACCTGACATCTATGCTTTTGACCTTGCCCATAGTCTTGCTGTCACTTACAGTCCATGAGTTTGCGCATGCGTTAACTGCCAACGTCCTGGGAGATCCTACACCTCGTTGGCAAGGCCGCTTGACTCTGAATCCTTTGGCTCATTTGGATCCCATAGGCACCCTGGTCTTGATACTCACCAGAAGATTCGGATGGGCAAAGCCTGTTCCGATAAACCCTGCATACTTTAAGGATTGGCGGACGGGTATGGCCTTAGTAGGAGTCTCAGGGCCTCTTTCCAACGTGGTTCTGGCTTTTATATTTGCACTTCCCTACAGATTGGACATACGCCTCCCGTACCATCTTGATCTCATTGCGTACCTTGCTATTCTCATAAACCTGGGTTTGGCATCGTTTAACCTTATTCCAATACCGCCTTTGGACGGTTCCAGGTTGCTCCTGGCTTTCTTAAGAGGGAAGAACCTTTATATTTATCACCAATTGGAACGCTACGGGCAGCTCATTTTGCTTATCCTAGTCTTTACAGGGGCTATATCAGTGTTAATGATGCCTATCATGAGATTCCTGGCCTATATCGTTACAGGTTACAGACTGTTCTAGACAAAGGGGCGAGATTCATGTCAAAACCGAGAGTATTCAGTGGTATGAGGCCCACAGGAAGGCTGCATCTGGGAAACCTTCTAGGTGCACTGGACAATTGGGTTAAACTGCAAGATGAGTATGATTGTGTTTTCGCAGTGGTGGATTGGCATGCTCTTACCACAGGATATGAAGATACCCGCGAGATTCAGCAGAATATCAGGGACCTTGTCACAGATTACCTGTCTGCAGGGATAGATCCTGAGAAAAGCTTGGTAATCAAGCAGTCCGATGTAAAGCAGCATGCTGAGTTGTCTCTTCTCTTATCTATGCTCACACCCCTTTCGTGGTTGGAAAGATGCCCCACTTACAAAGAGCAACTCAGAGAGCTCGAGGGCAGAGAGATTATGACCCACGGATTTCTGGGATACCCTGTGCTCATGGCAGCAGACATCCTGGTGTACAAAGCTGTGGCTGTACCTGTGGGTGAGGATCAATTACCTCATATAGAGCTTACGCGGGAGCTTGCAAGGCGCTTCAATTTCCTTTATGACCCTGTATTCCCTGAACCGCAAGCCCTCCTAAACGAAGTCGTTTTGCTCCCGGGCACTGACGGGAGGAAAATGAGCAAGAGCTATGGGAACATCATTGAAATGTCGGCAAGCCCTGAAGAAATCAGGAAAACCGTAGCAAACATGGTAACAGACCCACAAAGGATACGCAGGCGAGATCCGGGTAATCCGGATGTTTGTGCAGTATATGCATTCCATAAGGTGTTTACGAAACTCGGTATTGAAGATATAAAAGAAGGGTGTCAAACTGCAGGTATAGGATGTGTTGAGTGTAAACGGCGGTTGGCTGATGCCCTCAACGAGTACCTGGATCCAATTCGTGAAAGAAGAGAAGCTATCCTGAAGAAGCCTGGAATTATTGATGAAGTCCTGGAGGACGGGGCAAAGCGTGCCAGGGTTTTGGCAGAGGCTACCCTCACCGATGTCAGGCAGGCGATGAGAATTTGACGGACACCCTATGCGACCGGCAGCAACCTATCAAAGCCTTGGAACAACTGGCCCGCAGCCTGGAAAAGGAAGAGACAGATCCTTTGCAGGTCTCGGTTGAGGGTGCAGTCAAAGAGGCTATGGCCGAGGTAGTTCGCGTGATGAAACAGCCTGACCTGGATTACATCGGCGATTTCCTCGGTGCTGCTACCGCTCTGATAAAGGCAAAGGCAGACAAGCTACTCCCTCCTGAAGAGGATGGTGCAGGCGAAGCGCAGGATGCAGAAGAGAACAGTACGGAAGATTTGATATCAGAGGAGCTGGAGACAGAATTGTCCAATGAGGCGCTCTTAACTCACCTCATGGAATATCGCGTGTTTCAGGATGCAGTTGAGGAATTGGCCCGACGTGACGCAGCCTGGCGCCTAATGTTTCCGAGAGGCCGCAGGATTGATACAAATGCACAGGATGAACTTCAGCTTCCTTCTGATGAGATCGGACTTCCGGATCTTCTTTCCGCTCTGAAAGAGATTCTTAAAGATGCATCCAGCGAAGAGTTTTCACACATTCCCCAGGATGACCTCTTCCTTGAAAAAGCCATGGACCATATCAGGTCGTGCATTCAAGAAAAAACGCGAGTCGCTTTTCGTGAGCTCTTTGTAAGACCTGTAACGCGCTCCGGAGTAATAGCGGTATTCCTTGCTCTCCTTGAACTGATCCGTCTCAAGGAAGTAGTTGTGGAGCAAGACCGTCATTTCGGTGAGATTATGATAACTCTTGTATCAGAGGGATCCATAGGTGAATTATACTAAAGCAAAAGCGATAGTCGAGGCATTGATTTTTGCATCACCTGACCCGATTTCTCCAAAACGCATTGCGGAGCTTACCGGGTTGGCTCCTTCAACCGCAGAATCTCTGGTAAAGGATATTCAGGAGAAATACAAGCGAGATAAATCAGGCATCCAAGTCGTTTTTGTAGCAGGCGGTTATGAGATGACTACAAGGCCTGAGGTTGCTGAATATGTGGCTAAACTCAACGTCGGAGTCAGACAAGGGTTATCACGCCCTGCCTTGGAAACTCTGGCAATAATCGCATATAAGCAGCCGATTACCAGGCCTGAACTGGAGAGCATCAGAGGCGTCAGAGTTGACAGCGTGCTCAATACTTTGTTGGAGCGACGCCTTATCCGTGTATCCGGCAGAAAAAAGGCGCCTGGCAGGCCTGCTCTCTACTCCACTACACCGGTATTTCTTCAATGGTTCGGCCTTTCATCCCTGGACGACCTTCCACCCCTTACTGATCTTTCAAGTTCCTCCCTTCCGAATATATTAGGCTCCAACTAGGGCAGAATACTTTTATCATTTACCGGAGCGGCACCTATGCATGAAATGGCTTTTTCTTCTTCTAGTTATCAGTGGGGCAGCGTTCCTTTTCGCTGTGTTCTCGCTGCCTGTACATGTCCGTGTACAGCTTGTCCTCAACCGGCGAGAAACATTTGCCGGAATCAGCCTGGGAATAATACGCGGGTTGATATGGTTTCCCGTTTACAGGGTGCATAATACCTCAGAATCAGAAGATCGCGATTTGGGAAGGCTTCTGATTCAATTGTTAGAGGATCTCAACAGGAATCCTGAAAACGCATGTAGGCTCTTCGCCGAACTTGTTGAGGAGCAAGGCAAAAGGAGAAGTAAAGGTCAGCGCAAAGTGCGGAAAATAAAGCATAAGTCCTCAAGGGACACGTTGGCAAGACGAATTGTCACCCAGGCACTGAAAAGAGGCCTGACTTTGCTGTATTTCAATTTTAAGCTGGCTTTCGGTGCAGGAAATGCGGCAACGACAGGTGTCACATTAGGAGTCATATATGCATTGCTCGGCACCTTCCTTGGTATGCTTTGGAAAAAACTCGGATTTCCCAGGAACCGACCGATTATTACCATTATCCCCTGTTATAATGAGGCCCGTTTTGATATGGAGTTTGACACGACTATTGTGTCAAGTCCGGTCCGGATTGTTTTCCCAGTGCTCTTTTGGCAAAACTAGCTGTAGGCCCGGTGTTGTTTGAAAGGAGACATAGAGATGGCAGACCACCCCATTGATCTCTTAATGAAGACGACCATGGACAACATCAAAGAAATGATTGACGTCAACACAATCTTAGGAGATCCCGTGGAGACCTCAGACGGGACTGTGATACTTCCTGTATCCAGAGTATTTGTTGGGTTTGCTGTAGGCGGAAGTGAGTTTCCGGCTTTCAAGGACGGAGAGGAATCAGGAACGCAGCAAGATTCGGCATCAGTGGATGAGGCAGGGTTTCCATTTGGGGGAGGCGCAGGTGCAGGTATGACCATCTCCCCTGTGGCTTTTCTTGTAGTCAGTATGGGACAGGTTAGGGTCATGCCTGTAGAAGGAATAGGCCCGCTTGAGAAGTTGATTGACTTTGTCCCGTCTTTCCTGGCAAAACGCGCTGAAGGAGGCACCTGCAGGACAAATAATGCTGCCCTTAAACCGAATGTACAGACGGACACCCACTGACAGTGCGGACTAGCACGAGTTTAAGGTTGCATTGACGCAAATAATGTCGTAAGATCTAAAATGTCATCCGGGCCTGGTAAACTTTGCACAAATAGGCCGTATGTGATTCTGACAGGTGATTTTCCCAGTGGAGAGGCTTCAAAAGATCCTTGCAAATGCCGGGATTGCTTCACGCAGAGCCGGTGCTGAACTCATTAAGGAAGGCTGTGTTACAGTCGACGGCAGAATCGTGCTTGAACCAGGTGCCAGGTTCGATCCGTCCCAATGTGAGATAAAGGTTGACGGTAAGCCTGTCAAGATCCATGACAAGAAAATATACATCATGCTCAATAAACCTCAAGGATACATCTCTACAGCTAGGGATCCCAGAGGACGGAAAACTGTACTGGATCTGGTTCCTAACGTGGGCGCACGGCTTTTTCCTGTTGGAAGGCTTGACCGAGACACCGAAGGATTACTCCTTTTAACAAACGACGGTCATGCAGCGTACACTCTAACCCATCCAAAGTTTGAAATATACAAAACCTACCTTGCGGTTGTCGAGGGTGTTCCCGCTGAGGAAAAGCTGAGCCTTTTGCGAAAGGGTATCAGGCTGCAGTCAGGGCACGTTTCGTCACCTGCACAAGTTAGGATTGTGACAGTGTCTCCGGATTCTGCAGTAGCAGAGATTAAGATCAGGGAAGGCAGAAAACGCCAGGTCCGCGAGATGTTCGATTTCATAGGACACCCTGTGAGGAGTCTTGTACGAACTCATCTTGGAAGACTGGAACTAGGCGATTTGAAACCCGGTTCATGGCGGTATCTTACTAAGGCAGAAGAGGATTGGATCCGGGAGATGTCGGCCGGGCCTCAAGAAAGGCCTTCGAAGTGAAGGAGAATCAGTGGATTAGGAATGAGCTTAGCGTTTGGTGAAGGTAATGAAGATGTTGACAGACTGCTACGCTTCCTTGAAAGAGTTTTCGGAATCGCGCTGTGCCTGTTCCTGTTAATGACAATAGTAGGACAATTCATCCTGAGTACACCCGAGGGAAGATCAAGGTTCAGTAGAATCGATCGCCTGGAAGGTATCAAGTTAAATATGGATGATCCTATCGACAGGAGTTTCCGCTGAATGTATTGAAAAAATATACGAATCACGTATCTTACGGGGAGATTTATCAAGGGAGAAGAGGAATCTGCAATGTATGCGTCGAATAGCATAACAGCGACAACGAGGAAGAAGGGCCCGGTTATCGCCATTGACGGGCCGGCAGGTGCCGGCAAGAGCACAGTAGCAAAGGCTATTGCTGAAATGTTCGGCCTGGCTTATGTCAGTACAGGCTTGATCTATCGGGCTCTGACCTTAAAAGCGATATGTCTTGGGGCAGATATCAGGGAGGCCGAATGCATAGGGGAATTAGCACGAAGTGCTGATGTTGCTGTGTTGCCTGAAGACGGCGACTGCCGCATCCTCCTCGACGGAGAGGATGTAACCGCGGAGCTTACCAGCCCTGAGGTATGTGCGTACGTATCACAAGTAGCTGAAATCCCGGATGTCAGAGCAGCCCTCTTGGATATTCAACGGGCGATAGCCAAGAAAGGGTCTGTAGTGATGGATGGAAGGGATATCGGCACTGTTGTTGCACCTGATGCTGATGTGAAGATATTTCTTGTTGCCGATTTTGAGGAGCGCGTTAGGAGAAGGGTTCTCCAGGCACGTGAGCGAGGATACGATGTTGTGGAAGAGACAGTCGTCAGTGAAATAAAAAACAGAGACACAATTGACAGCGGGCGAAAAGTAGCTCCTCTTAAACCTGCACCGGATGCCATTACTGTTGATACCACAGGAAAAACTCCTGAGGAAACAATTGCGGAAGTTGCAGGTATTATTCGTAAGGAGCTTTGTGGCAATGAGGTTCGGAACACATCAGAAGGCATGGGAGAGAAGTCTTGTTTTACGTGATCATGAGGGCAATTCTCAGATTCCTTATGAGAATTGCCTTTCGCATGCAGGTAGAAGGTAAGGAAAGCGTTCCAAGCCAGGGGGGAGTAATCCTGGCTGCAAATCACTTAAGTGGGTTGGATCCCATAGTTGTAGGATGCGCCTTGGATCGGCGCGTCCGGTTCATGGCAAAACATGAGCTCTTTGATAATCCCATTCTTGGATTTCTCATTCGTAGTCTGGGTGCCTTTCCTGTGCGCCGCGGAAAAGACGACAAGGACGCGTTCCGCACAGCTCTCGAGGTCCTGAGAAGTGGCGAGGTTTTAGGCATATTTCCCGAAGGGACCAGGAGTGCAGAGGGCAGGCTGCAAAAAGCATACTCAGGAGCAGCGGTCTTAGCAGAGAAAACCGGTGCATATCTGGTACCTGTGGGAATCATCGGTACAGACAAAATTATGCGGAAAGGTGCTTTCCTTCCGAAAGCCGGGCGTGTCATAGTGAGATTCGGTGAACCGATTATTCCGGCTGAAGTTTGCTCGTCTGCTACGACGGACCGGCCTTCTTTCAATCCGAGAGAAGCCATTACCAATCGTATGATGGAAGAGATAGCAAGGCTGGTTGTGTTGAATTAGGTGTAATAAGATTAAGTTTAGTTTGATGTTGGGAGATAATAGGGAAGAAGGTAGAACGGGTATTGCAGGTAGTGATTGGTGAACACAGCGGGTTTTGCTTCGGGGTTGAACGAGCGGTACAAATCGCTATGGAAGCGGGAAAACAAGGTAAAGCTTACACTCTCGGGCCCTTAGTACACAATCCGCAGGTAGTTGCCAAGTTAAGAGAAAACGGGGTTGTCCCCGTGTCGGATTTGGACGAAATTAAAGATGGATGCATGATAGTTCCGTCGCATGGATTACCACCTGATATCATTGATAACGCAAAGGAAAAAGGGTTGACAATTGTCCATGCTACTTGTCCGTATGTCAGGCGAGCACAGGAGTTAGCTGCTGAGTTAGGTCGTAAAGGATATCAGGTGTTTATCGTCGGTGACGAAGGACACACGGAAGTAGTTGGTCTGGTAGGTTGGGCCGGAGACAATTCGAGAGTAGTCTTGACATCTCAAGACGTAGCATCCGGTTCTGTCGAGCCCAAGGTCGGTGTCGTATGTCAGACCACCCAAACAGTTGAGGCTTTTCGCCGGGTTCTGGCAGCCCTTGCTTTAAGGGCGAAAGAGCTTGTGGCCTACAATACAATATGTAACGCTACTTCGCAGAGGCAGGAGGCTGCGCGCACGTTGGCACGATCAGTTGATGCCATGATCGTTGTCGGCGGGCGGGCAAGCGCGAATACAAGACGGCTTGCCGAGATCTGTGAGGCGGAAGGCGCGAAGGTCTACAGGGTGGAAGGGCCCGAAGACCTGGACACCCTGGATTTTTCAGGATTTGAAAGGGTGGGACTGACGGCGGGGGCATCAACGCCGAATTGGGTCATCGAGGAGGTTGTTGAGAGGATGAACGTACCGGATGAAGAGAGGATAAACGAATTGGAGGTAGCTGAGATTACTGAGGACAAGAGTCTCGAGGAACAGGAATCTATGGAGGCAAGTGAAGACCAAGAGGAGATGACTCCTGTGGATTCACAAGAAGACGCAGAGCCAGAACAAGCAGATGAAGGACTTCCACAAGAAGAACCTGAAGCTGAAGGTGTGGACGAAGAAGAGACTACGACTTCACAAGTGGAAGAAGAGCCTGATGTTACAGGACCTGAGGGAGAAGAGCGAGAGATCATAGATATGTCGCTCCAACCGGCATTTGTTGAGGGCGACATAGTCGAAGGTGTTGTTGTGGCGGTCGAACCTGAACGGGTCCTTGTCGATATTGGACTTAAGTCCGAAGGCATAGTGCCTAGAAATGAGATCTCCAGACGGCAAGTGCAGTCATGTGAAGGTGTAGTCAACGTAGGTGACAGAATAGAGGTTCTGGTGGAGAGATTGGAGACAGACGAAGGCGAGGCGCTTCTGTCAAAGCGGAAAGCTGATATTAAGAAGGCATGGGATTTTATATCTGAGGCTCTGAAAAACGGAACCATAGTCGAAGGGGAAGTCACCGGAGTAGTCAAAGGCGGAATCGTTGTAGATGTGGGACTTAGAGGCTTTGTTCCTGCTTCACACGTAAGCGTCCGTCCTGTTCAGAATCTTGAAGATCTGCGAGGAGAGGTCCTCAGAATGAAGGTCCTCGAAGTGGACCAGGACAAGAAGAATGTGGTCCTTTCTGCACGGCAGGTACAAGAAGAGGAACTGGCCGAAGCCAGGAAGAGAATGCTGGAGTCTTTGAACGAAGGCGTAATTGTAGAAGGTGTTGTAAGGCGTGTCGTCAATTTCGGAGCATTTGTCGACATAGGTGACGGAGTAGAAGGCCTTCTTCATGTATCAGATATGGCATGGACGAGAACTGAAGATCCCAGAGACGTAGTCTCAGAGGGCGACCGAATCAGAGTTAAGATTCTAGCTATAGACAGAGAACGCGAACGCATTTCCCTGGGCTTAAAGCAGACCCTTCCGGATCCGTGGGATGATGTAACCACAAGGTACCCGGTTGGCAGCGTAGTCAAGGGAACTGTCACCAAGACAGTTGACTTCGGTGCTTTCGTCCAGCTGGAGCCTGGAATTGAAGGCCTTGTGCATATCTCGCAGTTGGCAGACAGACGGGTGGAGAAACCTGAAGAAGTAGTCAGCCCTGGGGATGAGGTAGCTGTTAAAGTTATCAGTGTAAGGCCAAGGGATCATAGAATAGGGCTTAGCCTGAAAGAGGCACAAGCTGATGAAGAGAAAAAGGTCTACGACAAGTACGCTGATAAACCTGACAGCCAAGGGCCTACCATCGGCGATGTTTTCGGTGACATCCTCAAGAACTCACAGGAGAATCTAGAGAAATAGCACGGATAGGTAAATAGGTCCAGGTTATCACGGCCGACGGTTGCTGGAAGCACCGTCGGCCTTTATGTTTATTGAAAGAATAACCCTTTAGATATAGGGAAAAGCTACTGTGCAGGGTGTGGATGGGGGAACGCCATCGGACGCGAAGGAGGCTTCAGTGTGACAGTAGGACTTATTCTGCTTCTTGTAGTCAGTGTTCTAATCTTCCTTGGGCTTGCCCACAGAGTCCTTGACCGCATGCGACTTAACGATAGGCAGGCGCTGGTTGCTGTTTTGTCCATCCTTATCGGCGGCTTCATTGATATTCCTGTGTTCCGCGGCCTTTGGACAGTCAGCGTAAACCTTGGAGGTTCTGTGATTCCTGTGATTATTGCTATATACGTACTTAGCCGTGCCGATACCCAAACCGAGGCAAGACGCGGCGTCCTCTCTGCGGTGGCAACAGGTGCAGCGCTTTTGGCCATATCAAAGATATTCACTTTTGAAGAAGGTAGAACGATAATTGACCCCATTTACGTTTTCGGACTGGTGGCAGGAGTGATAGCATACCTGCTCGGCCGGTCGAGGCGTGCAGCCTTTGCAGGGGCAGTATTAGGTGTTGTGTTTTTGGACATTGCCCATCTTGTTGAAGTAATCATCAGGCGGCTGCCTTCCACTGTAAACATAGGGGGTGCCGGGGCATTTGACGCAGTGATAATCGCAGGCCTTATTGCAGT
Source organism: uncultured Clostridia bacterium (assembly GCA_900019985.1). Classification (GTDB taxonomy): domain Bacteria; phylum Bacillota; class SHA-98; order UBA4971; family UBA4971; genus UBA4971. The sequence goes on from FIZM01000003.1 coordinate 29,520, forward strand.
AGGCTTCGCTGAGATATTCGGAGAGACCATGGAAAGGCTGCAAACCTTGCCTGACGAGCCTGAAGAATAAGCGAGGTTATTCAGATATGAACCTTAGAAGGCATAAATGCAGTTCCGGTCGGAGATTTTGCTTCACTGGCATAGCCCCTTTAATCCTTTTCACTATGATCCTGATTCTCAGTTTGACTTCTCATGAGCCTGCATTCGCAGAAGAAGAACTGACTGATGGATACTTTACTCTCATTGACGAAGACAACAATGAAATCTTCCATACTGCCATCGTACTTCATCCCGGTGATATCTTTATAAGTGAAGACAATAAGGCTTATGAAGTTGTCAGCATTCATGAACAAACAGCCAAGGCACGGATTTCTGAAACAGTCACATTGGATGACACGGAAGAGGGTTCCCAACAGACCACAGGATCCAGGCTGTCTGCTTACTTGCAAGTGATCGGTGACAGCATCAGCCGGATCTTTCTCGCCGGACAGCAGCAAACCGCCAAGACCGTAGTAATCTACAATACACACAGCGATGAATCCTATGAACCTACAAGCGGGACATCAACAAAGGATTGGGGAGATGTCTACAAGGTTGCTGCTGCATTTGAAGATGCCCTTAAGAAGCACGGCTTTAACGTAGTAAGGGCCACTGACAACCATAATCCACATGACGGAGCAGCATACGCCCGTTCAAGGCGGACTTTAGCACAGTTGCTGAAGGAACGGCCTGTTGCTGCCTTTGATATTCATAGGGATGCGGTTCCTCCCGAGGTTTACAGGACCAAGGTCCAAGGTGAAGATGTAACTAAAATAACACTTGTTATCGGTCAGCAGAATCAGACAAGAGGCCAAAACCTTGCTTTCGCAAAGAAACTGAAGTCAGCCACTGATTCCAAGGTCCCCGCCCTCGTCAAAGGGATTCTCTGGGCACGGGGAAACTATAACCAGGACATGTTGCCCAGAGCCGCATTGCTGGAAGTAGGCGCCCACACTAACAGCCTTGAAGAGGCAGAAAAGGCCATAGGGCTTTTTGCATCTGCGATTGCACCTGCAATACTCGGAGCTGAGTCTGCAACCGGCTTCCAACAGGGCTCGCCCGGCAGATCTATAGCATGGATTATAGCCATACTCATTGCAGGCAGTATAGGTTACCTTCTGGTCAGTTCCAGGAAACGGAAGGTTCATTGAGCCCGGGGACACGCTGCCAGAAGTTGACTCTATGTGCGTAACGTGGATCCTAGATACGCGGAGGTGCAGTTGACAACGGGATCTGCGGTATGGTACACTAAATCCGTTCGCGTGCAGCGTGTAGAAGGGGAGGAACCGATGGTGAACAGGAAACGCTCACTTACGATAATTATTGGCATCGTGGTTGTAGGCCTTTTGATAATCGGGGCTTTATGGACTTATAACGACTTGAAGGCTGTGGCCAGGATAAACTCAACAAACATTACCTGGAAAGAATTTAATGACGCCTTGAAGAAGCAAAGCGGCAACCAGATACTTGCCAGTTTGCTAAGGGAAGAACTCATTAGACAAGGTGCAAAGCAGCATAATGTCACAGTAACTGACGAAGACGTCGAAGCTGAGCTGGACAAGCTTGCGGAACAGTTCGGGTCCCAGGCAGGCCTTGAAAAAATCTTGATCAGTTACGGAATGAATCTGGACGACCTGAGAGAGCAGGTCAGAAGCACATTGCTGCTTGAAGCCATAGCAGCAAAGGACGTAACTGTAGAAGAGGAAGAGCTTAAAGCCTACTATGAAGAGAACAAAGGCAAGTACACAGAACCGGAAGAAGTCAAAGCAAGGCATATTCTCGTGGAGGATGAAGAGACTGCCAAGAGTATCTTGGAACAGCTGGCCCGAGGCGAGGATTTCATCGAACTCGCTAAAGAGCATTCAACAGATCCTGGTTCAAAAGATAAAGGCGGTGACCTCGGATACTTTAAGCGCGGTGTAATGGATGCTGCGTTTGAGGATGTAGCCTTCAGCCTTGCAATAGGCGAAACAAGCGAACCTGTAAAAACCATATTTGGCTACCATATCATCAGAGTTGAAGACAAAAAACCGGAGAGGCTGGTACCTTTTGAAGAGGTACGGGACGATGTCAGGAAACAAGTAATAAAGCAGAAGTCAAAGCCGACGTCGTTGGTGCTGAGTGAGCTTAAAGACGCAGCGCAAATCAAGATCAACGACAAAGAGCTGGAGGATGCTGTTTACAGCATAGTATATTAAGCTTATTAAATGTGTCTGGCTTTTAAAGACTCTGTTATATATTATGAAGAGGAGGGCTAAGCCCTCCTCTCGTTATCAAAAGATAGATCTTGAGCTTAGCCACAGTGCATCATCTTTAGTCAGTCGCACGAGGAATTGCTGCAAGAAGGGGTGACTTCGTAATGTACGGTCCGATAGTTGCCATTGTCGGCAGACCTAACGTAGGCAAGTCTCAATTGTTCAACAGGATTATCGGCGTTCGCCATGCTATTGTCGAAGAAACCCCGGGCGTTACAAGGGACAGGGTCTATGCTCACACTGAGTGGAACGGAAAGGTCTTTACACTGGTGGACACAGGCGGCATCGATTCAGAGCCTGCAGGTGATTCCATGGAAGAGCTGACGATTATCCAGACGAAAATGGCGATCAGTGAAGCTGATGTAGTATGGTTTGTAGTCGATACTGCTTCCGGGTTAATGCCACATGACCATGATGTTGCTGACATTTTAAGAAAGTCAGGACGCAAGGTGATAGTCGTTGCCAACAAAGCAGAAGGTCCGCGTCACGATCATTACATGGAGTTCTACGCATTAGGACTAGGTCCGCCTCACCCTGTATCTGCAATCCATGGAATAGGCATAGGGGATCTCCTTGATAAGACTGTTGACCTCATTGCTGATGTCCCTGAAAAGGCTGAAGAGGAAGGTATTGATGACGAATCAATAAAACTGGCAGTCCTAGGCCGTCCCAACGTAGGCAAATCTTCTTTGGTCAATTCCATCCTGGGACAGGAGCGAGCTATAGTGACACCGATTCCCGGGACGACAAGGGATGCGTTGGATACGCCTTTTGTGTGGAATAACAAACCGTTTGTAATAATAGACACTGCCGGAATAAGGCGGATGGCGAAGATCGACAGCCCTGTTGAACGCTACAGTGTATTCCGCTCATTAAGAGCTGCAGATAGGTGCAATGTAGCCTTTATTGTTTTGGACGCTTCAGATATGCCTGTTTCACAGGATGCCCGGATTGCAGGATATGTGGAAGAAGCAGGCCGGGGTATGGTTCTGGTGGCAAACAAATGTGATCTCATTGAAGGGGGAGAGCAAGGAAGAACTCGTTTTGAACAACGGGTCAGAAGGGATTTGTCCTTTATACCATATGTGCCTTTGGTTTTCGTGTCTGCCTTGAACAATGCAGGGATTTCCTCCTTGATGGAAGTTGCCGAAAAGGTGGCTGAGAACTACAAGAGGCGGATTGATACTTCCGTTCTCAACGAAGTCCTGCAAGAAGCCCAGTTCAGGGTCACTCCGCCACAGGACAAAGGCAGGCAGCTGAAGATATACTATGGTACACAGGTCTCAACAGGCCCGCCGTCTTTTGCTCTCTTTATGAACGACCCAAAACTGATGACTTTCTCATACAGGCGTTATCTTGAAAATGCATTGAGAGAATCCTTCGAGTTTCAAGGAGTCCCGCTAAGACTCCTGCTCCGGAAAAGAGGATAGCGGGATACGGAGGAGAAGTCATGAAATACATAGGGATTCTGGCACTTGTAGGCTTCGGTTATATTTTAGGCTCTGTTCCTTTCGGATACCTCGCAGGCAAACTACTGAAAGATGTCGATGTGAGGACCAAAGGCAGCGGAAATATAGGTGCTACTAATATCTTAAGAACACTGGGGTTGGGCCCTGCCCTTGTTGTGCTGTGTTGCGACCTTGGTAAAGGGGCCTTAGCCGCGCATTTGGGGGCCTCGGCCCACGGGACTTTAGGCGGTGCACTGTGCGGCGGTGCAGCCTGGTTAGGCGGAGCATACTCTGTGTTTTTGGGGTTTCAAGGTGGAAAAGGCATCGGAGCCGGCGGCGGGATTGCCCTTGTTACAATGCCTAAGGTTGTTGCAGTCCTCCTTCCGGTGTGGGCGGTAGTTGTATTGCTTACGAGGTACGTATCGCTTGGATCTATAATTGTAGCAGGCCTGGCGCCGTTTGCCGCTTATGCAATGGGCTATCCTCCGGAATACGTGGTCCTTGCCGGGATGATGGGCGGACTGGCCATACTGAAGCATCATTCAAATATCAAAAGGCTTATAGCGGGGAAAGAGCGAAAGTTAGGAGAGAAAGCAGAGTGAGAGTGGGAATCATCGGTGCAGGAGGCTGGGGGACTGCTCTGGCAGTGCTGATGGGTGATCAAGGTTATACGGTAGACTTATGGGCAAGGGAGCAAGAAGTCGCGTGTGAAATAAATACATGCCGGACAAACAGCTCTTTTCTGGAGGGGGTCTTTATACCTGAGAATGTCTGCGCCACTTGCGACATGGAAAAGGTCATCAAGATGAACAGCATTCTCCTGATCCCTGTTCCTGCACAGCACATGCGTAACGTGATAAGGCAGGCAAGACCACACCTTACCTGTGACCATATCCTGATCCATGCAGCAAAAGGCATTGAAGAGGGAACCTTGATGCGTGTGTCAGAGGTCATAGCCCAAGAGCTCCCGGCTGGGATGAATAAAAACATAGGCGTTCTCTCGGGCCCCAGCCATGCTGAAGAAGTTGCCCGTGGAGTACCTACTGCAGTTGTCGTTGCATCTTACCATACCAATGTTGCAAACCTGGCTCAAGAGACTCTCAGGTGTTCAACTTTCAGGGTGTACACAAGCAAGGACGTGATCGGGGTGGAACTCGGCGGAGCCTTGAAGAATGTGATTGCCTTGGCAACAGGAGTTTCCGACGGGCTAGGCTTCGGTGATAATACAAGGGCTGCAATCATGACCCGGGGGATTGCTGAGATAGTGCGGCTCGGTGTCGCCCTTGGCGCCAGCCCTATGACATTTGCAGGCCTTTCAGGGATGGGCGATGTAATCGTAACATGCATGAGCATGCTGTCGAGGAATAGAAGAGCAGGGATGAGAATAGCAAAAGGAGAAAAGGTTGAAGAGGTCCTAGCCTCAACCAAAATGGTGGTAGAAGGGGTTACGACTACAAAAGCGGCAGTAGCCTTGTCGAACAAGCATAATGTGGAGCTGCCTATAGCATCTGCACTGTCGAAAGTCCTTTTCGAAGATCTGGATCCGCGAAAAGCTGTTGAAGACTTGATGCTGCGGGCGCCTGTTCCTGAAACCAGGATTAGGTTCGAATATATCCCGGAACCATCAGATCCTACCATCGGTTCGCTGTAGATCCGAGATATGATGGACCCGTTGTATAATGGGGAAGGAGTCTGCATTCTATGGGATCAAACGCGATGAATTGGCCTTTTTTCATCGGGGCCATTGCAATAGGAATCCTCAGCGCGATTTGGATCTTCAGGGATGCTCGGAGTCGAGACTATAATCCTCTGATCTGGGCAATAATCTGTATCTTCTTAGCGTTCACAGTCAATGCTCTAGCACCTCTTGTGGTTGTAGCTGTGTACTTATTTTTGAGACCCCGGGGGGAGCTTCTCACCTGCCCTCACTGTTGCAAGAGATATGTCCGTAACCTGGCTTTTTGTCCCCATTGCGGAAAGCCTGTCAAGAAAGAATGCTTGAAATGCCATGATCTGATGGAACTTGATCAGGACGTGTGTCCTCATTGCGGAATGCGAAGTGCCTAGGTCGGACAGAAAAGATCAAATATGGAAGTAGGCTAGAAGGAATAGATCTACCTATGTCGAACATTTAAATGCTGTCGCCACAGTCGCATCTGTTAACAGGGTTGATCTCTTCTTCTAGTTGCGGTTCTCTCTCCTTTAGTGCCGGTTCCGAGGCGGCGTGACACACTTCAATACCCCGATGCTGCCAGGAGATGAGGGATTCTAAATGGTAGACGGTATAGAAAAGATAGATGTTTTGATTCATCAGCTGTCTCAGCTTGAAGAAGACTTGGATAAACTCTCTGATGACAGGAGAGAAACTGCGAGAGCCGAGATTCAAAAGGTTAGAGCTGAGATCGTGGATCTCCTCATCGAAGCGCTTCATGGAGGAGACGTTTTCACCAGGCGAGGGGCAGCCTACGGCCTTAGTAAGCTGCCTGACAAGAAGACAGTGGGTGTATTGGTCCGTGCCCTTGAAGACGAAGACGATTCTGTAAGGAGCTGGGCTTCAGAAGCGCTGGGCGAAATAGGTGATGAGTGTTCACTGCATTATCTTGTCAGAGCCTTGAAAGAGGAGAATCCCTATGTGGCATATAACATCACAAGGGCTATTATGAAGTTCCCTAAGGGACAAGCTGTTGAAGCTATCAGCTCAGCGTTGGAGATCGGTGATAGAAACATCCGGCGCAGAGCAGCCAAGCTCCTGGGTGAATTGAGACATAAGAAATCTGTATCGCGTTTAGCTGCACTCTTAAGCGATCCTGATCCTGCAGTACGATATGAAGCTGTTGAGGCGCTCCGTAAGATAGGTGATGTCAAAGTATTGGGGCGCTTGATTTCCTGTTTGGGTGATGAGTCTGTCGATGTACGCTATGGTGCGATACAGGCGCTTCGATCGTTAGGAGATGAGCGCGCAGTTGAACCATTGATCAGGATATGTCTTGAGAACGAAGACCTCAGGCCCTATGCTCTGGAGGCCATAAGAGAGCTATGTGGAGATGACTCCACTGAACCGGTTTTTGAGGCCCTCCGTCAGATACAAGCGCTTGTATCTGAGACCTCCCACCGTGTCCTTGCTGTACGAGGAAAAGTCACAAAGAGGATAATCAGCTGAACTAAGCGAAGTCCCAGCCTCCTCATTCTTTTCACACGTTTTTACTTATATTCCGGTGTTTGTGCTATAATAGAATCCAATTAAGAAAACACCTCTGAGACTCAAGGGAACGTGGGGTGAGCACGTGATTTCGCAGGAAGAAGTAATACTCCGGCTTGTTATTGCCACGCTTTTCGGCGGACTCATTGGACTTGAACGGGAAAGCCATAAACGGCCTGCAGGCTTTAGAACCCATATTCTGGTATGTATTGGATCAGCTCTCGTAATGATCGTCTCTCAATACGCTTTTCTGGATTTTGCTGAAAAGAGCATGGGGTACGATCCCGGACGTATCGCCGCCCAAGTAATAAGTGGAATAGGTTTTCTCGGCGCGGGCACCATCCTCAGGGAGGGTTCAACTGTTAAAGGATTAACAACTGCAGCCAGTCTATGGGTTGTGTCAGGGATAGGGCTGGCCATTGGCTCAGGGTTTTATCTGTTCGGTGCAGTGACTACAGGGCTTGTCGTTGTAGTTCTTGTTGTATTCGATCGTTTCGAGAGGAGATTCATGTTTTCAAAACGTGACATCCTCTTTGTGCAAGTGAGCGACAGGCCGGGACAGTTGGGCGCCATCGCTACAGTCTTAGGCAAATATGGAGTAAGCATTAAGGAAGTGGATATGGAAACTGTGGGCAAAGGAAACGAGGCAGCCATTCATCTCAGCCTTGAGATTCCATTCACAGTGCCTAAAGAGAGATTACTCGATGAGATCATTGAAGTTGACGGTGTAATTCATGTAGGTTATGAGGAGTGAACACTTTACATGCGGATTCTGGTAACTAACGACGACGGAATCCTTGCTGACGGAATAAGCATTCTAGCACAGGAACTCCTAAAAATAGGGGAAGTTGAAATTGTAGCCCCGGACAGGGAAAGAAGCGCGACGGGGCACGCGATCACAGTGCTCAGGCCCCTTAGGATAAATACTGTTAAGCTCCGGGATCTGGGTATTAAAGCGTGGGCAGTTGACGGCACTCCTTCCGACTGTGTCAAGCTGGCTATTGAAGATCTCTTGGAATGGAAGCCTGATGTCGTGGTATCCGGAATCAACCGCGGTCCCAACCTGGGAACCGACGTTTTATACTCAGGGACTGTGTCAGCCGCGATTGAAGGCGCCATATACGGAATTCCTTCAGTAGCTGTTTCTGTGGCCGCCTTTGAGAACTGCCACTATCCTGTGGCAGCTGAGTTCAGCAGGAACCTCGTTTCAATACTGGCCGAAAAAGGCCTTCCTCCTGAGACGCTCCTTAATGTTAACGTACCGTCTGTAGACAAAAGGGACCTGGCAGGAGTTGCCATTACAAAGCTAGGTGCCAGAGTCTGGAAAGACGTTTTTGAACGGCGAGTTGATCCGAGAGGCAGGACATACTACTGGATGGCGGGCACAGTGGAAGAGCACGAAGGGGACCTGGATATTGACGCTGTAGCTGTCAGGCATAACATGGTTTCGATTACCCCGATCCACCTGGATCTTACGAAACACGATTTGATCGATGAGCTTCGAACCTGGGACCTTGAATTTTGATCATAGCCTTTAATCTCAGATCCCCGGCGAAAGACATAGAATATAAAGAGTCTTTATTTCGCCGGGGGTGCAGTTGTGGGCCTCATTTCGATAGTGAAATGCGCAGCTCTTTTGTCTCTTATAATAGTATTTGAGATGACATGGGTGATTGCAGCTAACCGGTCACAAGGCCTTTCCGGAAAACTTGTATCTTTTGCCACAGGTATTGTCATGGCTACGATAGTCATATATGTACTGGTAGTCTCTCTTATTGCAGTAAGAGTCATGGGGCAGTTATTCTACCAGTTGTGATTAAACAAGCCGCATCAAGAAAGGAGTGCAGGCAACAGAAAGCGGGTCATCCGCTGCTTTTGCCTGAACGGAAGCTATGAGCACTAACGTTGCATTAATATACGGTGGGAAATCCCAAGAGAGAGAAATATCATTGCGTACCGGAGAGCAAGTAACCTCTGCACTCTTAGAGAAGGGTTTTGAGGTCATAGCGCTGGATCTCGATGAGGATATCGCAACTACCCTTCTTCACGCCAAACCTGATGTAGTCTTCATTGCCCTGCACGGGAAGTACGGAGAAGATGGGTGTATTCAAGGGCTTCTGGAAATACTCGGACTTCCGTATGTCGGGTCCGGCGTACTTGCCAGTGCTCTTGCCATGAACAAAGCCATATCAAAGCAATTGTTTCGTCTCGAAGGCCTCATGTGCCCTAAAGATGTTTTGTTTAGCAGCCGCATGCTTCGTAAAGCCGGTATCCAAAACCTGGTGGCCCGGGCTGAGAGGGATATCCCTCTTCCGCTGGTTGTAAAGCCCAATAAGCAAGGCTCAACTATAGGATTGACTGTAGTAGAGTCTCCAAGAGATCTTGAAAAGGCTATTCTGAAGGCATTTGAATATGACGATGAAGTCCTGGTTGAAGAGTATATATCAGGCACAGAGATTACCGTCGGTGTCCTGGGAAATGATGAGCTCCGTGCGCTGCCGGTGATCGAAATCCGCTCTGTTAAAGGCCTGTATGACTACGAAGCCAAGTATACGCCGGGTATGAGTGAGCATATCATTCCTGCCGAAATAGATGAATCTGCCTATAAGGCAGCCCAGGAAGCCGCACTAAAAGCCCACAGGGCTCTCGGTTGTCGAGGCATCTCCAGATCTGACCTGATCGTCACCTCTGAGAACCAAGTATATATACTTGAAGTGAACACGATCCCCGGAATGACGCGAACCAGCTTAATTCCTGATGCAGCCAAAGCTGCAGGGATTGAGTTTCCTGATCTCATTGCAAGCCTTGTTGAGCTCGCCTTAGAGGAAACTTAATAGGATTGAAGGAAACTGCATGACCTATCCAGAAGACTAAAAACAAGACGCCTAAACATCAGCGGCGATCCCTGAAGGGGAGATGGTCATGGATGTCGGCAATTTTCATTTAATCCTTGATTCCATAGATGAAGGCATCCAAGTCGTTGACAGGAACGGCGTAACAGTCTTTTACAACAGAGTAGCTGCAAACCTCGACAACCTTAAGCCTGAAGAAGTACTGGGTAAGCATGTGCTTGAGGTATTTCCTTCACTGTGCCGAGAAACCAGCACTTTGCTCCAAGTGCTCAAGACCGGGCAACCTGTGTTAAACAGGGAACAGACTTTCATGAATTACAAAGGAGATACCATTACAACAATAAACTCAACTCTCCCTATTGTGGTCGACAACAAAGTCATCGGTGCAGTGGAAGTTTCCCGCGATATCACGCTGATACAGGAGATGGCCCGGCGTATTGTGGATCTTCAAACAGAGTTGTTTGCGAAAAAAGAAGGCAGGCGTGATATCGGGTCTGACCGGGCTCACTATACGTTTAAAGACATAGTCGGTGAAAGCGAGTCTATACTCGAGTTAAAACGAAAAGCCGCAAGAGCTGCAGGCAGCGCGTCTGCTGTTCTTGTCCAGGGCGAAACAGGGACAGGGAAGGAGCTGTTCGTACAGGCGATCCATAACGCAGGTACCAGAAGGACAGGGCCGTTTATTGCGCAAAACTGCGCAGCATTGCCCGAAGGCCTGCTTGAAGGCATACTCTTTGGAACAACAAAAGGCGGGTTTACAGGCGCTTGCGACCGCCCCGGCCTGTTTGAGCTGGCAGATTCAGGTACGATTTTTCTGGATGAAATCGACTCTATGCCTTCAGGATTACAAGGAAAACTCCTACGCGTCCTTTCAGAGAAGCGCTTGAGGCGCGTAGGCGACACAAAAGAGCGCGTTGTTAATGTCAGGGTTATAGCTGCAATGACACGCCCGCCTGAGCACGCAGTTGCTGCCGGCTTATTGAGAGAAGACCTTTATTACAGGCTTAACGTCATTTGCCTCAGGATCCCGCCCCTCAGTGAAAGGCGTGAAGACATACCCCTCTTGATAGACCACTTTATCAGCAAATTCAACAGGCAATTGATGATGAACGTGAAAGGCGTGTCAGACGAGGTCCGTAAATTATTTCTATCTTATGACTGGCCCGGAAATGTCCGCGAGCTTGAACATGCTATCGAAGGGGCCATGCATATGCTGGACGGAGATATGATTCTCCTTGAACACCTGCCTGAGCACATAAGAAAGCCAAGACTTCCGGAGAAGGATTCACATCTGCCTTTTGATGACATCATTCAGGATGAAGAATTAGGCAGTGATTTCCGGGAGACTGTCAGGGATTTGGAAAACACTTTGATCCGCCGGGCTTATGCCAAAGCAGGAGGCAACGTATCTAAAACCGCACGCATCCTGGGAATACCTCGCCAAACCCTTCAGTACCGCCTCAGAAGACTCGGCATACAGGAAGAAAACCCACGGTAAATCAATTACATCTCTGGGAAATCAGGGCACCCGGTTTGCGGTATGCGCCTATTAGGGCAAGGTCATAATAATCCATGGCTGCCCACTTATGCCGCAATTACATTATGGAGGTGCCCGTATTGAAAACACTTCGAGACCTCGTGGTACATGAAGGTAATCAATCTTTGGTTGATGCCTTGGAAATGTCCATTCTATCCCTCATGGCAGGCACACCCGTTCATGTTCATGTGGAAGGCCTTCGTGGTACAGGAAAGACAACAGTTATCCGGGCTATGAAAAGCATTCTCCCTTCTATTGAACGAGTTAGAGGATGTCTGTATAACTGCGAACCTGCCAACCCTCACTGTCCGGCCCACCGCAACATGGACCCTGAGGACCTATCTTCATTAGGCACAGAGTCTATTCCCATTCCCTTTCTTGAGATATCTCATGCCGCAAAACTTGGGACGGTTGTCGGCAGCATAGACCTGGCAAGAGTGGTGGATCCCAATCATCCTGAAGTAGCTCTTCTTCCCGGAGTAATACCCAGGGCATATAGGGGCATCATTTTCGTTGACGAAATAAACAGGCTGGCAGATACATCTCCTGAGCTCACCGACGTTCTATTGGATGTCATGGGAACAAAACCGGGGCGCCTCCAGATAGAAGAGACAGGCTTGCCTGCATTTATACTGCCTGTCATCTGCTGTGTATGGGCTGCCAGCAATCCTGATGAAGAACCCGGAGCACTGGAAGATATAAGAAGACAGCTGTCAGACAGGTTTGATTTTGTCGTGAATATGGGTAGGCCGCAGAATCACGATGCGGTAAAAAGGATTTTGTCCGGCAACATATGGGGAGAAGAAGTGCTGTCGCATAAGTATGGAGCCTCTGTCCTGGAGAGGGCGGATACATTACGGCAGATTTCGCTGTCGGACGATTTATCATCACTCTTAGCCGAGCTGTATATCGGTTTTGGAATTGAAAGCCTGCGAGCTGTAGAAGCCATATCTCTCGGTGCGCGGGCAAGGGCTGCAATGAATTCCAGAACCAAAGTATTGCTTGATGATATTAGGAGTGTGCTAGGGATTACCCTTCGCCATCGTGTCGACGGGGCAACACTTATAAATATAGGCAAGTTTCTCGATGAGTATGAATCAAAACAAGGTAAACACAGACGAGAAGAAAGAGAACAAGGCAGTCCAAGAGATGGGGCAGGTGAAGAAAGATCTGAAGAAGGTGCCGGGAAGGATCCGGTAAGGACGGATGACGCTTGCATAAAACCTGAGTCTCTATGGGACAGGCTGATAAAAAGCATGGGGCTGACCCGTCATGACATGTCTAAAAGGCACTATGGTACTGAAGGTGCCGGTTTGTCTCAGGGCACAGCCGCATCCCGCACATCGGCAGGGCATGGGCGGCGGTATGCAGCCGGAGGCGGGACAAGCATTGCTGACCCCAGAGACGTAGACATACACGCACCTCCGGCAAAAGCCAGATCCCTGTTTCAACTGTCAGGTAGCGAGATCCTCTTTACCGAGGAGGATCTCAAGATAAGATGAATTCCTACCGCCACTTGACCTCCATAAGGTACGACCACCACCGTCTTGTCAAAACGATGCTGACTGAATTCCGTATGGGGCGAGGCCTCCGAATTGGTGAAACCACTGTAATCAGCAGGAGAGTCCACGTTATCTATCCTGAAGAACCCGGCGAAGTGAAGATTATCATCAACCAGGACGCAGGAGCTGCCTTCTACGCGAGGATAAAGAAGAACGAGATCCTTCACATTGACATTTTCCATGAAATTGCCGAGGTCGACCACAGGAGAATCGCAGAAGCCATTAAACACGCTGTATACGAGTATTTCCGAGATCCTGTGTTTCACCATGGAAGGGGATTCTTGTTTCCTTCAGCCGGGGAACTCCTGGACCTTATTGATATCCAAACAGGGAGCGGGGGAGGCAGAGTCAGCGGCTCTCTGAATTACGGAAGGAAGTATTCGCTCCGGAAAGCCCACTTTAACCACGTGCACCTGGCTGCTATGTTTCCGGATAACTGTCTCGCAGTCGTATTCTATATTGTAAGCGCCATAGAAGAAGAGCTGGCCTGCCAAGGGATTGAAATCCGCAAGGTAGAGAGAATATCTCACCTGGAAGGAAAGGGGAAAGCTGATCTTTCGCCATACTCGAGCATCTTCGACTCACACCTGAACGAGACAGGAAAGCAGCCGGCTGACAGGGATTGGAAGTCTCTCGACGAGGAGTCCCGCATAGATACAGTGGCATCAATGGCAGAGGAGTTCGGCGGAAGGGTTAACATGGCGAAACTCCTTGAAAGCCTTACATGTACAGGTAATATTCCTCCGGACATCCGCTCTGATGTCGGTGATCTTGACGAGGTTATAGAAAGGCTTACCTCCTGGCAGCTGATAGGACGCGAGATGGGCAAGTTTTCTCTGACTCCTAAAGGTGAGGAAGTAAAGAGCATCCTAACTTCCTACGCTTCAGAGATCGAAGCAGCAATAAGGCGGATTATCAGGAAGATGCCGATTATCAGGAAGTTTCCCCAACATGAAGAAGGCAAGTTCCGTAAGAAAGCCAGGGGAGATACTCCGAGAATTGCCAAGACCTTAAGACCGCTTAGGGAAGGCGAGTGGTGTGACAGTATCGCAGTCCCTGAAACAGTCGTTGCTTCGCTGGTAAGACGTAAAATCGAAAAAGATGCTCCCTCTAGGCTCTTGCGGGAGGACATCCGGGTATACAGACGCCGCCCGGTGAGCCCGCCGGAAATCTGCCTCTTAATCGATGCCAGTGCGAGTATGGTAGGGCGACGGATTCGGGCTGCAAAATACCTGATACGTCACTTGACCATGGCATGCCGTGTAAAAATCAGTGTACTGACGTTTCAAGAGCGCGACGTCAAGATCCATATTGCGTCTACGAGGTCAAAGAAGGCAATTGAAGAAGGGGTGAAAAGGATTCAACCCCAGGGCCTGACCCCGCTTGCTGCAGGCATCGCCGATACCCTGGAGTTCATAAAAGCAAAAAGGATAAAAGATGTCCTTCTTATCTTGATAACAGACGGCATTCCCACTATGAACCGTTGGACTGCTGATCCTGCGAGAGACGCTCTTACAGCTGCAAAAGCCATCGCCGACAGGAAAATAGCTTTTATGTGTGTAGGCCTCCAACCCAACAAGGACTTTCTTTCTCGCCTTGTCGATGTGGCCCATGGTAAACTGTATATAGTGGACGAATTCGACAAGGATATTCTGGTGAACCTTGTGCGAGCCGGAAGACGAGAGAGCACCAAAGGCAGCAATCGCTGAAGGCAGGATTTCACAGCCCGCTTACAGAATATCCCCAAAACGTATGTTTGTCCATGCTCATGTCTTTCAAGTTAGGAGATGATCTCATTGCTTGCCATTGCCGTAGTGGGGTTGGCGTTTGCTGTTATTGTGGCGATGTTTGCTATCCAAAACTCTACGCCGGTGTCTATTTCGTTCTTCAGCTGGCAGCTTGCAGATATTTCCCTGGCTCTGGTAATCTTGGGTTCTGCAGCGGCAGGTGCATTGGCAGCAGGCTTGTTCGCCATCGTCAGAGAAATCAGGCTAAAGCTTTCGCTGAGGGCATGTAGAAACAGGTTGGAGTCTGCAACAAGAGAACTAGATCTGACACGTGATGACAATACGAATCTGCAGAAGGAAGTTGAAAGGCTGAGTGAAGAGGTCCGGGCTACGGCTTCTGAGCTTGAGGAAGCACGAAAGCGTGTATCAGCCCTTGAGATCGAGCTGGAAGCTACTCAAGCTATGGAAATCCTTCCTGAACCTCAAAGTGACGGCAACAACGAAGGCGATTATTGAAACATCCGGAGGAATGAAAGATTGACAGATTGTGTGTGGAAGCTATCAGACATGCCTGAAGAAGCTCGGGCAATAAGCAAGACTATCAGCACTGCTTTATGCATTCCCTCAATTGTGGCGGATTTGATGGTTCAAAGAGGGATCAAGAGTGCAAGGGATGGCGAAGCGTTTCTAAGGGCTGATCTTGCGGATCTTGAAGATCCGCACCTTCTCAAAGATATAGACAAGGCAGTGGAGCGAATATCCCGTGGGATAGAAGAAAACGAGAGAATCGTTGTGTACGGAGACTATGATGTAGACGGGATCACGTCCATATGCATTCTTGTGGACGTTCTTAGGGGCCTCGGTGCAAATGTCGACTATTATATACCTGACCGCGTTGACGAAGGCTACGGAATAAACCAAGAGGCGGTAGCGAGCATAGCAAAAGACTGTACATCCCTGTTGATTACGGTAGATTGCGGTATTACCGCATCTTCCGAGGTTCAGCTTGCGCAGAGCCTCGGTATGGATGTTATTGTTACAGATCACCATGAACCTTCAGCGAAGATCCCGCCTGCAGTTGCAGTCATCAACCCTAAACGCCATGATGAGGAGTACCCATTTCGAGATCTTGCAGGTGTAGGCGTTGCTTACAAGTTGTCCCAGGCTCTTGTCACATCGCTCAAAGGTCCAAAGGAAGCCCGCGTTCTATCTGACCGTTTTCTCGACCTTGTTGCCCTCGGTACAATCGCCGATGTCTCTCCTCTTGTCGGAGAAAACAGGATCTTTGCCAAGCAGGGACTGGCAAGGATTAACCGGACGGAGAATATCGGGTTACAATGCTTGATTGAAGTCTGCGGACTGAAGGACCGTACGATTACCGCAGGGACAGTAGGGTTTGTGCTTGCCCCGCGCCTTAATGCGGCAGGTAGGATCCGCGACCCTGCCCTTTGTGTAGAACTCCTGTTAACTGATTCACCGCAAAGAGCCATGTCTATCGCAAGGTTCCTGGACAGTGTCAACTCAGAAAGACAAAGGCTGGAAATGAAGACACTGGAAGAGGCTTTATCCATGGTGAAAACATGTGACGGCCGGCCTGTTGACTGTGTCCTGGTTCTGGCGAAAGAAGGGTGGCACCCCGGGGTAATCGGAATCGTGGCATCCAGAATTGTAGAGGAGTTCAACCGTCCTGCGTTCTTGATAACCCTTGACGGTGACGAAGGGAGAGGTTCCGGGAGGAGTATCCCGGAATTCGATTTGTATCGCGCACTGTCTCAGTGCTCTGACACTCTTCTTGGTTTCGGAGGACATAAGTATGCCGCCGGTATTGCCGTATCTCGACACGGTATTGACAGGTTCCGTCAAGCGATAAATGAGGTTGGACGAAGCGTCCTCTGTGAAGAAGATTTCTTGCCTAAGGTCTTCTGCCATCTCGAGCTTACCCTCGACAGAATCGACTTGGAAGTGGCTAAAGGCATTGCTATGCTGGCACCTTTCGGTTTCGGCAATCCGACACCCCTTTTTCTTTCGACAGGAGTCGAACTCCTGGAGTATCGAGGGGTTGGGGCAGACGGCAAGCATTTAAAGATGGTACTT
>FIZM01000004.1 GCA_900019985.1 uncultured Clostridia bacterium
CCCAGCTTTAACTGAGCAAAGTTTTGAAGGATGCCCACAAAAGCTTGTCTCACACGTTCCTATGGCTACAGGGATAAGTGGAAGGCTCGTTACATCTTAGAGGCGGTTTATGGTTCAGTTGATGGGTCAGGCAGAAGCGCCTGACCTTAGATGCTTATCTGTCAGTCAAAGAAAAAAGGATATTGAGGTTAATTGTAGAAATGATTCCGACATCTATTGTATTGTTAACAAGACTCCTGATAGAAAAGGCCATGAATAAGGCGATTCCAAGAGGCGAGCGAGACATTGAGGAAGGGGTTTACAGAGGTGAATTCGGGACTTGACCGAAGACTTGGCCATTGAATTCATAAAGTCAAACGGAAGTGAGCCTGAGAAAGCCCGGCTACAGTATCTGCTCTACGGAACTAAGCCCACATCTTATGCTATAGCAGCCCTCGCAGAAGGCCAACAGGTTGACGGCGGATGGAGTGCCCATTGGANNNGTGTAGGCCATTTGGCGCCCGTTTGGGCTAGGCCAGGTGATTTGTCCTCACGCTTATACTTGACGGCAAACTGCGGCTGGTGGGTTGCGTACTTCGAACCAGGCGCCGAAGAGGCGTTGAAGGCTTCACAGTATCTCCAACTGCATCTCTATCCCGACGGTAGGTTGCCGTCGTTTCTCCACACACATTGGCTAGCCACAGCTCTCTGGCAGGTTAACAACCACACTGCTGCGGCAGAACCCGCTATGCGATACCTTAGCCATCGCTTAAACGATCTTTCTGCCAGCAACCTCGCATGGATGTGCCTTACGTTGCTTCTTTCAGGATTAAGCAAGGACCATCCTCTGATCGAAGAAGCGGTGACCAGGATACGAAACCAACAGTGCGCGGACGGTCGATGGGAAAGCGAAGACGGACCGGATTTCGACGTACATACGACACTTGAGGCCATGCGCGTCATTCGCTTGTGCAGTTAGCCCCTTAACTCCCGCATGATTTCATCGCGGCTTTCATCCCGTAGCCCGGCAAGATGCTAAATGATATAATTGACGCGTGAGCCGGCTATAAGCCTGGTAAATGTCTGCAGGGGGAGGGGTAGACTTATGAGTGTTTTTGACGCGATCGGCCCCATCATGATTGGCCCTTCATCATCACATACCGCAGGTGCAGTTCGTCTCGGTCTTGCAGCTCGTGCCATTCTAGGTGGACAAGTATCTCGCGCCGATATAACCCTGCACGGCTCGTTTGCAGAAACATACAGAGGACACGGCACAGATGTTGCACTTGTGGCAGGCCTTTTAGGTATGAGTCCGGATGATGAACGGATCCCGGACTCGCTTCAAATCGCGGAACAACAAGGACTTAGAGTCACTTTTCATACGGGAGATCTGGGCGATGTCCATCCGAATTCTGCCCTGATGGAACTGGTTGCGCCTGACGGCACAAAAAAGTCTATTACCGGGGCATCCATAGGCGGGGGCAGTATCTTAATAACTGAGATCGATGAATTCTCCGTGGACTTCACCGGCGATAACCACGCGCTTGTCGTATCTTATCAAGACCAACCCGGCATCATAGCGAGGATTACATTACTGCTTGCAGCGGAAAATGTGAACATAGCGGCAATGCGAGTGTCCCGCAAAGCCAGGTATTCCAGAGCCCTTGCCATTATTGAGCTTGACCATCCCGCTCCCGAGAGATCAATAGCCGAAATCTCGAGGATCCCCAGCATGGATACGGTAATGGTCTTACCTCCCATATCGATGGAAGAGGGTGTATAGTTTATGGCAATAGTAACCATGGCTAAGCTGGTTGAAGAAGCATCGTCTCGTGGCATGACAATCGGTGCACTGGCTCGGGAGGTTGAAGCCAGAGAAAGCGGGCTTTCCGTGGACGAGCTCAATGAGAAGATGAGAAAACGTCTTGAAGTCATGCGCCAATCGGTGGCTGCAGGCCTTCAAGGGGTTCGTTCAAGGAGCGGGCTCACAGGCGAGGATGCCGTCAAAATGACGAAAGCTCAATCAAAAGGCCTGCTAATCTCAAATGAGCCTCTCAATACCGCAATGGCTTATGCTCTTGCTGTTGCAGAGGTAAATGCAGCTATGGGACTGATTGTAGCAGCTCCTACAGGAGGGTCATGCGGCATCTTGCCAGGCGTGCTGCTGTCAGTCGGAAAGAGATTGGGTTCAGATGATGATGCCCTTTTGGAAGCCCTCTTTGCGGCAGGTGCAGTAGGTGCAGTGGTAGCAAGGAGCAGCACATTGGCAGGGGCAGCAGCAGGGTGTCAGGCGGAATGCGGGACCGGAGCTGCGATGGCTGCCGCAGCCGCTACACAGCTTGCCCATGGATCACCGCACCAGTGCGCTAATGCAGTGGCATTTGCTTTTAAGGGGCTGCTAGGCCTTGTATGCGATCCTGTAGCAGGATTGGTTGAAGTGCCTTGCATCAAACGTAACGCCATAAGTGTCTCAGTGGCGCTGGCTGCAGCTGACATGGCACTTGCCGGGATCGAAAGTGTCATCCCGGCAGATGAAGTCATCGAAACCATGGGGATTGTAGGCCGTGATATGCCTGCGTCGCTGCGGGAGACTGCACTCGGCGGGCTTGCTGTCACTCCTACTGGGAAAAGGTTGGCAAGAGAGCTGGCTTCTGCACCTCCTTCAGATGAAGCGGCCGGTCACAAGTAAGCCTGTAGATTCTTGGCAAAGGCCTGCCGGCACGAAAAACGGCGTTAATATTTTCCAAGTCGGAAGGGAATTCTATTGTTAGAATCCCAATAGACTTGGAGGAATGAATATGGAACCAAAGACCACCAGCTGGGTTGTGGTTGGATTGGGCGTAGTAGTGTCTATCATAGGCCAAATGTCAAGGCCCGGTGAACTCGGTGCCGGAATACTGGGTTTCGGTATTGCCCATATCGTCTTGGGAATCCTGGATATGCTTAGACCCACAGTCAGACAGGAGTCCTGATGCCGGCTTACTAAATCCGGGCACTCATTACTTTGAGACTTACCGGGATTCCTAGCTGATCGCCTCCTAGAGGAAGGAAACGGAAAAGACTTATTGAATTAAACGTTTAGCGACCGTTTCGCTAAACGTTTAATTTTGTCCGCATCACATAGCTCTTTTTTCTGCGTTTTTTGGGCTTTTCACAGCTCTATCAGGTGATAGTCAGCCCTTCGAGAGCAAACGTGCCAATGCGTAGCACTGTTTCCGCAGGTAAGGTCCGTCTTGGAGATTGTTCAAACAGAAACAGCATGTCAGCATCTTGCACGTAGCACCCTGAACAAGCAACACGTTGCGCGAGGTGATTGGTTTGGACAGAAATGAAGAACTACAGATTAAGCTGGAACGGGTTAGAGATCTTCTCAAGCAGCATGAATTATCAGGTCTTCTGTTAAAGAAACAGCCGAACTTCTCTTGGCTTACTGCCGGAGGCTTGAACATGGTAGGCTTTGCCACAGAAATGGGGATGACATCCATCCTCGTCACAGAAACAGACCTGTATGTCATTGCAAATCGAATTGAAGCCGAGAGAATGATGGATGAAGAAGGCCTTAAGGAATTAGGGTTTAAGCTGTTGACTCACGAGTGGTTCGAGGATAAAGAAGCAAACCTCGTAAAAGAAGTGGTGGGCGATGCCCCTGTAGGTTGTGACGTTCAGCTGGACGGCTTCAAATATGTTGAGCCTGATATCAAAGAACTGAGATATTCATTGACCGAAGCGGAGATTGAACGATACCTCTTCTTAGGAGCCAGAGCATCGTACGCTATGGAGAAGGTACTCTATGAAGTTAAGCCGGGAGACAGTGAAGCTGAAATAGTTGGCAGGCTCAGTGAAGAACTGTGGAAAAACCGCATAGATCCTACCGGCTTCATAATAGCGGCAGATGAGCGGATAAGGCTCTATCGCCATCCCATCCCAACCATGAAGCGCGTGGAAAAATGTTTGATGCTCAGTGTGAACGCAAGGTACAGAGGATTGATTGCATCCATCACCCGTTTTCTCTACTTTGGCCCGCTCTCTCACGAGTTCGCACGTCAATACCGAGATAATGTTGAAATAGAATGCCTCATGATTGCCAAGACCGAAGTCGGCAAGGAGATGAATATCCCCTTCATGGCCGGGTTGAAGCGGTATGAGGAATTGGGATATCCAGATGAATGGAAGCTACATCATCAGGGAGGAGCAACAGGATACTCTGCTCGCGACATCAAAGTAAACGAATCCACAACTCAGCGTGTCCAAGAAAACCAGGCCTTTTGCTGGAACCCCTCTATCACGGGAACCAAGTCTGAAGACGTCTTCATCGCAACGAGGAGTGGGCCGCTGATGGTATCAAAGCCTGTAATCTTCCCTGTCATGCAAATGGAAGTCGAAGGAATAGAGTTCACCCGTCCCTCGATCCTGGTGAGGTAAACCGAGCAGCAAACGAACGGACGGCTGTCTACCAATACTAAACCCAATACTAAACCCATTACTAAACCCAATACGAAATCTAAAGCTAAATCTAAGACTAAACAGCTCCAACCAGAAGAGAATGCTTGGTTAGTATCGTTAAGGTGGCATACTGCAGTATGCCACCTCAACTGTATCTACTCATAAAGGCGACCCATATCCGCATACCTTTTTTCTCAAGGGCCTTCTCTTGGTAAATCTGTCCTAAAGCCTGGAAAAGCCGGTTTACTCAAGCACTACTACAGTCTCTTCCCAAGGCCGATCCGAACGCGGGCGTCGAGGCATCGGACGCTCCTTTGTATACCCTATTGGAATCATGGCGACAGGACGGAGGTGAGCCGGAAGTTCCAATACTCGAGCGGCAGCCTTTTCATCAAAAGCACCTACCCAGCATGCACCGAGTCCAAGAGCGACCACTGCAAGGAGCATGTTCTGAACCGCAGCGGCAGTGTCTTGTATTGAGTAGAGCTCCGCACCTCGGGTGCCGTATGTCCGGGCACTCCTTTGCGGGTCTGCAGCAACTACTATCACGACAGGAGCGTCCGACACGAATCTTTGGCCGAATGCAGCTCTTGCCAAATCCTCCTTGAGTTCAGGACGCTTTACTACAATGAACTGCCATGGCTGGATATTACCTGCGGTCGGAGCTCTCAGCCCGCACTCCAGAATGCGCTTTATCGCATCGCCTGATACAGGATCCGGTTTAAAGTGACGCTCGCTGCGCCGTTTTTCGATAACCTCAAACAGATCTGTGGTCAACGTTCTCACCCTCCTTAAACCCCAAAGAAAGAACCTGAGGCCTTGAAGTCTTTGCAGTAATAAGTTTTCCGCAGTAGGAGAAAAGTTCCTGCAAGGCTGTGGGGATGTTGTTGAGTGAATCCGACGCCGTGATACCGGAGTCCGGAGTTAAACAATAAGTTGAATAATCGGAGTCCGGTGGAACGATCCCTCGATAGCATACGCTCCACCGGACACGTGACAAGTCTTAGACTCCGGAAGCCACTCCGGAACCCGCCCTGGAAGCCTTCGGATTTCGATACTTCAATGAATGTCCAACCTGTAGGTTTTTCCCTTGGCTTCCGGTGCCTTGGGAATGATAACCTCCAGCACCCCGTTTTTGAACTCGGCACGTGCTTGATCAGGTTTTATCTTTGTTGTGATAGGAAGTGTCCGCGCAAAGTGGCCGTAGGCTCGTTCGCGGCGGTATACGTTTTTATCTTCGATCTCTTTCTCGTATTTCGATTCGCCTCTGATGGTAAGGGCGTTGTCAGTGAGGGTGAGCTCTACGTCCTTCTGATTCACACCCGGCAAATCGGCCCTCACTACTACATTGTCTTCAGTTTCATACATGTCTACAGACGGGCACCAGGTGCGTCCGCTCCCCAACCTAGCTATTCCTCGTTTGGCAAAGGTTTCATCAAAAATCCTGTTCATTGTCTCTCGGATTCCCACCAAGTCATCAAAGGGATCCCATCTCGTAAGATTCAAACCTGAACCTCCTTTCAGCCAAGTCCAATCTTGCATTCACCGCTACCCTATCCGATATCTATTTGTGAGACATCTAAACCCAACTTTCACTTGTTAAGATGCTTGTGTCTGAGATCTCTGAACCTCATCTCCGTACCGGATCTTCGCACCGAATGCTCGTACCGGCTCTCTCTACCCAATGCTCGTACCACATCTCCGTACCCAATGCCTGTACCCGATCGCCGTACCCAGTTTATGTTGGCACCATACTGCCTGGTTACACATGCTTTAGTTAGTATGCCTCGAGCGGATAGTCGGTAAACAGCAAGTAACCATGGAACCGCAGGGAAACGCACGCAAAGTTCGGGCCACTTGCTCAAAGGTCTGCTTAGCCGGCCCAGAGTAAGAGCCAGTACGTGGCCTAGGGATTCTCAAACGGCCCACATTGGCTCATCATGAGAACCGATTAATCTTCCACAACGCTTCAGATCGCCCTAAATGTCTTATGGAAAAAGCAGATCAAAAGTCGATGAGTAGTCAAATCACGTTTAATGGCTCGTCTCACAAGCCGTTCCGTACCCAAGAAAGCTTCCGCTTTGACTGATTAGCTCACGAGACA
>FIZM01000005.1 GCA_900019985.1 uncultured Clostridia bacterium
CGCATTGCAGCACAGACAGCAGCGCGCGTACAACAGGCATTGAAGCATGTGCTACCTGAAGCTGACGAGTTCAAAGATGCAACAGAGGTCCTTTTACAGGTTAAGGCTGAAACCTCTGCCCAAGGGAAACCGTTTCTTGCCATAGTAGACAGGATGTATATAGGTTATTCGCAAGACGAACAGAGAGGCTTTGTGTTTATCTGTCTCCCATCAGGATATGGCGGTGTTATTGAGACCGCAGTAGGTGTGTCTTCTGATGGCAATGTCCGAGGTGTTTCCATAATTCGGCATTCTGAAACACCGGGACTGGGCTCACAGATTACAGGCAGCGATTTTCTAGAGAGGTTCGTGGGAGTCTCAGCAGGAACACACGTAGGGGTTGAGAAAGACGGAGGACAGATCGACTCGGTTACAGGAGCCACGGTCTCCTCGAGGGCAGTAGCAAATGCTGTGAATCAGGCCCTCGAAGTATTTGAGGCCTTAAACGGAATTGAAGACGAGACCGATGCGGTCACAAGCGCCGCAGGCTCTTCAGAGGCAGTAGAAAGCGGAGAGGATGAAGTGCTCGGAGAGAGTGAAGCTGTAACCGATGAGGAAGAGCCTACGGATGCAGTTACAGGTGCCACATCTCATGAGTAGTAAATACAGGAACCTGGTTCTTCGAATGCTTGAGGTTGTTAAGTGACAAGGGGGCACTGGGAAATGAGCTTTAAGTCTGAATTCACCAAAGGAATTATTAAGGAGAATCCTACTTTCAGGCTGCTTCTCGGCATGTGTCCGACTTTGGCCACGAGCCTGGCGGTTTCTAACGCGATAGGTATGGGCCTTGCCGCTACGTTTGTTCTGGTAGGTTCGAATGTAATTATATCTGCTCTCAGGAGGGTTACGCCTGAGAAGATTCGAATCCCCATTTTTATCGTGGTTATTGCCACATTCGTAACGACAGTGGACTTAATCATGGCGGCATTCGTACCCGGTCTTCATGAGGTCCTGGGAATATTCATTCCGCTAATAGTTGTCAACTGTATCATTTTCGCAAGAGCGGAGGCTTTTGCTTTCCAACACGGAGTAATGGATTCATTGGCTGACGGCCTTGGCATGGGGCTTGGGTTCACTTTAGCTCTTTCTGCATTGAGCGCGATAAGGGAATTGCTGGGCACAGGGACTATTCTGGCATTCTCTGACTTTGGGTTTGCGGGGTTCCGCATTTTTGACCAGAGCCTGGCTGCAGTCATGGCAATCCTTCCGCCGGGTGGATTTATCACACTTGGCCTTTTGATAGGCTTGTTAAACTGGGTCGCGAACAGAAACAAGAAGAGGGCACAGGAGGGATAACATATGGGGAAATTACTTGTCATATTCTTTGGCGGGGTTCTCCTGAATAACTTCATCCTATCAAGATTCTTGGGGATCTGTCCGTTTATCGGGATTTCCCAACGAGTTGAGACTGCCGCAGGAATGAGCGCGGCGGTGATTTTCGTTATGGCCCTTGCCTCAGTAGTCACATGGTTCTTCCAGCATATGTTCCTTATCCCTCTGGGGCTTGAATACCTTCAGACGATATGTTTTATCCTTATTATCGCGACCTTGGTGCAACTTGTGGAGATGGTAATACAGAAGACGAGTCCACCGCTTTATCAAGCTCTGGGCATCTATCTTCCGTTGATTACAACAAACTGTGCAGTACTCGGTGTTACTCTCTTGAACGTAACAGAGAACTATAACCTGTTGGAAGCCGCTGTCAACGGCGTAGCAGGTGCATCAGGATTTGCGGTGGCAATATTGCTGTTTGCCGCGATTCGCGAGAGAATGGAACTCAGCGAGATTCCGGAATCTCTGAAGGGTTTCCCTATAGCGCTGATAACTGCCGGACTCATGTCAATGGCATTCTTGGGTTTTGCCGGTTTCAGGCTAGAGGCCTTGTTCGGAGTGATGTAGGCTGCGATGAGAGGTGATATTAGATGGCAGTGATAAAGGCAGTACTGGTTCTCGGGTTAAGCGGAGCTTTATTCGGGGGCATTCTCGCGTTAGCCTCGCAGAAGTTTCATGTGGAGCGGGATCCGAGAGAGGATGAAATAGCTCAGCTCTTACCGGGCGCTAACTGCGGAGCTTGCGGGTTCCCAGGGTGTTCCGGGTGTGCTGCTGCAATAGTGGCAGGAGATGCAAGTATCAACGCGTGTCCTGTTATGGATAGTGAATGTGCAGCCCGGATTGCTGCTCTCATGGGTGTTGAATCCGGTGCCGATACAGAGAAGAAGGTTGCCAGGGTCTTTTGCCAGGGTGCTGACGACAAGTGTCCGCCCAGATACGTTTACGACGGACTTCGCAGCTGTAAAGCTGCGCACAGGCTCGCAGGCGGTGGCAAATCATGCGTGTACGGGTGTCTTGGTTTAGGATCCTGTGTTGATGCGTGCATGTTTGACGCGATTCATATGGGGCCTGACGGTCTGCCTGTTGTCGATGAGGCCAAGTGCACGTCATGTGGCTTATGCGTTGCTGCATGCCCAAGGGGAATAATTCAGCTTGTGCCTATATCGCAGCAAGTTACAGTCCTGTGTACCTCAAGAGCCAGAGGTGCTGAGGTAAGAAAGACATGTAAGATCGGGTGTATCGGATGCGGAATATGCGTCAAAGCATGTCCGCAACAGGCTATTACCATGGAGGATAATCTTGCTGTCATTGACCCGGAGAAATGCGACGCATGCGGTATCTGCGTTGAGAAGTGTCCGACGAAATGCATCGTAATGCGGGACAGTGTCCCTATCGTCGCCAAGAGCGCGTGCTGATGTCGAACTGCTACAACTAACCGTAAGTCGTAGAAAGCGTACGTATATATAGTGCACGGTCGCCGGTGATTGCAACGAGGAGTGTCAAAATCGGGCCACATGCTTGCGGGCCCGATTGTGTTCAAGGCGCCTCCGCTAGAGGCGCCGTCTCCGAGTGCAACACCGGCGACTGCACATTACAGTTCAAGGCGCCCTTCTTGCGGGCGCCTTCTTAGAGTGTTAACAACGGTAATCCTGCCGGATCTCAATGCAGCTTATGTGCTAAAGGTTGTGTTCGGGCTTTTTTGAGCGCTCCTTCGCCATAGCTTGTTTGCCCTTCTTCACCAGTTTCTTTACCATGGCTCCTCCGACTTTGCCTGCTTCCCTCACTGTAAGTTCATCAGGATTACTTAAATCGCTACTTAATCCAAGCTCCTCCGCAGTTTCATACTTCAGCCTTTCCATTTCCCGCGACGACTTCTGACGAGGTTTAGACTTTTTCTTCTTTGCCACAAGACCCACCACCCTTCGGGGACGTTTATGATTAGCATTACCAACATATCGGAACCTAAACATAATCCTCATTTAGTGTGACGGAACTTGGAGTTAGCCCAAAATGCCAGCTTGTCAGTGTATATGAGACGTGATACACTGAATTTGTGAGGTGTTGAGGGGGAGATTTGTAGTTGAAGTGGGAGTATGGTACGAGGCATAGACGGACCAGGATAGTACGTAGGCGCTTGTTCCTGGGAATCGTCGCAATCTTGGTTATTCTGTTAGCCGGATACGCAGTAATGCATTTCGGACCCGATGACTTGAAATCAGCACTCCGAAAGCCTTTCCTGAAGTTGCAGGACCCCAATGGAGAAGGGATCAATCCTGAGGGAGTTACGGAAACCGGTTGGCAAACGGAGTTTCTCATGGACACCTTTGTTTCAATCCGAGCAGTGGGCGACAATGCAGACGAGGCGATTGAGGCTGCACTTGGTGAGATGCGAAGAATTGAATCTCTTATGAGCAGGTATGTTCCAACAAGTGACGTCTCTTTAATAAACCGGTCTGCAGGAGGCCCTCCTGTCAAAGTTGCAAGCGAGACGTTTCATGTCATTGAGGAGGCGGTTCAGTGTGCACGGCTTACCAATGGGGCGTTTGATATCACCATAGGCCCGCTCATGGATTTGTGGGAGTTTAACTCTTCCGGTCCGACAATCCCCGGCCCGGAAGAGATTGAGCAGGCCAAGCCTCTAGTAGGATGGGAACTTATAGAGCTCGACCCAGAGAATATGACAGTTAGGTTGCCTAAAGAAGGAATGTCCATAGACCTCGGTGGAATCGCTAAAGGATATGCAGCACAACAAGGGGCGCGTGTTCTCAGGGAATACGGGATTCGACATGCACTGATTGATGCAGGTGGGAACATTGTCGCAGTTGGTTCGCGTGCTGAGGGTAATCCGTGGAGAATCGGTATTCGGGACCCCAGGGGTGAAGGGCCGGAGGCTACAATAGGCCCAACAATACACTTGGTCGATGCGGCGGTAGCCACTTCAGGTGATTACGAGAGGTTTTTCATTCACGATGGGAAGAGGTACCACCACATTCTGAATCCTGAAACAGGGATGCCTGTTGAGTCCGTCTCTTCTGTAACTGTGGTGACAGAGAGCCCATTGCATGCGGATATGCTGTCTACAGCTGTGTTTGTGTTGGGGCCTGATGAAGGAATGAGATTCGTTGAAACGCTGGACGGTGTCTCTGCTATGATAGTAGATGCCAATGGGAATATAGTGTTTTCCAATGGATTTCCCGGCGCAAACCAGTAGTTGTCTGCGTTTCAATCAGCGGTAGGCTTAGGCACTTAGAATACAAGAAAAAGCTGATTAACTAATACCGCGGTTACAAAGGTGCACATTATGTTTACTGTGACGACTTGCAGGAGGCAGTTGTAATGGATCTCCATGGAACAGGCCGGAGGGCGCCTGGATTTGTGTTGGCCTCTGCTTCACCTGCCCGAGCTGACTTGCTGAGACAGATCGGCCTCAGATTCGAAGTATTGCCCAGTAAAATCCGGGAAGATGATATTGATTCCAAAGGCCCTATTGACAAGGTAGTTATGCTTTCTCAGGCAAAAGCGAAACATACAGCCCGATCTTTAATTGACAAAGTGATAATAGCAGCTGATACCGTTGTTGTCCTGGGCGACGAGATCCTGGGGAAGCCGGAGGATGAAAGCGAAGCCTTTGAAATGTTGTCTTCCTTATCAGGCCATTGGCACCATGTCGTAACCGGTGTAACTGTGTTAGATACATATACAGGCGCCGCCTCGTCATCTCATGAGATCACCGGAGTGAAAATGAGAGAACTCTCCGACGATGCTATCAAAGCCTATGTCAAAAGCGGAGAGCCGCTGGGTAAAGCGGGTGCGTACGCCATACAAGGGAGAGGAGGGGTCTTTGTAGAAAGGATAGAAGGTTGTTACTTTAATGTAGTAGGCCTTCCTTTGCCACGACTGGTAAATATATTCTATGATATTGGGATTAATATTTACGATGAACTATTCCGGAGGTGACGAGGCTTGCCGGGAGCATCTAACGGGAGGGAATGTTCCACCATCAAACAGATGCCTCTCCATGAAAGGCCGAGAGAGCGCCTTCTCCGCGCAGGTCCCGCTGCCCTTTCTTCCGCGGAACTGATATCCATCATTTTGCGCACGGGAGTTCGTGGTCAATCTGCTTTATCCCTCGCCACTTCCGTCTTACATAAGTTCGGCGGTATCCGCGGTATAGCTGCCGCATCCGCTCAGGATCTGGCCAATGAAAAAGGAATTGGCCTTGCAAAAGCAGTCCAGATTAAAGCGGCAATAGAACTCGGTAAAAGGGCTTTCATGCTTGAGCCGGAAGACCTCGTTCAGATAAACGGCCCCCGTGATGTGGCGCAGCTGATGATTGGAGAAATGCGCTACCTGGACAGGGAACACTTTAAACTGGTAATCTTAAATGCGAAGAATAAAGTGGAAGACTTAGTTACCGTTTCCATCGGTTCTCTCGACAGTTCCCTTGCCCATCCCAGGGAGGTCTTTAGGGAATGTGTGAAACGGAATTGCGCTCGGGTCATTCTTGTTCACAACCATCCCAGCGGCGACCCTACGCCCAGCGATGCTGATATCGCAATCACACGGCGGCTTGTGAGCTGCGGAATGATCCTCGGTATTGAGGTGCTTGACCACATAATTGTCGGAGACAACAGATACCGGAGTTTGAAAGAGCTTGGTTTGATGGATATAGGGCAGTTCGGTCACAAGGCGGCAGTCTCAGCAGACTGGAAGTCGAAGGAGCGTATCGGCCCTGTCAGCCTGAAGCTTGATACAGAATGAAGGGGGAAAAAGCATGTTTCTTGACCCGATTCTTGCACTGTTTTCCCGGGATCTAGCTGTGGACCTGGGAACCGCTAATTCACTTGTTTACATAAAGGGCGCAGGTGTCGTACTTACCGAGCCTTCTGTCGTCGCCCGTGAAAAGGATACAGGAAGGTTGCTTCAGGCTGGAGAAGAGGCTAATCGAATGGTGGGAAAGACACCGGGCAACATAAACGTTATTCGGCCACTGAGAGACGGTGTAATAGCTGACTTTGACACGACTGAACTTATGTTGCGCCACTTTGTCGTCAAAGCTCATAATGGAAGAGGCCTCGTACGGCCGAGAATGATCATTGGAGTGCCTTCAGGTGTTACTGAAGTTGAGAAAAGGGCGGTAGTCGATGCTGCACTGCAGGCAGGGGCAAGGGAGGCGTACGTCATAGAAGAGCCTCTTGCTGCCGCAATCGGAGCAGGGCTGCCTGTATTCTTGCCTTCCGGCAACATGATTGTGGACATAGGCGGAGGGACAACGGAAATAGCCGTGATTTCACTTGGAGGCATAGTGGTATCAAGGTCCATCAGGGTTGCCGGTGACAAGATGGATGATGCAATAATGCAGTATGTAAGAAGGACTCATAATGTCATCATCGGTTCGAAAACTGCGGAAAACGTGAAAAAGACTATAGGTGCAGCCGCATCCAGCAATCCTGAAAAAGCAATGGAGGTCAAAGGAAGAGATATGGTTACAGGCCTCCCAAAAGTTGTACAAGTCTCTTCCGGTGAAATCGAGGAGGCGCTGAGAGATACGCTTACCGAGATAATCGAAGCGATAAAGCAGACTCTGGAAAAGACCCCGCCTGAACTTGCAGCTGATATAATTGACAAAGGTATAATGTTGTCAGGTGGCGGGTGTCTCATCGAAGGCCTTGATTCGGTACTTCAAGAAGTAACGGGAATACCTGTGCTCCGAGCCGATGATCCTCTTACCTGTGTTGTGCGGGGTGCAGGCATGGCACTTGACGATTTTCGAAGGTTCAAACGGCTTCTTACCAGCTCTTCGAAGGTGGGGTAACGAAAACAGCTGTGCAGGGGTGGCGTGTTTGTGGAACATGAATCAAAGCAAAGGCCTTACCTGGTACTTCTGGCGCTGGCAGCGCTGGCTTTGATAGCTATCATCTACATAACTTCAGGCGAACGGGATCGTCTGACACCGCTCGAGTATGTCATTCGCGAAATGTTGGCCCCTGTACAGACAGGCTTATTCCGTGTTGTCAACTGGGTGGACAGAGTAGGCAGGGATATAGCGGACGTGAGGTCTGCAGTATCTGAAAACCGTCTCCTGAGGCGGGAAATAGCTTCTCTTACAGCTGAAAACGTATACCTTGAAGAATACAGGCTTGAAAACATCCGGCTCAGGGCGCTTCTGGGCTTTCAAGAGAGGATACCTCATAAAACACTGGCTGCAGAGGTTATTGCCAGAGACCCGGGGAACTGGCTGAATACAATAACTTTAAACAAGGGGACAAGCGACGGTGTCCTGAAAGACATGGCTGTCGTATCTTACGAAGGCCTGCTCGGACGCATAGTTGCAACGTCTGGAAACACTGCAAGCGCTCTTCTGATTATTGACCCTCGCTCTGCTGTAGGCGGTATCATCCAGCGGAACCGCGCATTGGTTCTTGTTGAAGGCGACCCCGGAACTCCCGGTATGTGTATTGTTAAGTGTTTGACAACAGAGTCTGATCTTACAGTCGGTGACAAGGTTCTGTCTTCCGGGTTGGGCGGGATTTATCCGAAGGGCCTTATTATCGGTGAGATTGTTGAGCTTATTCCCGGTAAGTACGGGGTAGGATCCGCTGCCCGTCTCAAGCCTGCCGCGGATTTCGCCCGATTGGAGGAAGCCCTTATTATTTTGGAACCGTCTCTATTAGATGTGGAGATGCCTTTGGAGGAGGCCCGTGAACAATGAGATATTGGGCCTTAGGCATTTTAACGGTATTGGTAGTAGTTCTTGAGACTACTGCCATACCCTATATTTCCATCGGTGGCATCGGCCCTGACATTGTAGGAAGCCTTGTTACCCTTGTAAGTATGTTGAGCGGCAGGGAGATGGGTCTTTTTGTAGCACTTGTCGGAGGTGTTCTGGAGGATGTATCATCCGGCCAGTTTCTTGGCTTATTCGTCCTTGTTCGCGGGGTAGTCGCATGTTTGGCAGGTATGGCTTATCAGAAAGTCTTTCAAGAATGGGTGCTTGTCCCCGTGATCCTTGTATTCGGCGCTGCAGTTGCCGGAGGCATCCTGCAAGTATTCCTGCTGGCTTCCTTCGGTGTGCCTTTTGAATCGTACCGAATGGCTCTAAGTACAGTGGTGTTTCAGGCAGTATATTCAGCTCTCCTGTCACCTATTGTTATGCGTATAATCTCTACTCTGGATGCCTTTGTCAGCTCTGTTTTGGAGCGCCGGAGGTCTTTACAACCCTGATTGGCAAGATAGATATTATCTTTTGAGCGCTGGGGGAGAACATGCTATCTTTGTCGCCTGCTCAAAAAAGACTCAAATATATGGGATGTATCGTTATAGCAGTGGTTTTCGTCTTGGCTTCCAGGCTGTGGTATTTGCAGATCGTCAAAGGTAGTGTATATGAAGCATTATCCTTGGGAAACCGGGTTCGGGTGATTCCTGTAACAGCGCCGAGAGGGAAAATACTGGATAGAAGCGGCATTCCCCTTGCCTCAAACAGGCTGGCATTTTGCGTATCTGTTGTCCCTCAAGACGTTAGGGACAGGGAAGGGACCATCGCCTGGCTGAGCCAGGTCTTAGAGATGACTCCTGAATCTATAGAGCAGAAGCTTTCCTCTCCAAGGCGCCCCTTCGAACCTATCAGGATTAAGCAAGACGTAAGTCCAGACGCAGTTGTCGCTATCGGTGAACGCAGAACAGAGTTTCCAGGTGTCATCATTGAAGAGATCCCTTGTAGAAACTACACTCTGGGTGATATTGCAAGTCATGTCATAGGGTACACAAGGGAGATCGATGCAGACGAGCTGAAGGCCTTCAGAGACGAAGGTTACAAGCTGGGGGACCAGATAGGTAAGGTAGGGATTGAGAAGGCATTCGAGTCATACCTCAGGGGAACGGACGGCGGCGAGCAAGTTGAGGTCAACAGCTTATCTCAACCCATCCGAGTCCTGGGCAGT
This sequence comes from uncultured Clostridia bacterium, assembly GCA_900019985.1. GTDB lineage: Bacteria > Bacillota > SHA-98 > UBA4971 > UBA4971 > UBA4971. Next base: position 9,312 of record FIZM01000005.1, read on the forward strand.
GTCTCTCCGGTGCCTGGCCACGATGTTATGTTGACTATTGACAGCAAGCTCCAAATGGCAGCTGAGAAGGCTCTTGAAGCTAAGCTTGAGGAGCTTTCCAAGTCTAAGGATACAAGCCGTGCCAAGGCCGGGGTGGTAATTGCACTGGATCCGGGCACCGGCGAAATCCTCGCTATGGCAAGCAAGCCTTCATATGATCCTAATATGTTCGTAGGAGAACTGACTTCAAAAGACCTGGAGTTCCTGGAATCATCTCCAAGCCCGCAACCTAACAGGGCGATTGGCCACACATATCCGCCGGGTTCTACGTTTAAGGTCATAACTGCATTGTCCGCTCTTGAACTCGGAAAGATAGACCTTGCCACAAGATTCTTCTGTTCAGGCAGAGACTCAGCCTCAGGCAAAGCATGTTGGACTGTTGAGTATGGCAGAGGCCATGGCAGTCTTGACATCATAAACGGAATAAGCGAATCGTGCAACATCGTATTCTACGAGCTTGGGAGACGTGTAGGAATCGATGATTTGGCTGAGACTGCAAGGATGTTCGGCCTTGGGGCATCTACGGGGATAGTGATGTTTCCCAAGGATCAAGCAGGCTTAGTCCCTGACAGAGAGTGGAAGGTGAGGAATTTTGAGGGGTACGACCGGACATGGTATGCCACGGAAACTCTGGACGTGGCCATTGGACAAGGTGCTTTGCTCGTCACCCCGCTGCAGCTGGCAAATGTGTATTCAGCCATCGCCTCAAGAGGAACCCTGCGCAGGCCCACGATAGTAAAGTACGTCCTTGATCCCGATGGGAGGCCTGTCGAGGTATTCCAATCCACTGTAGTCAGGAAAATCCCCATATCCGAACGTTCATGGGAAATCCTTGAGGAAGGCCTTGTCAGTGTGACCACCAAAGGTACAGCTCGAGGCGCATTTGAGGGATTCCCCCTGGAAGTGGCAGGGAAGACAGGGACTGCCCAGAACCCCCAGGGTCCGAGCCATGCCTGGTTTGCATGCTATGCTCCTGCAAAAGAACCTGAAATAGTCGTCCTGGTAATGATAGAGCATGCGTCCAGCGGTGCTCAGCATGCTGCGCCTGTTGCAAGGCAAGTGCTTGAAGAGTATTTCGGAATTTCCTATGAGGAATCGGAGTAAGCAGGAATTCCGGTTGCCCTCGGTGAAATCACCATAAGTAAAACGAGGACATGCCCTGACATGCCCTCGATTCTAGAGGAGTACTTATAGAGCTATGAAGACTGAAGACGTAGTTTTCAAAGGGACAGGCCAGGGTATCTGGATAATTCTCCCCCATGACGAGGACTTTGTGAGACTCAAAGGTAAGCTCCTACAGAGACTCGAGAGCACTGACGGATTCTTTGCAGGAGCTACCAGAGGGATCCTCGATATAGGCGAGCTCACTCTGATGGAAGATGAGATCAGGGAATTGATTGATATAATCGAATCATTTGGGATATCTGTGTCCCGGGTGGCAGGAGGAATAGGAAACAATATCTCCACTGTGGCGGAGGATGCGCGTAAGGCCGGGCAGAGTCGGAAAGATGAGTCCGAAAGAAAAGAACATACCTACCCTGACATTCCTGCTGAACAGGCTATGCTGGTTGGGAGGACTTTACGATCCGGCCAGCGTGTTGCCCATTCCGGCAATGTAGTATTGCTGGGAGATGTGAACCCCGGAGCTGAAGTGGTAGCAGGGGGGAATATCATAATCGTTGGCTCTCTGCGCGGAGTCGCTCACGCAGGAACACCTGATAACAGGAGAGCTGTGGTCGTTGCTTTGAAATTCATGCCTACACAGCTTAGAATCGCTGATCTTATTGCCCGTTCACCTGATGATGAACATAAAACGCCAAGTGGCCCTGAGGTTGCAAGGATTAAGGATGGACGCATTGTAATTGAAGCCTATTCCGGATGGAAACCTGAACTTGAGGAGGAACCTGCATGAATGGAAAGGTGATGGTGGTCACCTCCGGTAAAGGCGGTGTCGGCAAGACCACAGCAGTTGCTAACATCGGTTGCGCCCTGGCCCGCCGCGGTAAAAAGGTGGCCCTGGTTGATGCAGACATTGGACTACGAAATCTCGACATAGTGTTGGGGCTGGAGAATCGGATAGTATTTGATATCATCCACGCCATGGAGGGACGGTGCAGGCTGAGACAAGCCCTTATCAAGGACAAGAGAGTTCAGACTCTATACCTCTTGCCTGCGGCTCAGTCAAAGGATAAGGAGGCTATTCAGCCTGAACAGATGAAGCAACTCACAGGTGAACTTCGAGATCAGTTCGACTACGTGATCCTGGACTGCCCTGCAGGAATTGAAAGAGGATTCAAGAACGCCATAGTCGGTGCGGACGATGCGATAATAATTACCACTCCTGAAGTATCGGCAGTAAGAGATGCAGATCGGATTGTAGGGCTTTTGGAGGCTGAAGGCATTGAAAAGCCTAAGCTGGTCATCAATAGGATTCGCCCGGATATGGTGAAGCGCGGTGACATGTTGGATATAGACGATGTTTTAGACATTCTGGCAATAGACCTTCTGGGTGTAGTACCCGACGATGAAAGTGTAATCACATCAACAAACAAAGGTGAACCCGCAGTCTTGGACGGGGCGTCCAGAGCAGGCGAGGCTTTCCGACGGATTGCAGCACGGCTTGAGGGAGAAGATGTACCGTTTCTATCTATGGAAGCCCCGACTTTCTGGGGGAGGATTAAACGATTTCTCGGCGCAGCGAGATGATGCAGGAGGCGACTTGTGGTGTTTGACTTTGTATCTTGGTTCCTGGGTAGAAGAGACAAGCCGAGAAGCAAAGACCTTGCTAAGGAGCGTTTGAAGGTTGTATTGACCCATGACAGAGTTGATATCTCCCCTCAGATGTTTGAGAAGCTGAGACGGGATTTGGCAATTGCATGCGCCAAGTATGTAGAGATAGATGAGGCTGCTATGAGTGTCAGATTGGATTCGCAAGATCGGCGTCTGGCCCTTATTGCCAGTGTGCCGGTGCTTGGGACAAAGGCAACTGCCTATTCTTCAAAACGTAGGGGTAAAATGGGTTGATCCTTGACAAGCGACTTCTTAGGAATCTGGATTTTGTGCTTATAACTGCGGTCTTGGTTATGTGTGGTATCGGGCTTGTCTTCGTGTACAGTGCAACGCATACAGGGATAGGCCATGGTCCGCCGGCCGACCCGTTTGCTTTTGTGAAAAGACAGCTACAAGCATTTGCAGCTGGAATAGTATGTATAATAATAATCCTTACAATCGACTATAACCTGGTAAGACGTGTTCATTCCGTGATTTACTGGGGAAACATTGCCATTCTTGTTCTCGTTCTCCTTTTTGGGAGGCGCGTTTCAGGAGCGGAAAGATGGCTCAAGATAGGGCCGGTTGTATTGCAGCCTTCGGAGCTTGCAAAAATCGCCGTAATCCTGACCTTATCCAATTACCTGGCAGACGCTGACATGAATTCCATGCGCGATCTCTTGATCGCCTTCTTTCATGTGGGCTTAACTACAGGGTTAGTCCTTCTTCAGAATGACCTTGGAACTGCCATAGTGTTTGTAGGCATCACTATGGCCATGCTGTTTGTAGCAGGTATGAGGCTTCGAGACTTAATGAGCATAGTGGCGATTGGGGCTCTGGCATCTCCGATAGTATACTTTTTCGGTCTGAAGGACTATCAGCGTGCCCGCATCCTGACCTTTCTTAATCCTTATGCCGATCCCACAGGTAAAGGCTATAACGTAATTCAGTCCACTATTGCCATAGGATCAGGAGGCTTCTTCGGAAAAGGGCTCTTTAAGAGCACTCAGGTAAGGTTGAATTTTCTTCCTGCGCACCACACAGACTTCATCTTTTCCGTGATCGGGGAAGAACTGGGTTTCCTGGGGTGTGTTGTGGTTCTGGCACTTTATGCAATAATCCTGTGGAGATGCTTCCTGGCAGCGTTTTCAGCCAAAGACACCTTCGGTCAATTGGTTGCAGCAGGCATTGGATCAATGCTCCTTCTCCATGTCTTGATCAACATAGGTATGACAATGAGCCTTATGCCTGTAACAGGCATTCCCCTTCCTTTCCTAAGCTACGGAGGCAGTTCCCTTATGGCAAACCTTATTGCCATTGGCTTCGTCCTAAACGTCAATATGAGACGCCAGAAGATCCTTTTCTGAAATCCCCTGTTGTCCCACCTTGTTGCCTGCGGAAAGCGCCTGGGTGTGTTATAGCAAGAAAGACGGAATGTCAAGATCGTTGCCTGCGAAGTACGCATAGACAAGACATAATGTCAATATAGTTCCTATAGACGAGACCCTAAGGGGGATGACACCATGGCAAAAAGGTTTCTCCTCAGGGCGCTGGTTGCATTATTGGTCTACTGCTCCGTTGTGGGTACGTTTTTCTGGAGCCCCCGTGTTTCCGGCAAGGTTACCCCATATTTACATGCTGTACTTACGGAAAGCATTGATTTTGATAAGGTTCGACGAGTGGTATCTGACCTCTTCTCGTACCCCGATGCAGCTCAACAGGATGTCCCGTATCCGGAGCTTTACCACCGTGGAGATCTCGATGAACAGTGAAGATCCTAAATGCCCGTGGAGTGGATATCCACATCAATCCGTTTTTCTTGCTAATGCTCCTGATGTACGGCTCAGTAGGCTTACTGTCTGAGATGGCGTTTGCCCTCTGGACCGTCGCTCTCCACGAATTAGCCCACATAGTTGTCGCAGGAGAGCTTGGATGGAAGGTTAAGAAAATCGAATTCCTGCCTTTCGGCGGGATGATCGAGTTTGACGAGGCGTTCTACCGATCCCCCCGGTCTGAAATCCTCATATCTTTAGCCGGCCCCATTCACAACCTGGTTTTTGCAGGCTTTGTTTTCGTCCTGCTTCAAAAAGGGATCCTGCCTGCAGGTTTTGGGAGGTTTGTGTTTGAGCTGAATCTCGCCATGGGTTTATTTAACCTTCTACCTGCTATTCCCCTTGACGGTGGCCGCGCAGCAAGGGCGGCTTTAGCGAGCAGTATCGGTGTGGCACAGGCGACGCAAATCGCAGCAAATATAGGGCGGGCAGTAGGGTTTGTCATGTTGGCCGTAGGAGTCTATCTCTTCTTTAAAGGCGAAGGCAACATCTTCCTTCCCTCCCTCGGGGGATTTCTTATCTTTGCTGCGTCAAAGGAATGGAAAAAGGTATTATACATGCGTATTCAAGACAGTATACGAAAGAAAGAGAGGTTGATGAAAGAACGGTGCATGCCGGCGGAAGTCATCGCTGCACACGAACAAACTCTTTTGGTGGAAGTGGCAAGAAGGTTTTCGCCGGGGAAGATCAGTATTGTTATGGTCCTCAGTGACGGCCTTGATATATTGGGATTCGTAACTGAGGCGAAAGTATTTGAGGGAATGAGGAGGTATGGGCCTTCTGTTCCTATTCGCCGCATGGTGAGATAGGGAGGATCCGTATTTTCATATTCATAGCTATGGCCGGTGAAATTTGATAAAATAACAAATGAACCTGAAAAAGACAAGAGATACTAAAGTATTGAGGATATATTCAGGTAAGAAGAAGGTACCGCTCATATATGGAAATAGACCAACAGCTACTTGAGAAAATCTTAATGGATGTAGAGAAGCCCATACGTTACGTTGGCGGTGAATGGAATGCCATAATAAAAAGGCATGATGATGTTGATGTAAAAGTGCTTCTTGCTTTTCCCGACACGTACGAGATAGGCATGTCCCATCTTGGCCTCAGGATTCTGTATTCGATTCTGAACAGCCGGGATGATGTTGTCTGCGAAAGGACATTCATGCCGTGGGTTGACATGTACGATGCCATGAGGCGCGCACGGCTTCCCCTGTACTCGCTGGAATCCCGTGTCCCTGCAAAAGACTTCGATATTATCGGGTTCAGCCTCCAATACGAGCTCTCCTATACAAATGTCCTCGCTATGCTGGATCTTGCCGGTATACCGCACCTGACATCTTCCAGGGACGAAAGCCATCCTCTCGTTATTGCAGGCGGGCCAAGTGTATACAACCCGGAACCCATCGCTGATTTCATAGACGCTATTCTCATCGGTGAAGGCGAAGAAGCCATCTTGGAGATAGTGGATGTATATAAAGAGGGAAAGGCAAAGGGCATCTCCCGGAGCAAGCTCCTTCAGAGCTTAGCTGAGATTCCCGGAGTATACGTGCCCTCCTTCTATCGTGTCTCATACTTCTCCTCCGGGAAGATTAAGGCTATCGAGCCTACCAACCCCGCTGCGAAGTACCCTGTCAAGAAAAGGGTAGTGCGGGACTTAAATAGTGCTGAATACCCTTGTCATGCCATAACACCCCTGACCGAGGTCATCCACGACAGGGCTGTAGTGGAAGTGTTTCGGGGATGCACCAGGGGGTGCCGCTTTTGTCAGGCAGGCATGGTGTACAGGCCTGTCAGAGAAAGGGCTCCTGATAAAGTAGTGGATCTCGCTGAATCCATTTTGAAGAACACAGGCTATGACGAGGTTTCCCTTATGTCTCTGTCAACTGCGGACTATTCCCATGTGCGTGACGTGTGCAGCAACCTCTTGGATAAACACGCCGGTTCCGGCATCTCTGTCAGCCTTCCGTCACTTCGTGTGGATTCCTTTTCTGTAGACCTTGCGAAAGAGGTGCAAAGAGGGAGAAGGTCAGGTCTGACCTTTGCACCTGAGGCAGGCACACAGAGACTTAGAAATGTGATCAACAAAGGTGTTACCCACGAGGATCTAATCCATGCTGCAACTTCCGCGTTTTCTGAAGGGTGGCATAACTTGAAGTTGTACTTCATGATAGGTTTGCCCACTGAGACGGAAGACGATCTAAAAGGAATCGTTGATATGGCAAAAGAGACTTTGGAATGCGGCAGGCGCGAGCTCAGGAAGGCGGGCATAAGAAAGGCGCCTGAAGTCACCGTAAGTGTCGCGGCTTTTGTACCGAAAGCACATACCCCTTTTCAGTGGCACGGGCAGATGCCAAAGGAAGAGTTGGTACAAAGACAAGCATATCTCAAGAAGCACCTTCGAGGCAAGGGCCTTAGACTGACCTGGCACGATGTGAATACCAGCTTCCTTGAGGCGGCTTTGTCCCGCGGTTCAAGAAGGCTGGGAGCGGTAGTTGAAGCCGCATACCGCAATGGCTGCAGATTTGATGCATGGGACAGCGAATTCGATTTTGACAAGTGGATGTCTGCGTTTGAACACGTGGGTATCTCGCCTGAGTTTTACAGTAACACTCACTGGGAATATGACGATATACTACCATGGGATCACATAAGTTGCGGTGTGTCCAAGGAGTTCTTGATACAAGAAGCGGAACGGGCAAAATCCGGCGAACTGACACTCGACTGCCGTTTTGGACCATGTTCTGACTGTGGGGTCTGTGTAAACCTTAGAGTCTCACCGAAAGCTGCGTCTGGGGCTTGGAAGGAGGTGTCCGGATGAATGTACGAGTAGAGCCCCAAACCGACTGTCAGGTGCCGGCCTGTACCTGGAGAATCCGGATAACCAAGACCGGGTTGACCCGGTACATGTCACATCTGGATTTCGTAAGGACTGTAGAGAGAGCGGTGAGGCGAGCCGGGTTGCCTATTGTGTTATCAAGCGGATTCAACCCCCGTCCGCGGTTGTCGTTTGCTCCTGCCTTGCCTGTAGGAGTATCCAGTATTTCAGAGTTTGTCGATATTTTGCTAAGTGAACCGGTAGATGTTAGTGAGGCTACAGAAAGGCTTAACGGATCTTTGCCTTGTGGGATGCAGGTTACGTCTTCGAAAATGCTGCCTCGAAATACGCCTGCCTTGTCTGTCATTGTTCAAGCTGCATCTTACAGACTGAAGTTCAGTGGAGAAACGGAAGTAAGAGTAGACGGTATTTTGGCTGCCATTGAAGAACTGATGAAGAGCGATTCTGTTTTTATTGAGCGCACCACGTCTAAAGGTGTTCGAAGAGTCGATATTCGTCCGCTCATTTACGAGATGCGTGTAGATGGCGACAGTTCTTCTTGGTCAGTCTATGCCATTGTTGCTTCAGGTTCAAAAGGGAGTGTGAGACCGTTTGATCTGGCAAAGGTTATTTTAGAGGCCGGGGGACTTGAGGACTCCGGCGTTTTCGTGGATATTACCCGAGAGGGGCTTTACACACTTTGTGATGGGAAACTATGTCTGCCCTGGTATTTAGGTCCATAGTCATAAGGTTTGTCATTCTCCCCACAGGGGAGTTATTTGAGGAGTGAGGACGGATGTCCAAGGAGATTATTGTAAGTACCGGGCAGGGTGAAACCCGTGCTGCGGTTGTAGAAAACGGTAGGCTTATAGAAGTGCATATTGAGAGGTCTTCCCATGAGAGACACGTCGGTAACATATATAAGGGCAGAGTTGAGAATGTTTTACCAGGGATGCAGGCTGCTTTTGTCAATATCGGACTTGAAAGAAATGCCTTTCTTTATGTGGATGATGCGCTCAAAGCGAGAGAAGGGCATTTTGACGATGTAGATATAGACACTTTGAAAGTCCTTTCAATTCGAGATATTCTCAAGGAAAATCAAGATATCATTGTCCAGGTGACTAAAGAGCCTATAGGTACAAAAGGTGCAAGAGTAGTCACGCAGGTGACTCTTCCCGGCAGGAATGTCGTGCTCATGCCTACAGTGGATTATGTAGGGGTGAGCAGGCGGATTACCAATGATGAGGAGAGGGCCAGGTTAAAGAAGGCAGCGGGGAAAGCGAAACCCCGGGGTTTCGGGGTTATTGTGCGCACTGTTGCTGAAGGTAAGGACGAAAGTGAAATCAGCTCTGAGATAAAGTTTTTGGTGAAGCTCTGGCGTCGGATAAAGCAGAAAGCGCGCAGAGTATCAGCCCCATCTCTTTTACACAAGGACTATAACTTGATTTACAGGATTATGAGAGATCTCCTCTCTGATGATGTTGACGCTTTTATCATCGATAATGAGCACGAGTATGAAAAAGCCCAGGATATCATCAAAATAATGTCGCCTAGATTGCGGAACAGATTACGGCTTTACAGCGATGAAACTCCGATTTTCGAGTATTACGGGGTTGAAGATGAAATCGAGAAGGCGTTGCGTCGCAAGGTATGGTTGTCTTGCGGAGGGTACATCGTTTTTGATGAGACTGAAGCATTGACAAGTATCGATGTGAATACCGGCCGTTACACGGGCAGCATCAACCTTCAGGATACAGTCCTCAGGACAAATCTTGAAGCTGCAAGCGCCATAGCACATCACCTGAGGCTTAGAAATATCGGCGGGATAATTGTAATCGATTTTATAGATATGGACTCTGAAGATGCCCGGGAGCAGGTTGTGAAAAAGCTTGAAGAGGAGCTAAAGAAGGATAAGACTAAAGCTACGGTCCTCGGCTTTACCCATCTCGGCCTTCTCGAGATGACACGCAAGAAGACCAGGCCCGGGCTTCAAGAAGCCCTTACGCGGCATTGTCCTTATTGTGATGGAAGAGGACTGATACTCTCAGAAGAGACCCTTGCTTTTCGGGCTGAGCGTCAACTGAAACACATTGCCGGCAAGACTGACCAGGAGGCGATGCTGGTCACCTTGCATCCTAATGTAGCATCCCTCCTTATCGGACAGGGAGGCCAGAACCTTTCCAGGCTTGAGCAGGAGACAGGGAAAACCATCTATGTCAAAGGCAATCCCAATATCCACATAGAGGATATAGGTGAAATCATCACAGGGACGCAGGAGGCCATTGGAAAGATGGCGGTTCCTGTCAGCGTAGGGGACATAATAGAGGTAGAAATCAAAGAACAACACGCTTCAAACCCGATAAACGGGATCACTCGAATAGACGGTTATATTCTGGACATTGACGGAGCAGGGTGTTTGATCGGAAAGAGAATCCTCGTGGAAATCAAGAAGGTTTTCAGAACCTACGCAAAGGCCAGGCCGGTTCAGGCAGAAATGGTAATTGCAGGCGACGGACATGTTTGACACAGGATATCTGTGTGTGGTAGACTCCTTCATGCGGGCATTTATCGCTCCGCCGCACGAGACGGGCTAAAAGAAACATGCACCATGAAGCATGTGCCTGGGTTTCGGCGAGACAGAGCGAGAGGAGAAAGAGAATTATGTACGCTGTAATTGAGACAGGTGGTAAACAGTACAAGGTAAAAGAAGGAGACGTTCTCAGAGTCGAGAAGCTTCCTTCCGAACCAGGTGAAATAGTGGAGTTCGACACTGTGTTACTGGCACACGACGGAGAAAACGTTAAGGTGGGAAATCCGGTTCTGTCCGGAGCGCGCGTAACAGCCAAAGTGATCGCGCAAGGCAAAGCCAGAAAGATTCTGGTATTCAAGTACAAGGCTAAGAAAAATTACAGGAAGCGTTACGGGCATAGACAGCCATACACTGAGATAAGGATTGAAAAAATAGAAGTCTGACATGTTTTTATTCGGTTCGGCGTTTAGGGGGTGAAGGATAATGGCAAGGAAGAAAGGCGGAGGCAGCTCCAGAAACGGTAGAGACTCACAGGCTAAACGCCTTGGCATTAAGGAATATGCCGGTGAGCGTGTCACTGCCGGCAGCATACTTGTTAGGCAGAGAGGCACGAGGATTCATCCTGGTTTAAATGTGGGAGTTGGCGCTGACCATACACTTTTCGCCAAGGTAGACGGATTTGTCGCTTATGAGAGGCGAGGCAAGAGGAACACTCAAGTCAGCGTGTACCCTGAAGTTGTGGAGAGCGTTTAGCGGCAACGGTGGTATCGGTTTTGTGGCAAAGAGTATCAGAGATTCACGTGATTCTGATATGAAACCCTCGTAGGAGCACATGTTTGTGGGATCCTGCGGGGGTTGTTTGTCCTACTTGGCCTAAAACACGCCGCTCTGAGGTGGGTTTGGATGTTTGTTGACAGAGTGAGGATATATGTAGCCGGAGGAAGCGGCGGTTCAGGCTGTGTAAGCTTTAGAAGGGAGAAATATGTCCCTGCAGGCGGGCCTGACGGCGGAGACGGAGGCAATGGAGGCAGTGTAATCGTGACTGCCTCTCCTAGATTACATACATTAATGGACCTGCGCCGCAGGAAACACTACCAGGCTCAAAACGGGCGGCCGGGAAGCGGGAAGAACCGCCATGGCAAGAAAGGCGACGATGTCATTATAGAAGTCCCATTGGGGACAACGGTGTACGATGCATCTTCAGGAGAGATGCTTGCAGACCTTGTTTCTCCGGGACAAGCTGTCGTTGTCGCAGCCGGCGGTAAGGGCGGAAAAGGTAACGCAAGGTTTGCAACACCAACACGGCGAGCTCCCCGCTACGCCCAACCGGGACTTGAAGGTGAGGGCCGTTGGATACGCCTGGAACTAAAGCTTCTGGCTGACGTTGGGTTGGTGGGCCTGCCCAATGCCGGCAAGTCCACACTTCTCTCCAGGATATCAGCAGCCAGGCCTAAGATCGCAGATTATCCTTTTACTACAACCCGGCCCAATCTCGGTGTTGTTGATCTCGGTTACGGCAGGAGTTTCGTTGTTGCGGACATTCCCGGCCTTATTGAAGGCGCGCACATGGGAGCAGGTCTCGGACATGAGTTCTTAAGGCATATAGAGCGCACGGAAGTCCTTGTACATGTTTTAGATATGGCAGGCGCAGGCAAAGAGCATGACCCGATGAAAAGCTTTGAGACTGTCAGCGAAGAGATGAAATTATACAATCCCGAACTCGCTACGCGTCCTACGATAATCGCATGCAACAAAATAGATTTGCCTGAGGCCGAAGAGAATTTCGAGAAATACCGAGATGAGTTAAGCGCCCTCGGATACGAGATATACCCCATCTCTGCAGTGACAGGCGAAGGAGTAAGAGAGCTTCTTGAAGCGGTAGCCGGAGTGCTTAATGTTTAAGATACGGTTTCGGGCCTGTGGGCGAGGAGGTTGAACGAGTTGCGGGAAGATATCAAGAGAGTCGGGCTTATGGGCGGGACTTTTGACCCTATACACTACGGACACCTGGTAACTGCGGAAGTTGCAAGGGCAAAGTTTTCCCTGGATTTGGTGATTTTCGTGCCTGCCGGGATTCCCCCTCATAAGAAGGGAATGAAAATATCCTCGGGAACGGATAGGTTCATGATGACAGTCCTGGCAACTGCGACAAACCCGTATTTTGAAGTTTCCAGAGTTGAGCTGGAGAGAACCGGTCCCTCATATGCTATTGACACTGTGAGGCATTTCAAGAGGGAGTTAGACGGAGATACTGAGATATTTTTTATCACCGGGGCTGATGCAGCCATAGAAATCCTGACATGGAAAGATGCTACAGAGCTTCTTAAGGAGTGCAGTCTGATTGCGGCGACGCGTCCGGGTTATTCCACCTGTGAGCTGGAAAAAAGCCTTGAGGAAGCAAGGCTGCATTCAACTCAGCGCATCAATCTTGTGGAGGTCCCTGCGTTGGCAATCTCATCCACTGATATAAGGCGCAGAGTGGAGCAGGGCGACCCCATTCGATATCTCGTGCCCTGGACCGTAGAGGCTTATATTTACAAGACAGGCCTTTACCGATAAAGGGGAACACCATAAGTACAAAAAGTAAGAATTGTACGTAATATCTGACTTTAGGTGGTTTACAAGGAAAGAGCTGGATGATATAATAACAGAAACGCCAGATGAGGCCTCCTGGCCTTGATTTTACCTTAGTCGGCTTTTATGGCTACCAGATATTCGAAGGGCCGGAACAGATCAGGGATTTAGCAAGCATGTGAATGAATGCGACCCAGAAGCCTAGAGGAAAACACCTGAGACAGGTCCACGATTCGAAATCCATATGTGCGGACAGGAAGCCAAGGCACAGTTTTGACCTTGGTTTTCCTTTCATAATTACGCGGAGGTGACTGGTTGTGACGAAAACCCTTTATGTGGGGAATCTACCCTGGTCAGTAACGGATGATGAACTCAATGAGGTATTTAGCAAAGTTGCGGAAGTAAAAGGATCAAGAGTAATCGTGGACAGGGTTACTCAAAAGTCACGAGGCTTCGGGTTTGTAGAAGTTGCTGAGCACGATGCCGAACGTGTCATAAATGCTATGAACGGGACTGAACTTCAAGGCAGAGCCCTTATTGTTAACGAAGCAAGGCCCAGACATAACAGATACTAATATCATAGACTGTCCGGGAGGCGAAAGAATTATCGACGGAAAAACCATAATCGATCTTGCCTGTAAAGCAGCTTTGTCTCGTAAAGCAGAAGACATAACCGTTTTTGATGTGCGAGGTATGACAATTATCACCGACTATTTGATGTTGGCCAGCGGTACATCAGACAGGCATGTAAAAGCCATAGCTGATGCGGTATTGCAAGACATCAAGGAGACAGGTGTTCTACCTCTCAGACGAGACGGGACTCCGGAAGCAGGATGGATTGTGTTGGACTATGCCGATGCCATCGTCCACATATTCCATGCCAGGGAACGTGAGTATTATGACCTTGAGCGGCTGTATAGGGGTGCTCAGGTCATCCATCCGGAGGCAGAAGAAGGGCTGATCCGGCAATCTTAAGTTTGCGAGACCTTGCAGCATTGACTTGACTTTAGAGCACGACCTTTGTTATAATCGCAATGCGTCGTGACATCTACATCCATGTGTACAAAGGCAATGAGAAGGAGTAGTAGGGAAGTCAGGCGGCTTTCAGAGAGCCTGCGCACAGGTGAGAGCAGGTGCCGAGCTGAACCCGAACTCGCCTTTGAGCATCGCAGGTGAAACCTGTTGACGGCTACATGAAGCAGTGAGAATAGTAGCCTGCGACGGCCGGCGCCCGTTACGCGCATAATGTGAGTGAGCAGAGTATCGTGTGGGGACGTAGCTCAGTTGGGAGAGCGCATGAATGGCATTCATGAGGTCGTGGGTTCGATTCCCATCGTCTCCACCATTTCTTTTAAAATGATATCTGCTAAATAGGGTGGTACCGCGGGAATTGACCTCTCGTCCCTTGGGATGAGGGTTTTTTTATTTCTTGGGGTTTTTTGCTTATGAATCTTTTTTTACTGTTAGGCAATGGTTACTCATTGAGAAGGTGATGGCAAGGTGAACGACAGATACGAGTTTAGGCAGATTGAAGCCAAGTGGCAGAGAGCTTGGGAAGAAGAAGGCATATATCACGTAGATCCTCATGAGACCAAGCCCAAGTATTACGCTTTGGAGATGTTTCCCTACCCCTCAGGCGAGCTTCATGTGGGGCATACAAGGAATTATGCAATCGGAGATGCGATTGCCAGGTTCAGAAGGATGAACGGCTTTTCTGTGCTCCATCCGATGGGTTGGGATGCCTTCGGCCTTCCGGCTGAGAATGCAGCTATTGAGCGAGGCATCCAGCCGGCTGAGTGGACCATGGGAAATATCAGGCGCATGCGCAGCCAGTTCAAACGCTTAGGCTTAAGCTATGATTGGCGGCGAGAGGTAGCTACGTGTCATCCCGGATACTATAAATGGACCCAATGGCTTTTCCTGCAACTCTTTAAGCATGGACTTGCTTACAGAAAGAAAGCGCAGGTAAACTGGTGTCCCAGGTGTCAGACAGTCCTTGCCAATGAACAGGTTGTGGATGGGCTTTGCGAAAGGTGCGATACAGAAGTAACAAAGCGAGAGCTGGAACAGTGGTTTTTCAAAATCACTGATTACGCTGATAGGCTCCTAAGCAACCTGGACAAATTGGAAGGCTGGCCTGAAAAAGTTAAGATAATGCAGAAGAACTGGATCGGGCGAAGCGAAGGCGTTGAGATAGTTTTCAAATTGAAGGATACAGGTGATGATATCCCTGTATTTACCACAAGGCATGATACGGTTTTCGGTGTCACATATCTTGTGCTTGCGCCTGAGCATCCCCTTGTTGAGAAAATAATTTCAGGTTCCTCCAGGGAGCAAGAGATCAGGAAATTCATACATGACGTAAGCCGCGTAAGTGAGATAGACAGGACCAGCGATCTTACTGAAAAGATCGGTATCCCCACCGGGGCATATGCAATAAACCCCATGTCAGGCCAGGAAGTTCCGGTGTGGATCGCAAACTATGTATTGCTGCACTATGGCACCGGGGCTGTCATGGGAGTTCCTGCTCACGATGGGCGTGACTTGGAGTTTGCAAAGAAATACGGCCTTCCTATCAAGGTAGTCATTGCTCCGCCCGGTGAGGCTTGTTGTCAAGATGACATTGACAAGGCGTACGAAGACCCGGGAATAATGGTAAATTCACCTGGGTTTGACGGGGTGCCAAGTGAAGAAGGCAAAGACAGAATTGCAGAATTCATGGAACGGAACGGGATAGGCAGGCGGACTGTAAATTACAAGCTCCGTGACTGGTTGATTTCAAGGCAAAGGTACTGGGGTGCTCCTATTCCCATAGTGTACTGTCCGTCTTGCGGGATCGTACCGGTTCCTGAAGAAGATTTACCCGTTATGCTCCCGCTGGATGTGGAGTTTCGGCCTTCAGGCGAATCTCCGCTGGCCTATATACCGGAGTTCGTCAACACAACATGCCCCAAGTGTGGAGCATCTGCAAGGCGCGAGACTGATACAATGGATACTTTCATGTGTTCATCGTGGTACTTTATCAGGTATACCTGTCCGCGATCTGATGATGAGCCTTGGGATCCTGATATAGCCAACCACTGGCTGCCTGTGGACCAATATACCGGCGGAATCGAGCATGCTATCTTGCATCTCATGTATTCCAGGTTCTTTACGATGTTTCTTTCGGATGTGGGGCTGATCGAGACTGACGAGCCATTCAGCCGCCTGCTTACTCAAGGCATGGTCTTGAAGGATGGCGCTAAGATGTCAAAATCCAAAGGGAACATCGTAAGCCTCGAGGAAATGCTGGACACCTACGGTGCTGATACCACCAGGCTGTTCATATTATTTGCATCTCCGCCTGAACGAGACCTTGAGTGGAGCGAGCAAGGGGTGGAAGGGGCGTCGAGGTTCCTAAACAGGCTCTGGAGGCTCGTATATGAATTCAAAGATGATCTTGTATCGGGTCATGGTGTAGGTCATGAGTTTTCCGGCCTGACTTCAGAAGATGAGGAAATGCGGAGGAAAACCCATACAACCCTGAAGAAGGTTACAGAAGACCTGGAAAGGTACAGCTTTAACACTGCTGTCGCACGAATAATGGAGCTCGTCAATGCCATGTACCAGTTTAGAGATGCAGCAAAGGCTCGGCCTGAGGCCATGGGTGTAATGAGAGAGGCTGTTCAACTGGTCCTTCTGATGCTTGCGCCTTTCACTCCGCACATAGCTGAAGAGCTGTGGCGTGTAATAGGCTATGAAGAGAGTATCCATGAAGAGGCATGGCCTGCTGTAGATGAAAGCGCTACAGTGGAGACGGACATAGAAATCGTAATCCAGGTAAACGGGAAAATTCGCGACAGGATGAATGTGGCGAAAGGAGAAGATCCCGACGAGCTGAAAGCGAAGGCCCTGGCCTCGGACAGAGTTCGCGAGCTCGTTGAAGGCAAAGACATTCGAAAAGTCATTGTAGTTCCTGACAAGCTTGTGAACATCGTGGTATCGTAGTGCCGGAAACAACTAAAGGCAAGTAATCGAGCCCCTGTCCGGGATACGAATCCTGAGACAGGGGTTCATGTATTTTCATGTCTCCAAAAGACCATACCGATTCTCATTCCAAAACCGCCCTTTAGGGCGGATCCTTCCCAGAAGGCGATGTGGGCCTCGTGTTGAACCCTTAATCAGGGGGTGAACTGCCTTATGTGGGATTTCACGAGTAGGCAGAAGTTTGCTGCCTTTGTGCTTCTTAGTGCTCTTGCAGTGGGTGGAATCGTTTTAATCGTAAAGGGGACTGTCAATTCTCCTGTGGTTGTCTACTCCCACCCTGCGACAGCAAGCCTCATCGATACGGGAAGCAGTGGCAAGGAAAGTACAAGTGGCGGAGAGGATAGCCCTCTGCACGCGACAGTCCGGGAGGAGGCTGAAGAGACAGAGGAATTGGTAGTGCATGTGTGCGGTGCAGTGAAGAATCCGGGTGTCTATACCCTGCCGAAAGGTGCCAGGATTGCCGATGCAGTGAACCTGGCCGGAGGCCTTGAGGATTCGGCAATGGAAGAAGCCGTAAACATGGCTATGAAGGTGGAAGACTCAATGCAGATCAATATCCCCCACATATCGTCTGTACCTGTATCTATTGAAGCATCTGTTACCATACCTGACTCTGCTTCGCAGATGGGAAAGGTCAACCTCAACACCGCAACTCTAAGTCAACTGGAAAGCCTTCCGGGAATCGGGCC
>FIZM01000006.1:0-5635 GCA_900019985.1 uncultured Clostridia bacterium
GACGCATATGCTAAGCTATTCTTTTCAGCGGTTGATGCCGTCTGTGTCCAACATGGGGACCTTAATGCCATGCTTTCTTGCAGCCTCTATAGCTTTGTCATACCCTGCGTCAACATGTCGCATTATTCCTGTGCCTGGATCCGTCGTGAGCACTCTTTCCAGACGAAAGTCCGCCTGGTCACTACCGTCTGCGACTACCACCATCCCTGCATGGATTGAATAACCTATCCCCACGCCGCCGCCATGATGCACAGAAACCCAGGAAGCTCCGGACACTGCATTCAATAATGCGTTCAAGATAGGCCAGTCAGCTATAGCATCGCTCCCATCATTCATTCCTTCCGTTTCCCGGTTCGGGGATGCGACTGAGCCTGCATCAAGGTGATCACGTCCGATTACAATAGGAGCTGATATCTCACCTCTCCTCACCAGCTCATTGATGGCCTTGCCGAACCTTTCCCGCTCACCATAGCCTAACCAGCATATCCTGGCAGGCAACCCTTGAAACTGCACTTTTTCCCGGGCGAATCTGATCCATTGAGCCAGATGCTGATCTTCCGGGAACTCCCTCAGCACAACCTCATCAGTCTTGTAGATGTCTTCAGGATCTCCGGAAAGCGCAACCCACCTAAAGGGTCCTTTGCCTTCACAGAAGAGCGGACGAATGTAAGCAGGAACAAACCCCGGATAGGAAAACGCCTCTTTAACCCCTGCATTGAAAGCTTGCTGCCTTATGTTGTTGCCGTAATCGAAGGCTATTGCGCCCTGGCGTTTCATATCAAGGATAGCCTCAACGTGGACTGCCATGGATTCCATTGCTCGTTCTATGTACTGCTTCGGATCGCGGCTGCGCAAGCTTTCAGCTTCAGCGAAGGATAGGCCTCTAGGGATGTAGCCTCCTAAGGGATCATGGGCTGAGGTCTGGTCTGTAACCAAATCAGGAATGACCCCGCGCTTTGCGAACTCAGGATGGGTCATTGCTGCATTTCCAAGCAAGGCTATGGACAAGGGGCGCTTCTCATGCTGCGCTTCTCTTGCGAGCCTAATGGCCTCATCAATACTTGTCGTCATAGTGTCGCAATACCCGGTTTCAAGCCTTCGTCTTATGCGCTCTTCGTTCACTTCCACTGCAATGACGACTCCGCCGTTTAAGGTAACAGCCAGAGGTTGAGCTCCTCCCATTCCGCCAAGGCCTGCGGTGAGGACAAGCCTCCCGGCAAGGCTACCGTCAAAGTGCTGTTTTGCAGCCTCAGCAAAGGTCTCGTACGTTCCCTGCAAGATGCCCTGAGTGCCTATGTAGATCCAGCTCCCTGCAGTCATCTGCCCGTACATGGTAAGGCCCATTTCCTCAAGCTCCCAAAACTTCTCCCATGTAGCCCATTTAGGGACGAGCATTGAGTTGGATATCAGCACCCTCGGAGCAAGTTCATGTGTACGAAAGACACCAACAGGTTTTCCTGACTGCACCAGGAGAGTCTCGTCACTTTCCAACTCTTTGAGGGTTCTGGCTATAGCGTCAAAACAATCCCAGTTCCGCGCTGCCTTACCTCTTCCGCCGTAAACCACAAGCTCGTCCGGGTTCTCCGCTACCTCAGGATCCAGGTTATTCATGAGCATCCTCATGGCAGCTTCCTGCTGCCACCCTTTGCACGAAATTGCAGAACCCCGCGGGGCCTTCACTATCCTCGACACCACCTTCGCCCCCTTTTCAAATATCAAAGTAAAACGGGCAAGGTTTTGGCTCTGTCAAAATCCTTGCCCGTTCCTAAACTGCGATGCTTTACTATGCTCCACCTGGGCTTTCCGCAAGCTTCGGCGGACTCGGCGAAACCCTGGCTTTACCCGGGCTAAGCTGCTCTTCTTGGCCTGCCTCTTCGTCTGCGGCGACTGCAGCTGCAACATGGTCCGCTACTCTCTCAGTATCAGTATCTTCAGCAGCTACGCTGACTTCATCTGAGAGCACCTCGTCGATTTCAGCGCCTTCCAGAGTCTCTTTTTCTTTCAGGGCATTGGCCAGTCTTATCAGCTTATCCCTATTGTCTATCAAGAGTGTTCTTGCACGTTCGTAGGATTCGTCCACTATCCTCCGGACCTCACGGTCAATCAGAGCGGCCACCTCTTCGCTGTAGTCTCTGTCATGGCCTAAGTCGCGTCCGAGGAAGACAGTTTCCTCGCGACGGCTTCCCAGGGACAGAGGGCCTAGTTCTTCACTCATGCCATACTGGGTAATCATCCTACGAACCAGCTTCGTAACCTTGTTCAGGTCGTTCTCAGCACCTGTCGATATCTCGTCAAATGTTATTTCCTCAGCAACCCGTCCGGCAAGGGTTACGACTACGTTGTCAAGGATTTCAGACTTAGTCCTGAAGAACCTGTCCTCCTCCGGAAGCATCAGCGTGTACCCGCCCATTCTCCCTCGAGGGATTATCGATACCTTCTGGACAGGATCCACATTCGGCAGGAGTTTCGCGGCTAAAGCGTGCCCTGCCTCGTGGAATGCCACTAAGTCTTTCTCCCTCTCAGTCATGACTCTGCTCTTTTTCTGAGGCCCTGCTATAACCCTGTCGATAGCCTCGTCGCAGTCCTGCATCGAGATCTTTCTTCTTCCGCGCCTTGCTGCCAGAATTGCAGCCTCGTTAAGGACGTTTTCCAAGTCAGCGCCGGTAAATCCGGGAGTCCTCTGGGCTATTACCCTGAGATCTACGTCTGCTGCCAGAGGCTTATTCCTTGCATGGACCTTCAGGATCGCCTCTCTGCCATTAAGGTCCGGCATATCCACTACTATTTGCCGGTCGAAACGCCCCGGCCTAAGCAGTGCCGGGTCAAGCACGTCAGGCCTGTTCGTTGCGGCAAGAAGTATTATGCCTGTGTTTGACTCGAACCCGTCCATCTCGACTAGGAGCTGGTTCAAGGTCTGCTCTCTCTCGTCGTGTCCTCCGCCAAGGCCTGCCCCACGCTGCCTTCCGACAGCATCTATCTCGTCAATGAACACAATGCACGGGGCATGCTTTTTGGCTTGATCGAAGAGGTCTCGCACCCTGGAAGCGCCGACACCGACAAACATCTCTACGAAGTCTGAACCGCTTATGATAAAGAACGGGACACCTGCCTCGCCGGCAACAGCACGTCCGAGAAGGGTCTTACCTGTTCCCGGAGGCCCTACCAAAAGGACTCCCTTGGGTATCTTAGCTCCTAGCTCCACAAACTTCCGGGGATGTTTGAGGAATTCCACGATCTCAGCAAGCTCTTCCTTGGCTTCGTCAACACCTGCTACATCAGCAAACGTGGTTTTCCCGCGTTCTTCCATGTGCAGCCTGGCCCTGCTCTTTCCAAAGGAAAGGGCTCTGTTGCCTCCGCCTTGCATCTGATTAAGAAGGAAGAACCACAGCCCAATGAAGAACAACATGGAAAGAGCCTGTGGCAATATCGTATACCACCACGGCGCCGCCGGTTTCGGTTCGGCTAAGACCTCAATTCCTGCAAGCGTACCTTCACTATCTTTCAGCTTGTCGGTGACGAGGGATATATCCGGCACATAGGTTTCAAATTCTTGACCGTTGGCCAAACGTCCCTGGACTTTGTCGTCACCGATTATGCGGAGCATCTCAATATTGCCCGAATCAAGGTTTTCCATAAACGTGCTCAGGCTGATCTCTTGCGGCGTCGCTTTCTGACCGTAAAAAGTGCTGGCAATTGACACGGTCATCAGGCCAAGCAAAATCCATAGCCCAAGCGTTCTTAATATGTTGTTCAACTGATCTCCTCCCATTAGTCACCACCCGGCGTCAGGTCGCGCCGGTATCCAAAATAGCAAGCTCCTCTCCAGAGCGGAAACAAAGATATCTCTAGAGTAAGAATTGGCTAATAATTTGCATGCACATTATAACACACGGCATTATCAATCACAACTTAGATACCTGCGCCTAGCTCTAAGGTGGAGGACCTTTTCGGTAGTAGGTGAAAGCTTAGCAAAATCGCTTACGCATACCCCAACTACCCATAGAATCTCTGTTCCCCATATAATAACGGGAATACGGTCTCGTACGTTCCTGGGTATTTTCTTGTCTATGAAAACATCCTTGAGTTTCTTGTGGCCCTTCATGCCGAGAGGAGATAACCTATCTCCGGGACGCCTATTTCTTACTGTGATGTGCCCGGTGATCACGCCAAGGTCAAAGTAGGCTTCATTGTGATCAGTCAAAGATATCGTATCCAGTAGGCCCGGCTTATCTTCAATATTAAATATGTCAGCTTCTATAGTAATACCGGCTTCCACAATCTCAGTATCACCGGGAACTCGGAGTACATACTCAAAAGGATGGCTATCTTCAGATAGGGCTGATTCAAAGCCTTCCTCTTCCGCCCACTCTAAGATAATTCGATCATATTCGCGCCTAGCCTGGAGATTGCCTGGCAGCGAGATGCGGGATCCGGTCTTGCCGCTTCGTGCAAGCTCCAGCACTTTCTCAACGTGTATAGACTCGAAGTCTTCAAGGTCCCCTGCGAGTTCATATACTGCCTGTCTGATAATCCGCCTCTGAATCGCTATGTGCTGCCGGCTCAGAGCAGGTATATTGATGATTACCTCGTGCGGCAGGATAACTTCTGTGATCTGTCCCATCATCTCGCAGACTCTACCCGAAATATAATCGTCATCATCCTGCACAAGCTCTGCAGTGGTGCTTAGTGTGTGGATCACTCTCGGGTTATAGTCCTGCTCAAGATGGGGAATGAGCTCGTGCCTGATCTTGTTCCTGAGATAGACAGGGCTCACATTCGATGCGTCTATATAGTATACAAGCTGCGCTTCGTGACAATACGAGCGAATCTCAACAGGGGTTGCGTTGATCAGGGGACGGATGACTGTGATCCCGCTGGCCGGATCAAGCGGCCTCAGCGGAGGAATTCCGCCGAGCCCTCTCAGTCCTGTCCCGCGGATAAGCCTGAGAAGAACAGTCTCGGCCTGATCTCCAGCGTGATGCCCTAATGCCACCTTGGAGGCGCCTTCATCAAGGGCAATGTGACGGTAAAAGCCGTAGCGCACATTGCGGGCTGCAAGTTCTATGGACAGTTTCTCGTTTTTGGCGTACTCATTTACGTCCACTGCTTCGACTGTGCAGGGGAGCCCTAATCTCGCAGCAAGGCCTTGAACATATTCGGCTTCCTCATCAGCGGCCTCGCCTCGAAGCATGTGGTTGAGGTGGGCTACGTGAAGCGAGATGTCGAGTTTGTCCTTTAGCACATACAACGCATGCAAAAGGGCGATAGAATCAGGCCCTCCGGAGACGCCTGCCACGACTTTATCTCCCGGAGCCAGCATGTCATATCGCCTAATGGTTGCAAGCACATTACCGATGAACCGGTTGTCTTTTGCATTCATGCGCAAATCACACTCATCAAAAACAAGGATTCGGCGGCCGCCAAAGGATTTCACTACTTGGGTCCCTACCAGTCCTCGTCATAACACTCTACCTGCAATGCAGCCAGGAAAACCTTCGCGTCTAGTGTATCATGGAAGAATTCCCCGTCTTGTATATCCTGGAAAAGCTTCGCGCCCAGTCTATCCTGGAAACACTCAGCGTCTTGTATAGCCTAGAAATTCTTCGCGCGTTGTATAGCCTGGAAAAACCTCGCG
>FIZM01000006.1:5653-24222 GCA_900019985.1 uncultured Clostridia bacterium
AGCCTGGAAAAACCTCGCGCCCTGTGTATCCAGGAGAGGCTTCGCGTGCAATACGTGCCGGAAAGACTTCGTGTCTGCTTTAACCTTGACGGACCTCGCGTCTTGTATATACCCCAAACACCTCACTGCCAGTGTATCCTGGATAGACTCTGCGTCTAGTATATCCTGGAAAGACTTCACCTGTAGTATAGCACAAGTAAGCATACAAACGCTTCCATCTTTCCCTAAGCGCGAGCGCGTTGAACCGGCGGATTGGCTCATCAGGAGAACCGACCAAAAGATTCAGGAAGCTTCTCGCATTTAACATGGCTCATGTCGTGCGCCAATGAACGCCATTTTGTGACGTACCAGCGCCGGAATGGCTCCTCGACAAAGCCATTCAAGAGGATTCAGACTCCTTTTAGCCGCCGATTGGCTCATCGTGTGCGCCATTTAAGCTCATCTAAGACTCTTCGTGCGCATGGATGGCTCTCACACAGAGCCATCCATGCACATTTACGGTCCTTTGAAGTCCTTTTGAGGCCAGAACGGATCATCAGTTAAGCCATTCAGAGCTGTCTTCAAGCTTTTTTGTCTTAGATCGGCTCGCGTGGTGAGCCATTCCGATCGATTTGAGAGTTTGTCAGCAGTTGATCGGCTCATCACGTGAGCCAACATGCGCATTTAAGTTCCTTTTGATGCCCTGTTGCGGCCAAAACGGTTCACGAGGTGAGCCAATCATGCCGACCTG
Source organism: uncultured Clostridia bacterium (assembly GCA_900019985.1). GTDB lineage: Bacteria > Bacillota > SHA-98 > UBA4971 > UBA4971 > UBA4971. The sequence goes on from FIZM01000006.1 coordinate 6,384, forward strand.
AGGAGTTGTTGCCCGCGGATTGGCTCGCACCGTAAGCCATTCTCACCGGTTTAGTCGCTTTCAGGTAGTAGATCGGCTCGTGATTGGCTCGCTTTATGAGCCAACCCGAGCCGTCTAACGGTTTCTCAGCAAACACATGGTTCTTCGGAAGAGCCATCTGGGTCTACTTGAGACTCTTGCTGCTATCGAACGGCTCACTCCATAAGCCGCTCGGGTCCGCTTCAGGCTTTTCGGGCTGCTAAATGGCTCTCGCCATGAACCGACCAGAAGGATTTGCCTATGTGCGTATGCTTGTGCAGTCGATCAGCTCGCGGGATCAGACAATTTGCCCAGTTTAAGGGTTCTTTATATGCTGATCTTTATATACCCGCCCGGACCATGATGGTTTACCTAAATCAATAGGCCAATACTTCGCCTCGGATACAACGTATCGTCTGCAGAAGACTCGTTCTGCGGGTTCTGTCTGCGAGACTTCCTTTTGTAAACTCGCACTACAAGAACGGTCATATCGTCAGAAGCACGCCCCCCGGAATACTGTAACGCACGGTTAAGGATAAGCTGGGCTATTTCGTCAGGACGCTCTGTTGTGACAGTGGAAATCAGCCTCTCAACCCAGTCATCAGGTGCATGCACAGGGGCAGCTGAACCGTAAAGTCCTGCTGTAGAGTTTAAAACCCCATCGCTGACCATGACCACAAGGTCACCTGCAGACAGCTTCTGCCGGGTCTTTCGGATTTCTATCGCGTCAAATATTCCTGCAGGAAGAGATGGGGATTCGATTGTCTTTACGACTCTACCCCGTTTGACAAAACTCGGAGGTGAACCTACCTTTATGAACTGTATCTCTCCTGTGACCATGTCCATAGTGGCCACATCCAAAGTGGCAAATGATTCTCCGGGTGACCTCAACAGAAGAATAAGGTTTGCGGTCTTCACTGCAAACTCCTGGTCAAAGCCTGCCTCAAAGAGCCTTTCCAGCATACTTACTGCTGTAGAACTCTCTATTGCGGCCCCTTTTCCTGTTCCCATACCGTCACTGACAATGAAGACTCCTCGCCCGTCTGCAAGTTCCAGCACTGAATGGGCATCTCCGGATATGTCAGTTCCGAACTTTGCCGTTACCGCAACTCCGCTCTCAATGCCATAGATCCTTGCTTGAGAAAACATGATCTCGCACGTAGGTTGCCCTGCTCTGTTTCCGCACCTTACCTTGGAAACCTCAAGCTCCCTGTTGAGAAGCCGGGAAATCAGCGGACCCACCGCGTTCCTACACTCCCTCTCTCCACAGCACGCTGCCTTTTTTACAGTGACATCAAGCCTCCCCCTTCTGCTGGCGACGACACTGACCTCTGTAATTCCCAGCCCGAGACGGGAAAGTTCTCGCATGATCCTCTGTTCTGCACTGGTCTCCAGCTCAACGCAGGCCCAGACATCTTCACCCAGGTTGTGGAGGATTTTAGCTATCCCTTGCAATTGCCCGGAAAACATGTATCGCCCTTCCGCAAGCCTCCTGGCATAAGCCAGATTGTGTCTGTGGGAACCGGTGGAACTGTTCACTGCGGCCACGAGTCCGGGAACATTAAGACACCTCCAGCTGAGCTGGTCCTTGACTTCACTAACCTCTACCCGGGACTTTAATTCAGCCAGCGCAACCAGGTTCAGCACATCTCGGAAAGTCCTGTGGAAAGCATCGCCCCAGCAGAAAAGATAAGCCCTGCACTTGCTGCATACAGATGAGGAAATCTCATGTAACATGTGGGCGATATCTGCTCGTTCCGCCAACTCCGGATCGTACGGGATCTGTCTTAGCATCGATGAAAGTTCACCGAATACCTTTGAGAAATCCACCAGCTTCTGCGAGAGAAGCTCCTGGACTCTCCTGGCATGCGCCTCCCCGCCCCCTCCAGGTCTCCTCTGCAAAATCGGCAACAACTTAGCCACTCTTTGTAGACCTCTTCTCGGAACAAGCAGGAACAACAAACCTGACGCACCCAGCTCCGCGGTAAAAAGCAACACATTCCTCCTGCCAGATACCTGAAACACAAGGAGTCCCGCCCCCAGCGTAAACCCTATGGAAGATGCAATCTTCCCATAACTACGCATACTGCCCGCCAAAAGTCCGCCTAGAGCGTATGCGCCAACTATAGGAGGCAGCCCCTGCCCTGACACAGCGCACGCGAACCCGGTTAAAGCCCCCGCTGCAGCTCCAAAAGGTGCTCCTCCTGAGTAGGCTATGACAGTAGTCGCAACACCGGCAGCTACCGGGCCTAACGAAACACCCTTGATCTCTACACCTGCCAACCCCATGGTGATTCCTGCGCAAAGCAATCCGAATGAGGCTGCCTGCTCAGGCCCAAGAGCTCCCCAGTGGGGTAAGGCAGAGAATCCCCTTCCAACTCCGCCCCAGCTGAAAATAGCAGCAGCAAGCCCACCTATGGCAGCTTCCAATCCTACTATCGCCACGGAAGGCCGGGATACACCGACGATGTATTGGAGGAATTGAGGCACGATAAAACCGAATATCATTATACTTACAGGCAACAGAAGAGGTCTTGCCTCTACTCGACGGGAAAACAACCGTGCAAAGAGCACAACAAGGACCAAAGGAGCACCTGTCCATATCGTGTCAGAACCCAGTGTCAGTCCGTTCATTCCTAAGAAGACGCCAAACATTGTGAGCGGGGCGATAGGGCCTCGACACGCTGCCAGCACTCCGAGGTAGGCTATGCCAAAGGGAGCACCTGCACCGAAAATATGTGCTCGCCCTAGAAGAGTCCCGATTAAAGCGCAAAACACAGCTGCCGGTGAGAGTGCATGGATCCAGAAATCCCGGATGCGACCGGCTCTCATCGGTGCAACTCGCTTCCTATCCTTCCTATCCATTGAGCCTCTATCAACTCTGCCTTTTTTAGAAGTCCTCCTATCGAGTCCATTTCCGTCAAATCCATCAGTCTCAGATCGATAAGCTCCGGGTGTACTTCGGCCGGTCTTACTTTTACCACGCCTATTACCTGCACCTATTGATGATACCCGTACCCTTTTACCCTGGCCCAGAGAAACACCATATCCGGAACAACGAGAGGTTCTGTGCTTAGCCTCTCTACCCATCCCCGGCTCCCCCTTTTCTTGCCCGCAGTGGGTTGTCCCACAGTTGACTGACTGTTGCGATACTACCACAGGGGGTTGGGAGGAACCTGACGGAAATTGTACTCATCGCCACAAAATCTTGCGGCATGCCTTTCTCGAAATCTCCAAAAGTCAGCCCCGCATTCAAAGAGTACCCATGAACATCGTCTTGCTTCTTAATCCTTTGCTAGCTGGTTTTCAGTGGTTTTGTTCGGAGGATCAGCCGAGCAGAAATCACAGGTTAAGGAGGAATGCGGCATGTTGGCAACTCGGTAGGGGATGATGACACATCAGTAAGGCATTTGACTATTCTCGCCACATAAAAACCTCGTCCCCGGTTTCATGCAACGTTTAGCAAGAGTATTGACTTGGTCTTTGTATGAGTATGAACACGGACAGCGGAGCAGATACAAGGATTGACTTGCTCTTTGTAAGAGTATGAACCGCACAGGTGAGCAGGTCCTTTGCAAGACCCACGCACATCCACGCACATCTATGAATGGACGCAAGCAGAATCTGAGTGTATACTAATGAGACTGAGTACTCGGCAGATGAGGAGATACTGTAAAATGCCTGATATGTTTGCATGTCTGTCATACGTATTTATCATGACCATCACCCCAGGTCCGAACAACATGGTATGCCTGGTAAACGCCACAAAATTCGGTTTCAGAAGAACGCTTCCCTTCCTTTCCGGGCTTGCTGTGGGAGTCATCGTAATAATGATCGGATCCAGTTATCTGAACCTCTCTCTGTCCAGATTCATCCCGAGTTTTAGGCCTATAGCTGAGGTTTTCGGCGGATTGTACATGACGTACCTTGCAGTGCGCATCTTAAGAAGCGAAGGGGTCACAGCTGATGCAGACACCGGTAGTGCAACTTTCGCTATGGGTTTCGGTATGCAGTTTATCAATGCCAAACTGATACTTTATGCCTTGACAGTGACTGCCAACTTTGTTACCCCTTACTATCAGTCGTTTATAGCTATAGTTCTCATCTGTACATTCCTGGGATGCGTTTCCGCTATGATGGCTTCCTGTTGGGCTCTGTTCGGAACTGCAATCCAACACTTCTTCGGGAAGTACAGGAAGATAGTTAACACAGGCATGGCATTACTTCTTCTTTACGCAGCGCTCTCCATATCAGGGCTGCTTACTCGCATTGGGCTTCTAACGAAATGATGGATGCGATAAACCTCAGAATCCCAAATCCCGGGATCACTCGTATCTCAGAGCTTCAATAGGATCCAGGTTCGCTGCCTTATACGCAGGATAGACTCCAAATACGACTCCAGAGAAAGAAGCGGAGATAACCGCGACAGCAATGGAGAACAATGATACATATGTAGGCCATTTAGCTATCTTGGCGATCAAGGCAGCCAGCGCCCATCCAAGCAGAATTCCTATCGCTCCACCGACCAGGCAAAGGGATATGGCCTCAAACAGAAACTGTTTTAAGATATCGCCTTTCTTGGCACCGACAGCTTTCCTTATCCCCACCTCGCGGGTGCGTTCAGTAACTGACACCAGCATGATATTCATAACGCCTATCCCACCAACAAGCAGGGAGATGCCGCCTATGCCTCCAAGAATCACAGTAAATATCCGCGCGACGGTCTCTGTGACCTCCAGAATAGAAGCACTGCTTATGACACTGAAAGAAGCATCCTTACCATGACGTTGGGCAAGGACTCTTTTGATCTGGTCCATGGCCTCTCTCACTTGGCTCGTGTCGCGGGCTTCGCAATATATGAAAGCTACTTCGTCACTGCCTGTCATGCGCTTAGAATGAGTAATCGGCAGGTAGACAGACATGTCAGAAGGATTCTCCCCAAAGATGGTCCTGCCTTCCTCCTTCATGACTCCTATTACAGAAAAACTCTGCCCGTTTACCTTGACCTTTTCGCCTATTGCACCGGATTCGCCGAAAAACTTATTCGCCAGGCTTCCGCCGAGGATCACCACAGGACGCTGGATCCTAACATCAAGTTCTTGGAGGAATCTGCCCTCCTTCAGGCGCCCTTGATACATGGTAGAGAGTCCTTCGTCTGTAAAAGTAGCACTTGTGTTGTATCTGTCCGTGCCGTATTTCACTGTGACCATTCCCACACGTTGCACACTTACACCGGCAACAGCAGGACACCATTTACGTATCGCCTCGGCATCTTCATACGTCAGTGATTTCCTACGCGCTCCTGAGATTGCCTCTGCAGTATAGTCGGGCTGTACAAAAATAAGATCGGAGCCGAGCCCGGCCAGCTCCATACTGACCAGCTTTCTCCCGCCTTCGCCTATGGACATCATGGCGATGACAGATGCAATCCCGATCACTATACCGAGAAGGGTAAGGGCCGACCGCAGCTTGTTCGTTCTCAAGCTGGCGAGGGCAAGTCTCATGCATTCAAAGAATGTCAACTCGCGCCCCCCTTCCCTTCTTCCGCTCCTGCAGGTCTCTCAAGGATATCTGATCCATTTCCCTCTCTGACGATCAGTCCGTCCCTTATCTCAACAAACCGATCTGCCATAGCCGCTATCTCAGGGTTGTGAGTGACGAGTATTATGGTTATTCCCTGTTCATGGAGCTCCCTAAGAATCCTCATAACCTCAAGGCCGGACTTGGTGTCAAGGTTTCCTGTGGGTTCGTCCGCCAGTATGATAGCAGGCTCTGTCACCAAGGCCCTGGCAATCGCCACCCTCTGTGCCTGGCCGCCTGAAAGCTCATTGGGCCTGTGGTGCGCCCTGTCAGCCAGTCCTACCTTCTCAAGAGCGCTTAAAGCCCGCTTTCTGCGGACAGAACCTTGAACACCGGAGTACACAAGGGGGAGCTCAACGTTTTCCAGAGCTGTAGCACGGGGCAGGAGGTTGAAGGTTTGAAACACAAACCCGATCTTCTTATTTCGAATCTCAGCCAGCTCATCATCGGACAGTGTGCTTACCTCTCTCCCGTCGAGAGAGTAAGTACCGCTCGTAGGCCTGTCAAGGCACCCGAGGATATTCATTAGCGTTGACTTACCTGACCCTGAAGGCCCTATGATAGCCACTGACTCACCGCGCTCTACCTTGAGGGATACCCCCCTTAGAGCGGCCACCTGGATTGCGCCGGTATCATAAACCTTCTCTATATCCTTTGCATTAATCATATAGTGTCACCTTGGTTCATCGTAGTCAGTCACCTTAGTTGTGCGTACTTAACCGCACCTGTTTGCCGTCCTCAAGCTGTCGTAAGGCATTGTAGTCACCGATTATCACCTGGTCGCCGATGTCGATCCCTTCGAGGATCTCCGCATCTATCGCATCTGTACGCCCGATAACCACCTTGATTCGGCGAGCCTTGGAGTCTTCTTCATCCACCACAAAAATCGCGTCTTCCCCGTCTTTCCCGACAATGGCTTGGATCGGAACCACCAGAGCATTCTCGTTAGAGTATGTAATAATCTCCACATCTGCGCTCATCCCGGAGCGGAGGTCATTTCCCGGATCATCGACATCTATCAAGACATGGAACCCGGGTGTAATCCCGTCGTGCACTGCCTGAGGAGCAATCTCTGACACCACGCCGAAGAATGTCTCACCCCACATGGCATCTGTAGAGAAGGTTACACGTTGCCCCACTTTCACCCTGGCAATGTCTGTTTCATCTACCTTTGCCCTCACCCTCATGCCGTCGGAAGCCGAGATTACAACAAGGGGCATTCCTTCTGTAACGACTGCGCCTTCCTTTACGGAAACAGCGGTGACTACACCGTTCTCGCTCGAGGTTACCGTAGCCTTGGCAAGGGCCGATTCAGCCAACCTGAGTGCGGTATTGGCCTGGGTAAGCCGGGCCTTCACCGCTTCTCTGCTCTTTTCCTTCAAAACCTCTTGTTCCTTGGCAATGGCCAATGCCATCTCAGCTTCTCTTACCTGGGCCTCTGCAAGCTCCACCTGCTCTCTGGAAGGCTGCTCAAGAAGAGCCTCATACTGCTTCTTCGCTGCCTGGTGCTGGGCCTTAGCACTCTCAACCCTTGCCCGCGCATCTTCCAAGGCAGCCTTGGTCACTGCCCCTTCCTCGTAGAGAGCCTCCATTGCCTCGAGTTGGCGGATTCCCTCGTTCAGTGCGATTTCCGCTTGAGCCACCTGGGCTTCTGCCTGGGCAATCTGGGCTTCAGACGGACCCTTGAGGAGATCCTGAAGCTTCATTTTTGCCGCCTGCAGCTGGGTCTCAGCCTGCTGGACAGCGAGGGTTTTACCTGATTCGCCCGCCAGCTGCGACTCGACCTGCGCAAGTTCCGCTTCCATTGCCACAACTTGCGCTCTAGCCTGCTGCACCTGGGCTTCAAGGTCCTGTGTCTCAAATCTTACCAGCCGCTGGCCGGCTTTGACCGTATCCCCTTCCCGCACATAGACCTCTCGTACCCTTCCCGTAATCCCTGCCCTGACCTCTACTGTCCTGGCAGGCTCGATTACTCCTTGTGCTGACACAGCCACATTAAAAGGGCGCGGCTCGACTTTGATACTGTCTACTGTAATGACATCCTTATCGCCGCCAAGCCTCTTTCCTGCAACAATTGTCGCCAGGCATATTAAAACAAGCCCTATTATTACTATGGGAAGCCTTCGTCTTACCAATGGAAGTGACCCCTTTCCCTTGCCATATCCTGTAGCACTTCAACTCATTACTCATTCTAATACTTTTTCTAGACTTTGTCCTATTCCACGCACACTCCGGTTTACCTTTTTTCCTTCGCTGAAGGTTTCAGAATGCCCTAAACGGCGTCGGTCTCTCTACAGGGCACCGGTCTTTCCATACAGGGCATAGATTTTTCCCTACACCGCGTAGATATCTCCCTACAAGGCATCGGCCTTTCATTACAAGGCATCGGCATCTCCTGAAAATGCATCGGTCCCTCCTTACACAGCATTGGTCTATCCGTACAAAGCATCGGTATCTCCCTACAGAGCATCGGTCTCTCCTCACACAGCGCCGGCCTCACGGATCAGGCACCTAAATACCAGGCGGGCGGCGTCCAAGCAAGATGAGAGGATTGGCCCGTCTACCTTTCAAGTTACGCTGAACATCAGAGGAAAACCCTGGTTCGCGATGAATATATATGAAACAGTCTTTCTTACCGTAGAAAAGGAGTTGACCTTTATCATGTCTCATTCAAACTCATCTCGTAAAAAGAGCCTCATTTCCCGTGCGGTAGGTGTGCTTGCAGACCCCGGCCCTACCTTTGAAGATATAGTCAAAAGCCCGGACTATGTGGCGCCTGTCATATTCATTCTCCTTGCAGGAGTGCTAACGTTAGTAACCACGATTCACACACTTAGAAGCATGCCCGAATTGTTTCCCTCAGACATCCCCATGCCTGCCCAGTCCATTACAATAGGGATTTCCTTGGTGACCTTTGTCATAGGGCAGATATTCATATGGCTTTTGCGGGCATTGGTATTCACGGGAATAGGAGCGATGATAGGATCAAAGGCAGATTATCGAAAGAGCCTTGCTGTCTCAGGTTACTTAAACATAACCCTTGTGATCTCCGGGATAATAACTGCAATCGCCATTGCCACCACAGGACAGCCTGTCGTCCTCGGACTGGGAATGACGCTGTCGCCTCAGGATTTAGCTACTGTGAAGGGAGTTATCTTATCAAACATAAATGTGTATACCCTCATTTATATTGTCCTAAGCTCTGTCGCACTGGCAAAGTTATGGGACGTGAAAGTATCTAAAGCAGCTTTGATTACAATAATAATGTGGATCATAGTTGTAGCTGCTTCAGCCGGTACCGCACATCTAAGCTCTCAACTGACTCAGTTCCAGGTAGACATGGGCGTAAGCCCGAATTAACCGGGCTGCTGCAGGCATCACAACCTGCAGCAGCTTAATGAAAGAACAGGTTTTCTGAAGATGCTTTTCTGAATGTGCTTTTCTGAATGCGCTTCTCTGAATATGGTTTTCCAAAAATGCTTTGTTTGCAAAAACATCCACAGGAAGGAAAGCTATACGAATAAGCTGTACAAACACAATAATAGTTAGAACTCATTCACCTTGGGCTACTCTATTAGTCACTCTATTAGCTACTCTATTAGTTACTCTATTAGCTACTCTATTAGCTACTCTGTTACTAAAGGCACGTGGCAGAATTGTATAACATCCACCAAGCCTCGGTTTGTAATGCGAAGCTCAGGGATGACAGGAAGAGACAGAAGTGCCATTGTCATAAACGGAGATGACAACTTGCAGCCCAAGTCCTTCCATGCCTGTGCCAACCTGTCGACATTCGCCTGGACTTCTTCTACCGGCTCATCTGACATGAGTCCTGCAATGGGTAGCGGCAAGATAGCTAAAACTTTACCGTCTCTTGCAACGACCATCCCTCCACCGACCTCAGCCAGGGTATTGGCTGCAAGGACCATGTCGCCGCCGTCCATACCGACAACAAGCAAGTTATGGCTGTCATGTGCGACGGTTGAAGCTGCAGCTCCTGCCTTGAGCCCAAATCCTCTGACAAAACCGCAAGCCATAGTTCCTGTAGCGTTGTGCCTCTCTATCACAGCTACCTTTGCCAAATCCTGCCGATGGGAAGCATGAATCTCTCCGTTTTCGTCCGCCACAACTTCTACCTCGGCATGCTTTGTCACAGCCTGACCGTCTGCCACCTCTATGACTCTAATGCGGACATTCTTTCCTGACGGACCGGCTTTGATACGGAAGTCATCGCGGGAGATAGGATGGGAAAGCCGCACTGATTTTGTGGCATGGTCAGGATAGGTCCACTTGGGGAATTCCACGAGCATACGGCCGTTTTCTGCAACGATCTCTCCATCTGCCATGACCTTCTCAGGACGCGGGTCGGCGAGGTCTCTGATGAACAGAATATCGGCAAACTTGCCAGGGGTAATGCTTCCCAAGTCATGACTCATCCTGAAAGACTCTGCAGCATTGATAGTCGCCATCTGGATAGCAACTATAGGTGGGGTTCCTTCTTCGATTGCACGCCTAACAACATGGTTCACATGGCCGAGAGTCAGCAAAGTGTCAGGGTGCACATCATCTGTAACAAGCACGATACGCCTGGGATCAATACCTGTCTCTGTATAGCTCTTAATCGTAGCCTTGATGTCACGCCAGCCTGACCCTTCCCTGAGCTTTGCGTACATCCCCAGTCGCAGCTTAGCTAAGCTTTCCTGCCATGTGACAGACTCATGGTCTGAGATGATGCCGCACGCTGCGTAAGCAGAAAGATTCGGACCTAGATCAGGGGATGCATAGTGGCCGGTAACTACTTTGCCCGCCTTCAAGGTCTCGGCAATCTTGCTCATGACCTCCTCATCCTGCGCCAGGACACCTGGGAAGTTCATCATCTCGCCGAGGCCGACTACTTCATCCCAGGCCATGGCAGTTCTGATGTCAGATGCAGTTAGCTCCGCGCCTGCATCTTCCATGCCCGGCGCTGCAGGAACGCACGACGGCATTGTGGCATAAACCTTAAGAGGGAGCCCCCTACCTTCTTCTATCATCAGCCGAATCCCGTCCAGGCCCAGGACATTTGCAATCTCGTGGGGATCCATGAAAACAGCAGTAGTCCCACACGGGAGAACCGCCCTGGCAAACTGGCTGACTGTTACCATACTGCTTTCAATATGAAGATGTCCGTCCAGAAACCCCGGAACTAAATAGAACCCTTCCGCATCGATAACCTCCGTGTCTTCGCCTATACATGAAGCAGCATCCCCGACAAGAGCAATTCTCCCAAGGCGAACAGCAACATCCACACCGTCAAGGATTTCACCTGTTATAACGTTAACCAATCGTCCGGAACGAATAACTACATCAGCGGGAACCTTTCCTGTGGCACATGCCACGAGTTCCCGGCAGACTTCATGAAGAGGTTGCCTTGTTTTCCGTCCTGACATACGGTCTCTCCCTCCTTAAGTCACGGGCCTTGCATCTGTTTAAGTCGCGGACCTTACCCAAGGTTAAGGTAAGGTCCTTACCTATGTTTAAGTCACAGGCCTTACCCATGTTTCCTATGCTATATACCAGACTGCCGTCTCCTTTGTTTCCTCAGTTGTTTCCCCAGCTATATACCAGGCCGCCGTCTCCTTATGACGGGCTACGATCCCCTCTACACAGCTCTGACTGCCATCTCCTCATGACGAGCTATGATTCCGCCGCCATAACTATATACTAGACTGCCGTCTCCTTGCCGTCTCCTTATGATGGGCTACGATCCCGCCTCCACGACTCTGGGCCATAGTTGTGCTTTTCACGTTTGGGCTTTCCATAGTCGTGCCCTTTTGTATTTTTTCTGCAAATTGCTCGCAAGTCCTCCCCTCACTGCTGTGGTAGGAAACCCTTCATCGGTAAGCTTTTGCTGCTACATTCGCAATTCTCTCCCACCCTGACAGATTCAGGCATTGCCAATAATCTAGTTCAAAGCTTGTCCGGCTCAAAGTTTGCCCAGTTCACAGCCTGTTTAGTTCAAAGGCCGTTTAGTTCAAAGCCTGTCCCTTTTAAAGCGTTTCCTTTTTAAAGCTTGTCTGTTACAAAGCTTATCCATTTCAAAGACTGTCCATCTCAAAGACTGTCCGTTTCAAAGATTGTCCATTTCAAAGATTACGCACGATGGAATTCCTGACATTGTTGCGGAACGGCGAAGCCCCGGTGGTCGAAAACCGCCCACCGTTTGGCTGTTTGATGGCAGTTTTTCTACCACGGTTTTGAGCGTAAGCTCTAAAATGGTAGAGTTTCGCCCACCAGGAGGCTCAAAGGTGGAAGGTTTTCTACCATGATCAGGCGTTGAGGTGGTAGGATATCGACCACCACGACTCCCATAATCTGACAAATCACGGTTTGGTGGTCGAAACTCGCCCACATTTTCTGAAAAAGTGGGCGAAAAACTGCCACCTTTTCCAAAAAAGTGGTAGAGAATCTACCACCTGAGCCTTAAAAAGCTCCCAAAACCGGGCTCCAACCTGAAAATGTGGTCGATTCTCTACCACCTGAGGCAGTTTTGGTGGTTCAAAATCGTCCATTAATGAGCATTTGCTCGAAAAAACCGGAAAGTGTGGTCGAGATTGAACCACCTCTTGAAGGAAAGCTGGTTGAAAATCTACCATTTATGAGCATTTGCTCAAACAAATCCAAAAGGATAGTCCAAACTGAACTACTGTTCCTAAGAAACATGGCAGAAACTCGCCTACCCCTACCGACAGTATCGACGGCCGTGGCACCATCGACGGTAATGAGGAATAATTCTGATCAGAAGAGATCCTGATTAGAAAAACCCTGATCAAGGAGGGTTCGGATCAGGGAAAAGCCCAGCGTGCTCACGTACGGAACAAGCATCTATGGGACAACCCCCTATGCGACAACAATCCATGAGACAACAATCCATGAGGCAACAACCTAGGGGACAACAACCTAGGGGACAACAACGTTTTGCGGATTTCCTTCGATGAATCTCAGGATGTTTTCGCAGGTGGTGTCAAGAATGCGCAAGGTAGCCTCGCGGCTGTTGAAGGCATTGTGCGGGGTTATTACCACGTCTTCCCTGCGTAGAAGCATTTGGTTTTGTACAAATGTCTTCAGGACGTTTTTTGAATAGTCCTTATTCAGAACATAACCCTCTTCCAGCATAAGCTCCTCACCCTCCAGCACGTCAAGGCCTGCGCCTCCGAGGATCCCTTGGTCCAAAGCCCATACCAGCGCTTCTGTCTCGACTAATCCTCCCCTTGCCGTGTTTATCAAGATTGCGCCTTTCTTGACTTTCTTAAGGCTCTCCTTATTAATCAGATGATGAGTCTTCTTGTTGTATGGCACATGCAGCGAGATTACGTCTGACGAGCCCAGCAGCTCTTCAAATGGGACGTAGCGGTAGCCTAAGACTTCTGCCAAAAAGACATCTTTCTTTGTATCATAGGCTAGGACCTCCATGCCAAAGCCTTTGGCAATTCTGATTACGTGCATACCGATTTTTCCGCACCCTATGACACCGAGAGTCTTGCGTTTAAGGTCAAACCCTTGCAAATCCTCGAGGGAAAAGTCTTGACGGATAGTCCTACAGTAAGCCTTATGGACATTTCGCGAAAGCGCCAGTATAAGGGCAAATGTATGTTCAGCGACAGTGTTTTCGCCGTAAAACGGCACATTCACCACATGTATCTTGTTCTTCTTACAAAACTCAATATCTATATGGTCGAAACCTGTGGATCTCGTCGCTATCAGCTTGAGTTCAGGGAACTTCCGAAGAGTATCCGAAGTCAGATGAGAGTAAATGAATACTGAAATGCCCCATGAATCGGTAAGACCGTCAAGGTCGGTCTCCTGCACTGTCTCATGGGAAAATGCAGTCTCAACATCGCGAAGACGCGTGCGGTACCTATCCTTTTCCCACTTCCCTACCTCAAAGAAAGCGATTTTCATAGGCTTAGTTTGCCACGGGCCTCTTGCACTCATGCGCAAGGGGTGTCATAATAATAAAGACATGAAAATTCCATAAAGATGTCCGCTGGGGGTGCTGCACATCTCTTCTGTGTGTGGCTGAGAAGGTCTAGTTAAGGCCTACCCTTTGAACCTGATCACATAATGTCCTGGGTAATGCCAGCGTAGGGAAGCGGGTGATATCTGGTAAGAAGAGGCGTAAGATTAGGTTGAAAAGGCCGCGGACACATTAGAGTCCCGCGGCCTTAAGTTTTAATGGGGTACTGATCGGAAAAACTATCAGAAATCCGGGAAAGTATCAGAAACACCACAAAGCATGAGAAACTCCACAAAGCATTAGAAACACCGCTTAGGTAAGTCCTAGATTACTTTCAGAGGAGTTGTTCAAAAGTGACTGATTCATCATGGCTGAAGAGCGTGGGAGATGCCCTTCTAAGAACAGAGAATATTATTATGATTGTGGCCATAGGCATCCTGGTCTATCTTTTGTGGCTCACAAATCCATCTAAAACGAAGACAAGTGCAGGTAGAAGGCCTGTCTATACGATAACTGAAATCGGCGTGGCTGTTGCGCTTGCTTCGATACTCGGTATGATTAGACTCTACAGAATGCCTCAAGGAGGCTCAGTTTCCCTGGAAATGCTGCCTATCTTCTACGTCGCACTCCGGAGCGGCGGAGGTGTAGGCATACTGACAGGCCTTGCATTAGGGCTTGTACAATTGCTCTTAGGAGCGTATATCGTCCATCCGGTGCAACTCCTTCTTGACTACCCTCTGGCATTTGCCTTCCTCGGAGTGGCAGGTTTCTTCCGAAGACACCAGGTGCTCGGAATCATCTTAGGCGGGCTGGGCAGGTTCATAATGCACGTATTGTCAGGCGTTGTGTTCTTCGGAACCTATGCCCCGGAAGGGACTAACGTGTGGCTGTACTCAATGACATATAATGCGTCTTATATGATACCTGAACTCATCATCTGCATAATCGTCATGCTTGTCCTGGGTTTAGGGAGAAGCACCTCCACATCTGTGGGAAGAGGGTAGCCCAAAGAAAAGAGTAGTCAGGGAAAGCAGCAGCACTATAGAACTAATGAAGTTTATTGTCCATTGTCTCATATTGAAGTCCCTCCCTGAGCGAATGGTCATAGTGTATAAGTGGGAAGCATAAGCACTACTACAAGAAGGAATACTTATACTGACCTTTACAACTTTACAATTTTAGTTTGGATGGGAGGGCGCGAGGCAATGGAAAGCGTGAGAGAGCCAATGGATACTCAAGTAGCAGAAATTGCGCCTGAAGTATCCACCCAGGAAAAACCTAAGAAGAAGAGAAAGCGGCATGTATTTACTGAGTATGAAGACGGGCTTCTAAGGAAGGTCCTGGAGAAAAAGCCGGGGGAACGGAAGAAGGAAATCGAAAGGCTTGCAAATCTCTTTCAGGTTCCTTATCTTACTTTGAGACACAGGTTTTATACGGTTATAAAGAAGCGCGCTGATGAAGAGGCTAAGGCAGCAGCTAAGAAGCGCGCCGCTCGGGCTGTTGAGGAGGTAATTCCAACCGCAATCGTGCCTCCTGAGGCAATACCTGATACCGAGCCCCGTCTTCACAAAGATCCCATGGAAGAGATCCTGACTTTGCCTGCACGGGTGGAGCGTCTGGAAAAACGGATGTATGGAATGCTCGACCTCAAAGGCTTTGTAGATAGGCTGATCGACATCCAACACCAACTCGAACGGGAGCAAGAGCTCCTTGAGGAATTGGCTCGGAAAGAGCGGGAAATCGAACGCATTCAGGCTGACATGCAAAAGAAGATGGAGCGGATGAAAGCCCGGGAAGAGGAATTGGATGACCTGTATAAGCAGCTGGAAGTCACTCTCCACCAGTTTATGAACTTGTCATCCATAGACAAACTGAAGGTGCTGGGCGATTTCACCATCAAGATAGAAACAGTAGTTGATAAATTCGGTAATATCATAAGGAGACGGCCAATCGTTGTACCATAATCACACGTAATCGCACGTAATCGCACGTAATCACACATAATCAGGATTGAGCTTAATGGCACCCCACAAATGCCATACACGTGGGTTTATCAACGGCGCGTGCCGATCATCCTCGCATGGACTCAATCGTGCTTCGGCACACACCGTGCTCACTCAGGTTTGCATCGCTGATACGCATGTTTTAAACTCTGTGCGTATCAGCAATGTCATCCTGGACATCATGTGATAAGTATTGCTTTTCTCATGGATAGAAGATATATGTAAGCCTCTTTTACAGGTTTTTTATAGATAGTCTCCAAAGCTTCTTTGTATACTAGGATCTGGCCAAGATACCTGCCGGCAATTGCCTCGGGATCATCCCCCGGCCTTCCGCCGGTCTTAAAGTCGATGAGGACAAACCCGTCATCTTCGTCAATAATGCAGTCAATGATACCTTGGACCAAGACGCGTTCGGTCTCAAGGACATCTTCGCCAAGCCCGGAAAGCTCGGGATATACTCTTGCAGCCGGAATTCCCAGAGAGAACGGTACCTCCCGCATAACTCTGTCAGGGTCTGCCGTGACACGCCTGCCCAAAGAACTCTCGAAAAAGTCACTGATCGATCGAACATCAACTTCGCGCGCAAGTTCACCGGTGAGAAGCTCAGCATCGACCATCGTTTCGATACTCTCCTCGATGCTGGAGACATCCAATGGCCCTTTAAGATCTAAGTGCTGAATAACGAGGTGAGTGGCTTCCCCGCGCTCAGAAGGGGTAATTTTGGCTGATTGGAGAAATCCGGGAGGCGGCGCAAGCCGGCCTTGCTCAGGCGGAGCAGGAAACGCATCTTCCCGGCTCAATTCCGCATCTTCCGTGCTGAAATCGAATCTACGTTTTATCTCAGCCCAGGCTACTTTAGATGCCTTCTCCGCCAAAGGGCTGTACGGGTATTGCCAGGATGCGTGCGCCTGGATTTCCTGCCAGAGCTCGGGGTTAGGTTGCCTGCCAAGGGGGTGTGCCCTGACAACCAGGTTCCAATCAATGTCTGCTCCTTTTAACCCTGAGTCTGTTAAGTTCTCAAACCCTGAACATGCTTCGCCCACAGAAAGCACGCTGACTGTGAATTCAGCAAGATCATCGTAAACAACAGGATCCGCAGAATACCTGCCTGAGTCCTCATCCCCCGGTATTCGGGCTCCGTTTTTGTGCCGGACAAGACACGGCCCTACCCAATCCAGGAACCGTCTGGCCGAGTACAGCACATCCTCAGGC
Organism: uncultured Clostridia bacterium; assembly: GCA_900019985.1. GTDB lineage: Bacteria > Bacillota > SHA-98 > UBA4971 > UBA4971 > UBA4971. The sequence goes on from FIZM01000006.1 coordinate 23,193, forward strand.
AAACCCCATCCTGTTGCCGGAGCGTTGGAACGCCATTCGGCAGCGGCTTTCGTAAGGTCCTTGTCTGATCCTACCAGGATCAATCTCTCTCTCGCCCTTGTCATGGCCACATAAAGGACGCGCATCTCTTCAGAGATTGTCTCCTTGAGCCTCGCCTCTCTCACGCCGTGATATGCAATTGTCGGATATTTAATCCGCTTTAAAAAGTCAGAATACACAGGCCCGAGCCCCTCTTCTGAATGGAAAAGGATATCGCCTTTAAGGTCTTGCATATTGAACTCTTTCCCCATATCAGGGATGAAAACCACAGGGAACTCCAAGCCTTTGCTCTTGTGGATACTCATGATCCTTACCACGTCTTCAGTCTCCCCTAAGGCCCTAGCTGTCCCAAGATCCCCTTCGGCCTCTCTCAACCTGTCAATAAAGCGAAGGAACCTTACCAGGCCTTGCCGGGAGAACCTGTCAAACTGCCTTGCGCGTTCGTGAAATGCCCTGAGGTTCGCCTGACGCTGGACGCCTCCGGGCATACCGCCGACATAGTCAAAGTACCCGGTATCGCGGTACAGCTGCCATACTAAAGCTGAAAGAGGAACCCTTCGCGCCACTGTTCGCCAGGATTCCAACCTCTCCAAGAATCCTGCAACCTTAGATGCGAGCTGCACATCTTCAAGCTCTGACGGAGCAGTCTCCAAGGCATGATAGAAGTCATTGTCCTTGCTGCACAAACGGATCTTAGCCAGCTCATCAGGGGAGAAACCGACTAATGGCGAACGGAGCACGGCAGCAAGGGGAATATCTTGCCTCGGGTTGTCGATGATCCTCAAAAGCGACAGCATCGTCTCTACTTCAACTGCCTCAAAGTAGCCTGTTCCAAGCTCTGCATAAGCCGGGATATCCGCTTGCCTGAAAACCTCCATCAACACATTTGCCCTTGCCTTCGTAGCGCGCATCAGCACAACGATATCCCGATATGACACAGGCCTATAGGCCTTTCTTTCTTTATCCCACACTTGAAACTCAGGGCCCGGAT
>FIZM01000007.1:0-9519 GCA_900019985.1 uncultured Clostridia bacterium
AGGTGAATGGATCCGCCGTGGACTGCTTCCAGGCCGACTATCATATAGAAGGTTGTTGTCTTGCCTGCGCCGTTAGGGCCTAATAGCCCGACAACCTCTCCGGGATAAACGTCTAAACTAACGCCGCGAACAACCTCACGCCTACCGTATTTCTTGATTAAGCCCGTACAGACTATTCCCATGAATGCCCCTCCGAACAGAAACTACGTCTATTACACACAGTGTACAGGCTGCTTCCTACTGACCTCGAGGAATAACGGTTCGGGTGCCGCCTTCAGCCACGACTCTCTCTTCATCAATGTATACCGTGATGGAGCTTGCTTGGAAGATCTTATCTCCAATCTCCACTGAGGCATTCCCGTCGATGATCACCCGTCCGTCGTCACCTAGGTAAGAAAGCCTGTCTCCGGAAGCAAGCACTTCGCCGTCCTTATGCCTCAGGAACACACCGCTTTCGGCTTCCATTTCCCCTGTTTCCAAAGATACCACGATCCTATCTGCAACAAGAACAGATCTTTCCTCTGTATCTTCGAACCTGGCGCGGCCTGTAATAACTACAACTGCACCGCTTTCGTCATACTCTGCATAATTCCCAGTGATTCGATACGACTTAAATGATATTTCGACATTACCTTTCGCAGTAGCCAGCCCGGATTTTCGATCATAGCTGAGCTCATCTGCGACAATATCGATGACTTCTTCACTGCTGCCTTCTCCCTGAACTGCTTCAGAATCCTCCTGAGCAAGAACAGGATAAGGCAAAAGGGCGAAAGAAAACAAGGCGAAAACCACAGAAACTGTGACAATAAGCGATAGTACTGACTTTGTTCTGCAATACAGGCCGGTCCGTTTAACCATTACCTGCCCTCCCAACTCCCGGTTTCAATGAAATCTATGATAATCTTCGCGATTCTCTTGGCAGCTCCTTGTTCACCCATTCTTTCATAGCCTGCTTCGCGCATCCTTTCGATACGAACCGGATCTCCAAGAATGCTCATGACTTCTGATGCAACATCTTTCATATCATCTGATTCGACAAATGCCACTGCATCGCCTAAAAGCCTCTTTTGCGCCTTGGCAAACTTCAGGCTGAACTGGGGCCCTTCAGTGGGAAAGGTCACAACAGGCCTGCCAAGCCCTGCAGCCTGCTCGTTACCCGTCCCTGACAGGCCGATTACGATATCGCTGATATTCAAGACATCCCCGAACCACCCCTGAGATACCGTGACACAGGGTGTCATGCCTCCTGAACCGGGATAGATGCGGGCGGTCACACCCCGTTTTTTCTCTTCCGGGTCCTGCCTTTCATACCGCCACCCTGCCTCTTGCACTACCTGTTCAAGCCTGTCCTCATCAAGGTTAGGCGCAAGCCCGACTACATAGTCAAGATTATCACCGCTAAAGTCGGTCAAGTGGCTGACCGCCTGAAGGAGAGTCTTCATATTCCTGTATGCTTCTTCTCTCGAGCCGGGGAGAATGCCGACGACTCTCTTCTTGAGGTTGAGGCCGAAGCTCTCGCCGGTTATGGCAAACCCATCCATCATTACGTTCCCGGCGCACCTGGCAGGGACTCCTCTTTGTTGAAGGGCTTTAGCAGTCCTTTCGTCCCTTGCCAGGACAAGGCCGGCATACTTTCGCATCAGCCGGCATTCAATACCAAGATGCCCCTGGATATACTCAGACTTTGCCGTAGACAAAAACAACATCGGTGCCTTAACATTACGGCCACCGAGGAACAACGGAAAAATATCGCCTACGGATACGAGAAGACTCACGTTTTTCCCTAACGCTTTCAAATCTTCTATTTGCTGAAGAGTGAGGCTGATGAGCCCTGCCTTGATGTCCTTTAATACATATGACAAGCCATGCCTCAGGAATCCGCCGCTAGGCATAGCTTTCTGCGTGCCGACAACAGGTATGCCCGCACCAGTGTAGGCTTTCCCCAACCCGACCAATGGGAAACCGGCTATGTTAAGAGACTCGCCTTCGGCAATAACTTCCCGCGCAATCATAGTTGCAATAAGGTCTTCGCCGTGGCCGTTACTTAAGAAAAGCACCATATTCCGCACCTTGAGGGTAAACCCTCCTTTAAACAATTAAAACAAAGGAGAACGAAACCGGACATTTCCTTTGATATGTGTGATTTCGAGCTCTACATCAACTTCCAACTCATCCCCGGAAATCTTGGAAAGACCGTCCTCGTAGAGGACACTTCCGGATGCTTTAAACCTCTTCGTTCCAGGATCCCAACTGGCAACTGCTGCAGAAAAGCCGGGGCCTTTATCTGATCTCACTCGCACATTGCCTTCAAAATCCATCATGCCTGTAGTAAAGTCTATCTTTAAAGCTCCTGCATGAATCTCAAGCTGAGGTTTATCTTCAACAAACCTTACGCCTTCAACTTCGCGAAGGATGGCCTTGTTCTTATCTGTATCATACTCTATCGCGCGAGCCCCGAAGGTCCATCCCAGAGTTCCTTCGGGTTCAGGCACGGTTATCCTCGTTTCTTCAAGGACTATGCCTGACTCCAAATCCTCAGGAAAACCCCTTGTTTCCTGCTCACTTACAACCGGTGCCGGATCTTCGGCTCCACCGTTTCCTTCTTTATCTGTCTGCGTTAATCTAGCGTAATAGACACCAAACCCCAGGATGAGTATGAAGACACATATAACCGCCATTACAAGCCGTCCAGGCCTTCGACCTTTAAAAGACAGGCTTTCACTCATCGCTCAGTACAACACCTTCACCCAGGCAAGGTTCGGCTGCAAGATAGCAATCGCTTCCTACTATACTATCTATCAGATTTGCCCCTTGCCGGACTCTCGTATTGTTCCAGACTATGCTCCTTGCGATAATAGCCTCTTTGCCGATTTCACAGCTGTCCCCGATTACACTGTAAGGCCCGATAATCGCGCCTTTTCCGATCGTTACGTGCTCTCCTATGAACACCGGGGGATGCAGGGTAATGTCACGGTGAAGCCCAGTGCCTTCACAAACAAAGATACCTTCTCTCACTTCTTTTCCCGGCAGCTTAAGGCCTGCTTTACCACTGAGGATATCTCTGTTTGCAGCATAGTACTTTTCTAGGGTTCCGATATCACACCAGTACTCATCAAGAGGAAAGCCGTAGAAAGGCACGCCTTCCTGAACCAGCAGGGGGAATATATCGCGCCCGAAATCCGGCGTCCCCTGGGATGGAATGTAGTCAAAAATCTCAGGCTCAAACACGTAGATCATGGTGTTGGCAAGATCGCTGCGAGCCTCACTGGGCTTGGGCTTTTCCTGAAACCTCAGGATCCTTCCATCGTCGTCTGTAACAACTATCCCAAACCCGGACACATCTTCTACCCGTTTCAGCCCGACGGTAGCGAGGGCATTTCGCGACTTGTGGAACTCGATAAGCCTTGTCAAGTCTGCGCAAGTCAGCGTATCCCCTGCCATGAGGATGAACGTTCCGGAGCCTGAACCCTGGCCTGAAGTATCCTCTTCATCATCCGGCATAAGCAAGTCCTTAGCGGCAAGCACACCTCCTGCAGTGCCGCGTAGCTCCCTTTCACGGGAGTAACTGAGCTTTATGCCGAAGTCGCTTCCGTCACCGAAGTATCCTTCGATGTATTCAGGGAGGTACCACAAGTTCGCCACGATTTCGTTTATCCCGTGGCGCCGCAAAAGAGTAATGATATGCTCCATAGCAGGCTTGTTCAGTATAGGCACCATTGGCTTTGGAACGTTTACAGTCAATGGCCTCAGGCGAGATCCCACACCTGCAGCCATTACCATGGCACGCATCTTACGATATCCTCCCTATCTGACTCATGTATCCGCCTCAGCAATCGAAACGCCCTTTGGACCTTTCTGGGAGGCCGATGCTTGCGTTCGGGGACGGCGCGCTAGCGGCGCGCCTCGTCCGAATTCGGCACTGTGGCCGGCCGAATTCTCGCACGCCCCTCACTGCAATGCATCGGCCTCCCGAACGCAAGCATCAGTCACCTATTGCCAATCGCCAGCTCATAGGTCTGTAACAGCTTCTGTCCCGCCTTGGCCTGACTGTGAGTCGTCATGGAACCCTAAGGATACAAGCCTGGCGTAAAGCCCTCCTGCTGCCATAAGCTCCTTGTGAGTCCCTGACTCGATGATCCGTCCCTTGTCTATCACAAGGATCCTGTCTGCCATCTGGACCGTAGACAGCCTGTGGGCAATCACCAGAGTTGTCCTGTTACAGAACAGCCTGGACAAGGCCTCCTGCACTTCAGCCTCGGATTCGGAATCCAGCGATGATGTAGCCTCATCCAGTATCAATATCTTCGGATCCCTTAGGATTGCCCTGGCAATGGCAATCCTCTGCCTCTGCCCGCCGGATAAGGTGACACCTCTCTCCCCTACAGGCGTATCGTACTGCATTGGAAGCTCCATAATGAAATCATGAGCGTTTGCCAGCTTCGCAGCGTTCACAATGTCTTCCATGTCTGCATGGGGACTGCCGTACCTGATATTCTCACTGATGCTCACGCTGAAGAGGACTGTCTCCTGAGGGACCAATCCTATCTGACTGCGCAGCGAGGGCAAAGTAACCTTGCTGATGTCAAACCCGTCGATATATACCTTCCCTGAGGTAGGTTGATAGAACCTGGGAATAAGGTTGGCAATCGTGGTCTTGCCTGCCCCGCTGGGGCCCACCAGGGCTACCACTTCCCCAGGCATTACAGTAAGTTCTATATCATGCAGCACCGGTTCAGAAGGACGGTATGCAAAGCTGACACTGTCAAAATCAACGCGCCCTTCCACAGGTTCAGGAAGAGGAATCGCGTCCTCAGGCTCATCGACTTCAGGCGCCTCATCAAGCAGATTGAAAACGCGGAGTGCAGCACCGAGTGCCTGGTTGAATCCTCCGTACGAAACAGAAAGCCTTGCAAGAGGGGTAGGAAGAGTCCCTGCAGCGCCCAGAAATGCCATGAATTCCCCTACAGTCAGCCGGCCTCCAATAACTCTCCTTGCTCCGAACCACAGCACACCTGCAAGGCCCAGAACTGACAAGAGTTCTATTACAGGCGTTATCAGCGCATGCACTTTTGCCCCACGCATGGATGCCTGGAAGTTCCCTTCATTTCTCCGTCTGAACCTCTCCATCTCATGGGCTTCCATGGTGAAGGCCTTAATCACTTTAATCCCGGAGAGGGTCTCCTGAAGGACGGTAGTCACATCAGCAATCGTAGATTGTATAAGTCCGGTTATCCTCCTGAGCCTACTTCCGGCTTTGCCTACTACCCATATGACAAAAGGCATAATACTCAGTGTAACCAGGGAAAGCTTCCAATCAAGATAAAACATGAGCCCCAATATGCCTGCACTCATCACCGCCTGGGAGACGAGCTCTGCCAATCCTGACGACACAGTCGTCTGGAGGACCGCAACATCATTGGTAACCCCTGATATCATCTCACCTGTGTGCTTACTGTCATGGTACTCTATGGGCATACACTGCAAGTGGCCGTACAACTGTTCACGCAAGTCAGCTACGACCCTGTGGCCGACATAAGCCATGAAATAGACCTGTCCATATGAGAAGATGCCTTTTACGATAAATAAGACAATAACTCCTATTACAGTGATGTTAAGCATATTGCCCATTGCAACAACATCACCGCCGGTAAGGACTTTGTCTACAAGCTCTTTCACAATCCAGTATATTGCCAGGTTCAAAATGCTGGCCAGAGCCGTAGAAAGCAAGCCCAAGAAGAGCAGATGCGTGTACGGGGCAACATACCCCAAGAGCCTCCTAATGGGCCCTTTCTTTTGGAACAAAGTACCGACCCCCAGTTGTAATCAACGTGTCCAGCACTGAAGAAGCGACTCTTTCCGCTGCTCCAGGCCTGCCCATTGCCTCTTTCAAGTCTACAGAGATTCTATCGCGGGCTTTACTATCCTGCAAGAGCTCAAGGACCTTAATGGCTACGTCCTCAGCAGTAAGAACCCCGCGGATTTCCGGGGTAATGAATCTCCTTTGCCTCTTATTGGGGATAGCGGTAAATTCTATACGTTCAAGGGCTTTTCTTACTGCCATCCTTTTTATTGGCGCCCCGACTACAGGCAGTCTTCCGATAAACTCAGATATCCCGGTAAGAGGAACCTCTTCAGGCAGGTTCAGAGGGACAGTAACTACAGTAGGCACACCGAGATAAGCCAGCTCCGCTGTGACTGAACCCGGCATACATAACGCAAGATCCGATGCAGCCATAACAGAGTATCGTGACTTTCGTGTTACAAAGACCCGGACCCCTTCGTCAGTATCGATAACAGCCTCAGCCAAAGATACCCCTTGTTCGCAGTCAGCCGGCCTGTACAATTTGCCGGATGCTGCTTCAAGCCCCTTCTTCGCGTGGCCGCCTTTCGGCACCTCTTTCTGTTTACTCATGCGATCGTGAGCAGCATCCAGAGCAGATCTCACCGAATCCACACCGACGAAAGGTGACAAGGGCAAAACGAATTCCGTGTTTTCCCTGAATCTCTTTACTATCTCGGCAACTCTGAGGAAGAAGGGCATCACGTATCGAATCTGCTGCCCTCTGCTGCCCGGCAAAAGGCATACCATAGGAGCATCCTCAGGTACTCCAAGCGAACTCTTGACCCCTTCAGGCTCTCCTTCCCGGGAAATACCGTCTATCATGAGATTGCCGACGATTTCAATCTTCTCCTCAGGCACTCCCTTTTGCTTGAGTTTTCCGGCCACTCTGGCATCTTCAGCCAGTATTCCGATGAACTGTCGCTGAAACTTGACTGTGCGATCACTGTAAGCTACAGCCGGAAATCCAAGCCTCCTGGCTATCAGCAGGGAATGCAGATGATCCCCGCCAAGATGTAAAACTATGCCGCGCCAGGCCTCTCTCCTCTTCCCACCTGCAAGGCGGGTAACCCTCTCAGGAATGGATCCGAGCGTAAGAAACCTCAGGTATTCCGAAGGAGTCACCACAGCATCAACCCCGGGGATCCGTCCTGCCACCACAGCCTCATAGCCTGTGGCAAAAGGACAAGGCGGGAGAACAATAACGATAACAAGCTCGCTGAATCTTGAAGAGACCTTATCCTCCAAAGCACGCAATCTTGATACAACAGGCAAAGCCCATCCCGTAACCTCTCCGGGGCTGTTAGCCACTATAACAACAGCGGCACGTCCATTCGTCATCTGCGTGCCACCTCCAATACCAACTCCGCTGTGCGCATAAGAGCTCCGGGCGAACCAAGCTTGTCTCTGGCTTCAGCCAGGTTCTTGCGGATCTCCGATGAAAGGGACTCGTTATCCAGCATCAATAGGACAAGTCGAGCGATAGCTTCGGGCTCTGCCTCATCCTGCAGGAGCTCAGGGACTATGCGCTTCTCCATGAGTATGTTAGGCCATGAGATATGTGGTATGTCCACGAGCAGTCTTGCCAGAAGATAGGTAATAGTGGAAGTCCTGTACACCACCACCATTGGAGTCCCGACAATCGCAGCTTCCATAGTCGCAGTACCTGAGGCCACAATGAGGGCATCTGAGGCACCCATACACCTGTGAGCCGCTCCTGATACAATGCGCACAGGAAGGCCTGATTCTTCTACCTGCTCCTGAACAAGGTCCCGAGATACGGTATGGGACAGGGGAAGCAAAAACTCGGCTCCGGGTTTCGCATCCTTGACGAGGGAAGCTGCCTGCAACATCGTAGGTAGCAACAACTTAATCTCTTGATTACGGCTCCCGGGCAAGAGCCCAATGACTTCTTCAGAACCCAACCCCAATTCTTTTCGGGCGGATTCCTTTTCGCCGGGGTCTTTAGGACTGACGAGATCTAAGAGAGGATGCCCGACAAACCTTACATCCGCGCCTGCTCTCCGGTATGCGTCAGCTTCCAGGGGAAACACGGAAGCGATCTTAACGCCTAGCCTGGCAAGGGCTTTTGCCCTCCCCTTGCGCCACGCCCATGCTGTCGGCGGAAACAAGTAGACTACCGGGATGCCTCTCCGTGCTGCCTGCTTCGCAAGGCGCACATTGAACTCGGGAAAATCAATCAAGACCAGACAATCAGGGGAAATGCGGTCAAGCTCCCGAACAGTTTCCATAAATATCTTGCGGTACAGCGAAAGTTTGGTTAGAACCTCGGTAAACCCAATTGCAGAAAGGGCAGTAGGATCTTTCAGGATCTTAACGCCTGCAGCTTTCATCTTGGCGCCGCCGATTCCTGAAAGCTGAGCTTCCGGACTTAACTCTTTTAACTTCTTTACCAGATACGCGCCGTAAACATCACCTGACGCTTCTCCGGCGCTTATCATTATCTTCAAATACGTCCACCTCTCCCACTGCAACCACGGGAATCTCGAATTCGTCGGCCAAAGCCACGGTATCTTCTCTCCGGACAATAATCGTTTTCCCTGCTTCGATCACGAGAACCCGGGCACCGGAGGCATGCATGACACCAATGGTATCCGGCCCGACTGTAGGGATATCAAACTGCCAGTTTGGGCTCGGCCATGCGACTTTCACCACAACACACCCGGGGGCTAGACGCGCTGCCCTGCTGATTGCCGCATCTGTGCCTTCGGCAGCTTCCGCTGCCACAACAGACCTGTTCTTCACTATTACCGTCTGGCCGATACCTGCTTCAGAAATGACCTTGGCTTTACTGAAGCCGAACGAAATATCTTCCCAATCAGCGGGGGAAGGTTCCACATGTCCCAGAATCCCTGCATCAGGCACTGCATCTCCGAGGTACTCCAAATGATCTGCCACGCTTATTCCCTGCCTGGCCAGATCTCGGACAAAAGCCGCAAGCAGAGATGTATCAGCCCGGTCCGGCTCAGAGCAAGCAAGCCGCTCAATGGTCTCCTCAACGCCGGGTTTATACGTCTCTTTCCGCCAGACTTTCCCGACCATTGCTATCTCGGTTATACCTTCGTTCCGGAGAATCTCATGGACACGGGATATGTCATGCAAGTCAACATTGTAGACGCGGCCGGCAGTGCGTGAAACTTCCGGATCGATTTCCCGGGATACTGATACCACAATGACTTCCAGGCCTTTTCGTGACGCATTCCGCGCCACCACTGCCGGGAGTTCGCCTTCACCTGCTATAAGGCCGAGTTTCTTCAAGAAAGCTTTCCTCCGATAATCCCCCTGGTTGTGCTCTTTAGGAATTCTACAAAGGCCGCTATCTCAGGTGACCCTGACAGCTCACTTTCAATCTTTCCAATGGCTTTTGCCAGAGGAAGGTTGGAGTCATAGAGGATCCTGTAAGCCCGCTTAACAGCTTCGCGAACCTCCTTAGATGTCCCGTGCCTGCGCATACCCACGATATTGACGCCTATGACATGAGCGGGATTGCCGTCTACCAACATATAAGGAGGCACATCTCGCGTAACCTTGGCCATTCCGCCGATCATCGCCATCTTGCCGATTTTGACGAACTGATGGACACCTGCAAGGCCGCCGATTATTGCATAGTCGTCTACTTGACAGTGGCCTGCAAGAGCTGCTCCGCCCGTGATAATGAC
>FIZM01000007.1:9538-10952 GCA_900019985.1 uncultured Clostridia bacterium
ACGTTGTTGTCCCCAATCACAAGGCTCGTTTTCTCGCCGTTATGTTTCAGATCCTGAGGCTCAACGCCTATCATCGCACCTGATGAGAAAGTGCAGTTCTGTCCGATAACGGTAGGCCCTTCAATCACAACATGGCTGTTTAGTCTCGTATAGTCCCCTATTACAACGTCTTCACCGATTACACAATATGGGCCTATAGTAACATTTGACCCGATAACTGCGCTTGGATGAATCACTGCTGTAGCATGGATCTTTCTCACACGAAAACTGCGAGTCTCAGTGGCTTTCATTTGCAGGCCTCCCAACGGGGTAATCTATTTGTCTCTTCACTCACTCTTCTTCTTCCCTATCTACCAAGGCGAATGTGAGTTCAGCATCTGCTACTAACTTACCCTCAACAAAAGCTGAACACCCGATCCTCCCCAAGTTGCCGCGCAATCGAATCAGTTCAACTTCGATCCTGAGCGTATCCCCTGGAACCACCGGATGTCTGAACCGCGCATTCTCTATCCTGACAAGGAGGGCGATTTTACCCTTGACTTCAGGGTAGTTGAGGGCAGCGTATGCTCCCACCTGAGCCATGCACTCAACAATCAACACCCCGGGCATTATGGGTTTTCCCGGGAAATGCCCTTGAAAAAAGGGTTCGTTATAACTGACGCTTTTAATGCCGACAACCGGCTTGCCGGGTTCTGCCTCAATAATCTTATCTATTAACAGAAACGGGTGCCTGTGGGGTATTACCTTTTGGATTCCTTCTATTCCGACTTCAATCGTCACTTCCGGTCTGTACCCCTCTCTTAGCTTCGGGTTTCAAGTCACAGGCTATAAGCCTTGCAAGCTCCTGGTTCATGGAATGTCCTGACCCTATACCGATAAAATGGCCTCGAATCCGGCCGAGTATCGCAATATCCCCTAAGAGATCCAGTGCTTTGTGCCTGCATGCCTCATCGGGAAACCTGGTAGAGCCGACATACCCGTCCTCGCTGACAATTACTGCCTGATCGAGGGTGGCCCCGAGGGCAAGGCCTTTTTCTTGAATCGTTCGGATCTCCCACTCAAACCCTATGGTTCTGGCAGGAGCTATCTCTTCCCTGAACGTTTTCGGCGTCACTTCAATGTCGAAATACTCACAACCCGGATATCCCTGTTCCCCGCTCCGCCCTTTACGGAGAAACAGGAAAGTCACCTTGGTCCCTTCATACGGTAAGGCTATCAGGTGCTTGTCGCCTTCAGAGACCCATACCGGGCGGATAACCCCGGCATCCCGTCGCGCAGCAGGAAGAGCCGAAAGCCCTGCCTCTTCCAAAAGGCGCACGTAAGTCAGGGCGCTCCCGTCTCCAAGAGGCAATTCCTCTCCTTCAAGCCTGACTGTGATATTGTCGATTCCTGACCAGACAATCGCTGCAAGAAT
>FIZM01000008.1 GCA_900019985.1 uncultured Clostridia bacterium
GTTAAACCTGCGTCTTGAAGCAAGCAGCCCATTGACAGCTTACTGTTTACATGGTACAAGAGCCCAATATCCAACCCGAGACGCGATCCTCCGACACTGTCTTCCCCTTCAGGCCGACTTGAATGTCTCTCATATCGAAGATTCGCGCCGATAGAAAACCTGTCTGATACTACCTTAGCAACAGAGCAGGTAAACCAGTCCCCTGCCTGATACCAGCCTTCGCCTTTTAACTCACCAAGATGCTCACGGATAAGGCTGAGGCCTATTGCAAAGTCACCGCAGGCAGGCCAGACACAGACGAGAAAGTCATCGTAGTTGTACGTATCCCTGTTGTTAATGGTTGAAGTGACGTAAAACGCAGGCTGATCCAGCATTCCGATGCCTGCAGGGTTCCAGTACACAGAGCTTGCGTCGTCTGCCACCCCGACAAATGTACCTCCCATCGCCATTTGCCGTGCACCGACGCAAGCACATGCATAGTCTGTGGCGAAACCTGCGGTAACAAGCATTGCGATTACGATTATTATGTATAGGCGGAATTTATTGGGCCTTACCATGCAAGACTTCCTCCTTTCCGAATAGTATTTTCGCTTTACCGCGGTGAATCCCTTCATATATCCCGACGGGAGAAAGTATCCAGAAAAAGAAATATGCCCCTGCCGCAAGGGACAGAGGCATAAGGTAATGGCTACCTGGGAAGCTCGCAGGCCTTGCTGACAGCTTACCCGGTTAGAAGCTGGTTGTAAATGACACTCCTGCCGACAAGCGGCTGGTATCAAGCAAGCCTATGCTGAAGCTGAGGCCTTTAGGGAATTCAAACCGGGCTCCGATATTGAACGAGCCGCCGACATATTCCCCCATCAGAGTCGTAACCGGCACAGGGATCCCTGAACCGCTTGAAATGGTCACAGGGTTGAGGACATGGTCAAGCCCTATGAATACCCCGCTGAACTTACCGGTTCCAAACCCTAAATGAGCCCTTGGCCCGGACGATAATAGACGCTTACTGGCAGCGAGGTACAAGGCCTGGCCTTCGAGCCCTACAGCAACTGCAGGTAAGTCCGCAGTTTCACCCATAAGCCTGAACTTCAACATGGGGTAGACCTCAGCTCCGAATCCGAACCCTCGTGAACCCAGGCCTACCTCTAGGTTGGGTATAACCCCTGCATTTATGTACACACAATCAGTAAGGCCCAGCCTGCTGTATCCTATAGCTAAGCTGCCCTGACCCAGAGTGTCAGCGGACGGCGCCAACAAAAGCCCGCTCTTGCCTGATTGCGACGGAGCTGCAAAAGCCGGCTGAGATACACTGAGAAAGAGCGCCAGCATAATTACTACACCGGCCAAGATCCTTGATTTACAAATCCTTCTTTCCATAAAACAATCCTCCCACTGATACCATTTAGGAGGATTATTCTCTAACATACCCTTGTTTTCCTACATTAACCTCGGCATGATCTATTTGCAAATTCATCCAACAAGCACCTGAGAACGATTTCATCCCATTTTCACATGTCTTATTCAGTCTTCTTATTCGATCTCTGAAACCCTTCGCTCCGTCTCACGCAGCCTCTCCAGGACTTCCGGCAGCTTTCGGACTGCAGCCTCCATCTTCAGCTGTTCCTTGTGGGGGCGGGCAGGCCTACCTGATACAAAGGAACCGGGAGGAAGATTTGTAGATACCAGTGTCATACCTGCTACTGTACTCCCTGGGCCAATCTTGACGTGGTCTTTTATTCCTACATGCCCTGCAATGACAGACCCTTCCCCGATCTCGGAGGATCCGCCTATCCCGGTCTGTGCCACTATAATACAGTTTTCACCGATTTTGACGTTATGACCTATCTGAACGAGGTTATCTATTTTTGTGCCTTTACCGATGACCGTAGCACCCATTGTGCCCCTGTCGATACACGTATTCGCCCCGATTTCCACGTCATCTTCGATTATCACAGTCCCTGTTTGAGGGATTTTGTAGTGTTTGCTCCCGGACGTTGCGAACCCGAATCCGCAGGACCCGATTATCACCCCTCCGTGTATAATCACGTCCTTGCCGATAGATACGCCCTCTCGTATTACCACATTGGGGTATATCACAGTCCCTTCGCCAATCTTTACGCCCTCACCTATGTAGACACCGGGATATAAGATAACCCCGTCTCCTAGGACAGCACCTCTGCTAATCGTCACATTAGGGCCTATCCGAACGTTTTTGCCTATCACTGCAGTTTCATCTACAATGCTCTTCGGGTGAATCCCCTCAGGCGGATGAGGAATAGCAGGGGCAAATATCTCCAGCACTTTTGCAAAGGCAAGCCTTGGACACTGCACCAGTATGCCGGGTTTTCCCTGCAGGTCGTCACCGTGCTTTCCGATAATCGCGCCTGCACGCCCTTTGACAGCCAGGCTAAGGGCTTTAGGATTCTCCGCAAAGGTTATATCACCGGGCCCTGCACTTTCTACAGGTGCTGCTCCCAGAATACGAAACCGGGCGTCCCCTACAAGAACACCCTGAACAAGCTCTGCCAATTCCGCCAGCGTTATCTCTTTATCCATCTTAATACACTCTCACCTGGAATTACGCATAATCCGAATAATCTCAGATGTCATATTAACCCCGGAAGCGTCGAGATCTCCGGCTTCATAGTCACCGTCAATCAGTTCTATAGTGACTCCTGTCTCATCTCGAAGAGCCGCAACTGCGCTATATATGTCCTTCCTGATGGCGTCTTCAATCTCGTCCCTGCGCCCTGAGAGCTCTTCAAGTTCCTGAATGAACTGAGCTTCCCTGGCTTTAAACTCTTGGAACACCTCTTCACGCCTGGTTGAGAGCTCGGCCAAGCCGCGCATGGAAATCCCTTCTTGCATTAAACTCAGGCCGTCAGCGTTTGCAGGAAGACATGCGTCGAGAAGGCATTCAAGTTCCTCAGTCATCCTTTGCCGTTCCTTCTCAAGCTCCGAAGCTACCCAGCTCGCTTGTTCTTCTCGGAAACGCGAAAGGAGCTCTTCACTCTTAGCAATCTCGTTGCCGCTATATGCTGCGTAAACTTCGTCCAGTTCCTTTCGCTTGGCATCAAGCCTGGACTGGACTTCGTCTTTTATACCACTAAGCTCTTGTTCGAGAGCACTCCGTTCATCATCGGATAACTCCAAAAGCTGCAGCTTCATCTGTATGTTTACGATAGAAAGATAGGTCTCCTTAACCACCTTATCGCGGAACTCGTCAAATTCATTGTTAAGCTCGGCCTGTTTTGCGTAGAGCCGATCCTCCAGGCCGGCCTGGAGTTCCATTCGTTTCGCTTCTACGCGCTGTTCAGCCTCTTCCACAAGAGACGCTTCAATCAAGGCAAGCTTCGATTCCAGCAGGCCGGAGTATTCGGCAGACTCAAGCCCTTCGCCACGGCTCGCCAAAACCTGCCCGTCTAAGATATGCGCTGCCACATCTATGCACTGTGCAATCCCTTCTTCAGCCGGTATCGACGCATCCACATAACTCTGCCACCGGCTTTTACTTGCATCTATCTCCCGCTCAATACGGACTTGCTCCATCCATAACGGATGCCTTTTCACAACTTCATCAACCAGGACATAACCTGCCTTCCGATCCTCCCGTATCGGCAGGATATCGTCTATCCTTTGGTTATCTGAAGTCCCGGTCACCGCAGCCTCACTCTGCTCTTCTAAAGATGCCCTCTGATAGGCTTCACCGGTATCCATATGGGAGATGCCTAAAGATCCTGAGCTGAGCCGGCCTGCATCTCCATAGAGATCCTCGTCCTTTGACTCGAGGGATGCTATATCCTGTAGAATCCGGTCTACATCGTGAGATAGAGTGCTGTCAGCTAACTCATGGAGCTTAAGATCCCCTGAATCTGGCAATGAAAGGGTAGGAGCCGCCTTTTTGACAACAAGGGGCTTTACGGGTTTGAGCTCACTTTGCGAATCAATAACATACTGGACTGCATGAGGAACAGAGGCACCACCTGATAATGAGACCTCTTGTGTTGCCGGAGTCCTGACTGCAACTGCAGTCAGGACCCCAACGCACGCAATTGTCACACCGTACAATAACCGCTTCATCGGTATCCCGCCAGAGTTCGGTATTTAAACCGGCATAGGTAACTTATCAATTACTTAACTCCGAGCTTATTCAAGACAGGATCGGTAAGATCCTTGCCGCCTGCAACAACAACAGGTATTGACATCGGTGCATATTGTGTGCCGACGATGTTTTGATCCTTGTCTATGAGAGGCAGAAGCGCCTCAAACTCCACCCTTTGACTAAGAACGACGGAACAGCCTTCGCTCTTGGCCACTTCTTCAATGGCCTTCTGGATCTTGTCCTGGAAAGGTTTGTTCAGCTCTATTTGCTTCTCAGCCAATTTCATCTCCAGCTCGGAGAGTTTCTTCCGCTTGCTTTCTTCGTCAAGGCCTTCAGCTTGAGACTGGTACTCTTTTTGAAGCTTCTGGGCAAACTCCTCATATTCCTTCTGTGCTTTTGCATACTCGTCAGAACGCTCTACTGCTGCGATTATCCTTGCCGAGTGTACAAATCCGACCGGGCCTGCTCCATCAGCAGCTCTAAGGCTCCTGTCTCCGATCAGGCTAACAACAACTGCCACAGCAGCAATAATGACGACAAGTAAACCTAAGAGTTTTGTCTGGGATTTTGACATTCCTACACTTCCTTTCACCAACACTCGCACTCTCTGTCAATGGTATCACACACAATGGTACTAACCACAATGGTATCACATAGCGGGAGGAACTTTCCAGGGTTTATTCCAGGGCCGGTTAGAACATTTGGCCAATACTCAGGTATGCCTGTCCTCCTTCCTTACCGAACCCGTAGTCAACCCGGAGCAGCCCAATGGGAGTGTCGACTCTGACACCCAGGCCTGCACCTGTTGAAAAGCCTTTTGCTGAAAGCTGCTCTTCCTTCAGCCATGCAGTACCCGTATCTACAAACACCACACCTTGCACGCCTTTGAATATCCGGAACCTGTATTCTGCGTTGGCAAGGAGCATGTTGTCACCGTAATACTCACCGTAATCATACCCGCGGAGCGTTTCACCACCGCCGATACGATACTGCTCATGGAGTGGAAGCTCTCCTATGGAAAGCCCGCCTAACACTCTGACTGCAAAGACCTGCTCAGGCCTGACTTCTCGATATGTGCTGCATTCTCCTTGGAATTTGGAGAATGTGTAGCTCCCGCCGAGGAGCCCGCCTGCAGTTTCAGCAGAAGCCCGCCAGTAAAATCCCTTAGTGGGATTCAGATAATGATCCCTTGTGTCACTGGTCAAAGACAGTGTAAGGCTTCTCGTCTCACCGCTGGGGTTCTCTCCCTGCTTCCATGTCCACCTTACCTTATCCTCATCTTCCTGCGGCACGGGGTTAAGACGGGTCGCGTCGATTCTGAGGGATAGCGCCAGCCTCAGATCCTGCTTCAGAGGCCTTCCTATAGACACATTTCCGCCTCTCCTAACCTCTTCATACCTGACCTCTTTAAGCTCCGCCCCTTCCTTCAATTGGAATTTGTCATCATTCCATCTGGTTGTCACTGTCTGGGTGCGGTTGTAGAGGTTAATACCGAACGAGGTCTGCTTCGTATCAATCCACGGATCATAGAAGCCTAGGGTGTAAGCACTTCTGCCCTTTCCAAACTGCCAATTGACATTCACAGTTTGAAGCCTGCCGAGGAAGTTGGATTCTGAAACCTCTATGTAGCCGATGAACTTTTCAGCAGTGCTGTATCCTGCTCCAAAGACCGCACTGCCTGTCCTCGTCTCTTTCAGCACATAGGTAACTATGTAAGAATTCTCATCATCAGCTACATCCAACTTGATGTCGATGGTTTCAAAGATTCCCAGGTTTATAAGCTTGCGTTGATCTTCGCGGAGCTTATTGATGTCAAGCAGCTCACCTGGCTTGACTGAGATGTATCTCTGTATCACATGGTCTTTGGTTTTCTTGTGACCCTCGATCTTGACATCTGCAACTCGAAGCTCTACAAGCTCTATTGTAATCTCACCGTGCTCCTGGATGCTGACGTCTTTGATCTTGGCGGAGTACCCTTCATTGTAATAATACTTCAAAATCCGCTCCAGGTCGCTGTTGAGCTTCTTTAAGTTGAGGATCTCAGCCGGCCGTATACTCATGAGGAGTTCCAGCTTATCCTCGCTGATAGCCTCGTTGCCCTTGAAGCTGACAGAGGTGATCTTAGGATTCTCTACGACCTCGTATACAAGCCTTATCCCTCCCAGCTGAGGATAAAACCTGGCTACTATGTCATAGAACAACCCGGTTTCACTTATTGCCTCAAGATCAGCTCTTACTGCACTCTCTGTCAATAGATCCCCGGGTTTGACCTGAATAACTTCGAAGATCTCCTCTTCAGAAACGTTCTCAAGCCCCTGAACTTCTACTGAGATTATTTTCTCACCTGTAGGCACCTGCGCCGAGACACAGGGAGCAAGCAGGAAGAAAAAAGATGCAATCAAAGCTACAACCAGCGCTGCTGAAACAAGTCGCACGCGGGTATTCTTAACTGCTGATTGGATTTCCCCGGATAGTGGGTTCACAATTGTCCCTCCTTAATCGTAGCTGGCATGTATTCACTTTTCTATTACTTTCACGGCTCCCTTTGGATGGTGTTCCGACGGAAAGAGAAATATCGGTATCCTCTTCTACCCGCCTCACGTAAATCCTTCCCATCTACGCATCCAAATATTGATGGTAGCAGCAAACAGTCCCAAATTATCTTCTGTCGCCCCGCCTAGAATCTCAGCCTTGCCTCAATGCCGAAGATCCTTTCGCCTTTATCATCAAGAGTGCCTGTGAATACCACGCCCGGACCGAGAAGGTAGTCAAATCTAAAAAGATCCGATGCCTCAGGGCCTAATCCCTTCTCATAACTGAGGTATAATTCGTCTACAAGATACTTGCCTATCCTCAAAGTCAACTGGTTGGAAGCACTTCTTTGGATGCGGAATTCATCTAAGGCAAGAAGGTCTTCAAATATCCGCCCAATCCCTCCTGATACGCGCAAGCGGAGCTCTTGCTCAAAGATTTTGGTTATTTCTTCTCTGAAAGCGCCTTCAA
Source organism: uncultured Clostridia bacterium (assembly GCA_900019985.1). Lineage (GTDB taxonomy): Bacteria > Bacillota > SHA-98 > UBA4971 > UBA4971 > UBA4971. The sequence continues at coordinate 7,106 of FIZM01000008.1, forward strand.
CATCACCTGTAAGTATCCTTGTAACTGCACCGGGGTAGTTCAAAAGCGCAAGGATTTCATCATGGGTCAAAGGCGGGCTTGATGATAATTCCAAACCCAGGTTGTCAGGTAAAACCCCACGAAGGCCCAAGAATACTCTGATATCGCCTGAGACAGTCTCCGCATCCACTTCGATTCTGGGCATGAACCCTTGATGCTCTGTAAATTCGGCTGAAGCTTGCCGTACAGTGAATTCATTTCCGAAATAGGCAAACCAACCTCTTCGAGCTTCCATCCTCCCTGACAATTCCGGCTCTTTGAGAGTGCCGCCGACTCTCAAAGACCCTGATGCAGGGATGTCCATGATTCTCGTCCTCAGCCGAACATCCCCTTCAACATCTACAGTCAATGCTAAATCCGCATCAAAGGAGAGTTTCTGTTCAAAAGACCATGTGTCCGGAGATAATATTGCCTTAACCAGGCTAATACGTCCTGATATAAGAGGATGATGCACGGGACCGTCAATGTATATGTCAGAATTTACAAGGCTTCTGAATATCCCCGTATTCACCATGGCATCCTGGGTTTTGAGGCTCAAATCCAGGCTCAACCCTTCTTGCTCGTCAAGGAATGCTACACCACCTGATACATTGACACCGCCGCCTCCCAGTGTGCATGAGAACTTTTCAATTCTTGCCTCGGTCCCTTCGAACTCGACCCGGCAGTCAATGTCTCTGAACACGTCGGTAATGGGGAAAAGCTTTAGAGTCCCATCCTCTACTATGGCATAACCGTAAAGCCTGGGAGATTGGATTGTCCCTGCGATATAGAGATCTATATCAGTGGTGCCCTCCGCCCACTCGACTTGCGGCCAGAATATGGTGATGAGCCCCAGGTTTGCTTTGGTCATGGTAAGGCTTACGTTCAGCTCTTCATCGGATGAGTAAGACGTTATGCCTATTGCGTCAAGGCTATCCTTGGAAACGGGGATCCTTCCGCTTAAAGTAGCCTTGTGATGTCCCTGGAGTATCTCACCTTCTTCAATAGTGATTACGCCATTATTAAACGTCATTCTCGCATTGAGAAGATCAAACCCGAACCTGTCTACACTTCCGTCACGAATCCGAAGTGATAATGCCATGGACGGATCTTCGAGTTCTCCTTCTGCTCTAACCGCAAGATCGGCATTACCTGCAAGTTGGGATTTCCATCCTGCTACTGAGGAGAAGATGCTGACATCGAAATCCCTTGCGGAAGCTGCAAGAGACATGGGAGCGGATTGCCCCAGGCTGCCGGCAGCCTCAAAATACCCTCCTCTTGCCTGGGACAGCTGTAACAGTTCCACATTAACTGAGTCGCCTACCATCCTTGCATCAAGTGCAGCCTTTTCAAAGGGGACCCCTGCTATTGACAGGGAATCCGATTTAAGCCGCAATTCGAAGGAAGGCTCTCTAAGATCGCCCGTGACAACGACTTTGCCGCTGATCCTACCTTCAATGGGATCTCTCTTTCCGGGGCGTATCACTCCAAGGGCGGTCTTTGAGTCAATCTCCTCTATCGTCAATGTGAGGTTTATCGTTCTGTCCTCATTTAAGCCTATGTTTCCTTCAGCCATGACCTGGCCTAATCCGTCCTTGATTACTACCTGGGTCAATCTAATATCATCATTGCCTAGTTCCATGTGACAAGTTACATCATGCAATACGGCGTCCAAGACTTGCACATCTTCTGCGACAATCTGCCCTTCCAAATGTACGTTACTGAGCTGACCTGTTATCCTTCCGGTAAAACCGGCTCTTCCCCCTTTTACCGGGTTGTCGGGGATCTCCACAGGCAGGTTCGACAAATCGAAATCTTCGCCACGGACATCGAGACTGAGCTTGCCTTCACGTGTTATGTTTCCTGCTGCGCTGATCCTAATACCGCCCATCTCGATTAATGAATCCTCTATGTTCAGGGTATCTTCGGAATATGCAAAGCCTGTTCTTAAATCGTCCAGCTTGATGCCGTGTATCTCACCTGATGTAAGCCTCACTTCTCCGCCGGCTTCCGGGCTCTTTGTCGTCCCTGAAAAAGCAGCCTTACCGGAAAGCGCTCCTCGCAGCGGGATTTCACCAAGCCCTAAAACAGATGCAAGGTCATCAACAGGCAATGCATTAACAGTCGCAACAAGGTCGAATTCAGGGTATTCTCCGCCAAGCTCTATTACTCCTGAAATCTGTCCGGTTGCATCCCCTTTAACCACTGACGTATTGAAAAGGCGGATTACGCTATCCTTGAAGCTCACACGGCCTACTGTTGAGTCCAGCTCAATCTCGCCAATCGCGGGATTCGTAAGTTCAAGGAGTCCGTCTATGGAAAGGGCCTTCTCCTTGCTTGAAACAGTCCCGAGGAAATCGCCGGTGCCTGTAACCTCCGGGTATTCAAGAAGGTCACTCAGCTTTTCCAGGCTAACCGCCTGTGCAGCCACTTGCAGCTCAAAATCGGCATTATCATAGACTGTTCCTTTAGCAGTCAGATTCCCGTCAGGGCCTTCTGACACCAGCCCGTCAATGATCACCTTTTCCTCATCTGCTGTGAAGTCCACCTTTAGATTGTCAAAGGAGTAGACATTAAGAGAGCCGTCTTGGACAGTGCACGCTCCTTGAACACTCCAGAAATCTCGCTCAGCCTCAAGCACGACCTTGCCTGACAAAACACCTTCGGTTATGATGTCTTCCCATGCAAAGTAGGATGCAGCTTCCTTTGCCGGAAGCTCATCTAACTCAAGGGACAGCCACGTCCATGGATTCTGTCCCAAGCCATCTTCCGCTTGCTTGAAGAGGGCAACACCGCTTACTGAAATCTCTCCGCCCATAGCAGCAACTACAGTATCAGAAAGAGTGATACCGTTCTTTCCGTAGCTGAACCGCCCTTTGGCCTCTGTTGCTTCAACAGGTTTTCCCAGGACTTCAAAGGAGAGATCTGATACCCGGAACCTGCCTTCTGCCCAGAGATCCTCAAAAGGCCCTGCAATGTTCACGGAAAACTCGCCTCTCCCTTTCATATCACCTGGGATGTCCAGGTTAAACAGGTCTTTAACATCGGCTAACCCGATATCGCCGGCGTATACGTTAATATCAAAACTGGGGTTGCCCAGGTCAGTAATTGAGCCTTCAACCTCGACAGCAGAATCTCCGAGCATCATTATGAGCCCATCTGTGCTTATGCTGGTTCCTAACAGCCTGACTACGCCTTCAACATTTGAAGCAGGTGAAGGCAATCGGGCATGTTGGATCTCCACGCCTGAAAACGAAACCTCACCTGTGAAATCCAAGTCCGGGTAGAATCCTTTAATAGCTATATCAAGCACAGCATTGCCTGACACGCTAAGAGGCGCACCTGCCACAACGATTTCTCCCAGTTCTTCGAAGGCCAAATCCCTACTTCTCACTGTGATATCTATCTCAGGCGTTTGACCTAAGTATAATAAGCCTGATGCCTCAAACCGTGACCTTCCGAAGTCTCCGGTCATTCCCTTGATATCTACGGACTCGCCATCAAAATCTATCTCAGCAACGATGTTATCAAGCAGTTCGCTGACTGCTTCAAGGCCAAGGATTCCTTTCATTATTAGAACCTTGCCTTCAAAGGACACGCTGCCGTCTGGGATTCTTTCGAAGCTCAAATGAGCTGCACCGTTTCCGCTGAGTTCTCTAATCCCGGGATAAATCCGGTCTGCCGCAAAAGATGCGCTTGACAAATCAACTGTGCCTTTCAATGAAACAGCACCGTCAGACCGGCTTTCAAGGCGAATCGTGCTCCTGGCCTTGCCTACAAGGCTTTTGACACCGTCTATGACATCTGATGCACTAAACAAAGCTTCGCTTAAACTAAGCGTACCGTTATATGACGGTGTAAGGCCTGAGCCTCCTGAAAACGAGATCTCCAGCCGGGCGTCACCTTCAATGGACTCGATTCCTTTCAGCAATTTACCCGCTTTGAGCCTTCCACGAGAGACAACTGCATCACCCTGGAAAGACCCGCCTGAAGCACCGCCTTGGAACTTCAAATCCAGGACTACATCACCGTCAAGCCGGTGAAATCCTTCAATCAAGTCCTTAAGCACGACTGTGCCGGATGCAACATTCAGAACTCCGTCGTATTCGATTCCTTCACCTGTGCTTCTGAAAGAGAATTCAGAAGTTGCGTTTCCATCAAGGCTGTCAATGCCCTGGTAAATGTGTTTTGTGCTGATGTCGGCTGAATGCACTGTTGCTTTTCCGTAATATGTGAGATCGCCTTCACCGGATGATGAGAACTTTATGTCAAGGTCACCTAAGCCTCGGGCTTTCACAAGACCGGGCATAGCTTCATCTGCAACAAAAGAGCCGTTCTCTATCATAACTTCACCGGTATAGCCTTGGACGTTAGGCCCTTGGGCAACAAATCGCACCCATCCTTCGGCATTTCCGCTGAGAGAGCGTATGAAACCACCGAACTCTTCTGCCTCCACAGCGCACCTGCCGGTAGATATAATCAGTTCAACAGCCGTGTCTTCTTGATGCTTCCCTTTGAAACCTAAAGTACCGGTAATCGGGCCTTCCAAGCGCCGTATACCTTCTGCGATTTCTGAAGCTACGAGATTGCCTTGCTCTATACGCCCGCTGCCTTCATACTGTAAAACAGTGTCCCCTTCGCCACGGAAGCTGATGTTGAGCGAGCCTTCACCTGAAAACTCCTCTATTCCGGAAGCGGCATCTGATGCTTCCAGTGTGGCTTTACTGATGTTCACATCTCCGCTGTATTTCAACGATCCTTCAGAATTTGCCACAAAGTCTATGGCGCAGGAAACCAGCCCCTCGGCGTGTTTCAGCCATGGCAACCCTTCGTAGACCTTAGCCGCTCCTTCTGAAAGACTGATCTTTCCGCCGTACTCTGTCGTCCCGGGCAACTCGCCTCGAATTATAATATCTCCACCGGCTCTCATATCTGACACTTCAAGCCTTGCCGTTTCAATGGTGCCGTCAACCTCTGCCAAACCGTCTCTAAGCTTCAGCACGCCGTCATACTTGAAGATCCCCGGAAACTCTCCTCGAAATTCGAACCTACCTTCTAAAGCTCCCTCAGATAACCTGATCTCTCCGGAAAGATCCTCCTCACCGGAAGGCTTATCAGGCAGAAGCTTATAGTCAAGAACTACGCCGGCATCTACGACATCAAGGAAGCCTGTATATGTCAGGTTTTCTCCTTCTTCTTTGGAGAATCCCAAAGCCCCTTTTAACTCTCCTTGAAGCAGTTCAATGCCTTGCTCGGGAAACGCAGAATCAGCGTACCCTGAAATCAGCCTTACCTGTCCCTCGTAACCTGTGAGGGCTTTCCCGAAGCTTCTGAAGGTGAAGGAGCCTTCAATATCTCCTGATATTTCCTTCATCCCCGGGAATACCTCAAACGCGCTCATAACCGCCTTATCCATTCTTACAGTGCCGTAAGTCTCTATCCCTGTGTCTCGCCTTCCGGCAAGTGCAAGGTTGATACGTGCAGGCCCTTCCAACTTGAGAGAAGAATCCTCAAGCTCAACGGCTTTCTTCAAGGCTTCACCTGCTGACAGGAATGGGGTATCTAAAGCCACGTCCCCTTCAAAGGACAGAAACTCATCTTCAGGGTTCTTCCAGAACTCAACCTCTGCCTTACCTTGCGCCGCGGTTTTCCCAAATCCTAACTCCTCGTCATGCCATTCAAGACTCAGAATATCCAGGCGGCTCATCCCCTGGTAGGCGAGGCCTTCGTTATCAAGTTGAAAGTCTAAAGCAAGGCTCAAACGGACATCAACATCTCGCAACTCTCCGGCATACTCTCCGGCATCCGGAGTTATGCTGTCCAGAGTGATGGCAGGCGCACTGAACTCGGCACCCGCTATATTGACGTTACCTCGAATCCTGCTTCCTCCGTCAGGCTCAGGCCTTATGTGGGCCTCTATGTTGACTGTTCCGCCATGAAGGTTAGCAGCATCAAGGATACTCAGGATCTCTCTTGCGGTTGCAGGGATCCCTTGGCTATCTTCGCCGGGTTCAACTGATTCAGCTAAGAGGGCATCTAAAACACCTGACACATCTCTTAACAGGTCTCCGGATACAGGCCCGCTGAGGCCGATATCGCATGTTAACCCATGTGTCATGAGATCATATCCGCCTGTTGCTGCTATGCGAGTCCGGTTTTCGTCTCCTGCGAGCAGCCGGATCTCGCCTGCGATCTCAAACCCGGTGAACACAGCTGCCCCTGTTATTCCTGAAAGGACAACAGGCCTTCCCAGTCCCGGAATTCCAATGATTTCGCATCTTCCGTCTTTGACAGATATTGAACCTTGGAATCCATCCAGGAAACCACCTGCGGATTCCAGTTGGAAATCCGTATCGACCTCTGAAAGCCTAAAATCCGGTGGGAGTTCTATCCTAAGGTCGGGTTCGATTAGAAGTATGCCTGTTATGGCTTGGGCAATGCTCTTACGTTTCGTGATGACATCAAACAGGGAATAGCTTACTTCCACTCGGCCGGCTGAAAAAACCGGAACATCGGCACCGGAACCGTCTGAAAAAGACAAGTCAGACAATACTACTTCGTTTAAGTTCTTACCTGTGATAGATCCGATCCCCACATCGAACCCGAGGGCTTGCTCGAGGGTCTTTTGTATGGGTTCACGCGCAGCTTGGAGAAGGGCGTTCCGGATCTTGAGGAGATTGCCATAGGCATAGAGAAGCGCCGCAGCAATGACAACAATTGCCACTACAAGCACTATTCTCCTTTTGCCCAATGAAGATGGCATAATCTCCCCTCCCAGCTTAAACATAGTTCGACGTAAAGTATTTCATTCCTCCATAAGTAAGCGCCCCCACGCTGCGCGCAGGGGCGCCAGTTCATGCTACTGATGGAAAGTAGAGCCAAACTACCTAATAACAGTCACTTTCAGCTCTGTCTCGCCTTCGATTACATAATCCGTTGAGACTACGACTTTTACCAGGTCATCCGGCTCATCCAGGTCCATTTCGACTTCGTCAAGCCGAGGCGCCGTCTCTTCCGCGCGCTGCGGAATCTCATCTTCCACTTGAAGATTTGCTGCAAGAGGCATTGTGTCTGTCTCCAAAACACCTTCATCTATTGGAATCGCCTCATCTGAAATTGCCTCATCGAACTCCTCTTCCCTACCTGGGAAGAACTCTACCACTATTTCATTGTTTTTCTCCCTTTCGGTCATGTCGCGAATGTATTTCTCCAGGCTTTCAACGGGAGAACCGTCATCTTTAGTGTCTTGCTCTTCTTCCTCAGAACTCAGGGTGCCTCCACCCCGAACCGTAAGGTAGAGTGTCCCGGATTCTGCGTACTCAGGAATCTCCACGTACACACTTTTGATCTCGGGCTCACCTCGATAAGGACGGAGACTGACTTTTATCTCTACAGTTTCACCAGGCAAGACGTCCTCCTTTTCAGCTTCAGCATGGAGAATGCGGGCTGTTTTCCTCTGCTCCTCAATCTCCATATAGGCTTTAATCTCGGTGACATCGACTTCTTGAAACTCATTATCCACCAGCGCAACGAGAACATCAAGGAGCTCTCCGGTGGACATTGCCGATATGTCGGCAAAACTGTAGAACATGTTTTCCCTTGAAATCGGCGTATCAAGGTTTTCAGTGTTGATCTCAAAGCTGACAAGGCTTGTGCCTTGCCCGATCCTGTCTATTGCAGAGTCAAGGCACTCTATAAGGAATGTAAACAGGAAGCTGTCAATGAGCACTTCGCTCTTGACAATCTCAGCGCTGAACGTCCTTACCGCACCTGTATCTTTGTCCTTTACAGTCAAGGCCACAGGAATGGTCCGAGGCGCCCCACCTAATTCAACAAGCACTCCTGTGGAGCGGTCTTGCGTTACTGCACCAACGACATTAAGAGGGCTCCCTACTTTGAAACACCTGAGGATTGAAGACACAACCCTATGCACTTCAGCTGCGGTTGCGATGTAACCTGCTTTTCCCATAAGAAGCACTTCGTGTCCGAATGCTACCACAAGGTCGCCTTTTTTGTAAGTTGCAGTACCAATGACAGTAGCGGAAACATCGCCTCTCATGAGCTGCACGCCTACAGCTGAGCCTGGCTCAAGCGAGACTTCATCCTGTGTAGACGGGGCTTGGGCAATCCCTGCGCTTACCGGCTGAAGGCCGTATCCTTTCAACTTCTCTGCCAAGGATTGAAATGCCCGTCCTCTGATTCCGCTCAGCATTACAGGGCTCTTTACAGGGGCCATCACTAAAGGAGCTTCAGTGTCTAGGCCTAGCTGCGTCTTCAAGCCCTCGCTGACTACGACAGGATCACCCAACGGGCCGGCTGCAACGTGATATCCCTGCTGGGCTTCGAACACTCTGAGTATTTCTCCGATAGGGGTAACAAGGCCGAGATACGGATCGGAACCTGCATCTAAGGCGTGGGTTATTGCACCGATAAGACGTCCGTCTACATACACGGGACTTCCGCTCATTCCTGATGCCAGCCCGCCTACTGCTTCTATGGCGTCTCCGCTTGCCTTTATAAGAACATAATCGCCTGAGGCTGCCCCGCCTTTCATAACAGCCAAGACTTCTATGTCAAAGGTGTCTATCTTTGTACCCGAGAAGACAGTCTTGGCAATACCTTTCATCCCGGGCATCACCTGGGAAATGGGCATAAACTCCGGATCCTGCTGCGCTTCTGCCTCAGAATACGGAAACACCCCGAATCCTATTAGCAGTAAACCCAAGACAACTGCAACAGTTGCTGTAAAAAGCTTTTTACCTGCTGATTTCCCATTGATCCAGCCTACAATCATATCAGTAAGATTCTCCCTTCACCATTCTTCGCCAATCACATGCGTCATTCCCATGGGTCAATCACATGATTCAATCGCATGTCGCTCACCTGTGTTACGGACTCTCGGACGTTGTCTCAGGTGTGCCGGCAAACACAAGAATCGCGTCAGCTACTTTTCGTTCTCTCCCGTCTGACGGGGTATTCATGACAAAGTTGCGAACAACCATTGTGGAAGAGCCCCCGCCGTCTAAATTCATTGCATCCTTTGCACCTAACTCAAGTGCGATGTGGGCTAATTCGTCCAAGGTCACTCCGACGCTGTGGTATGCCTTGCGCCCGGTAACAGCAATCAAAAGGAGCTTGCCGTCGTCGGTCACTCCGACAGCAGTTCGGGGAGCACGGCCTGAAGCTACATCCGGCTTGAACTGTTCTTCAAGGGAAGTCACATGGATTTCTCCATCCTTTACCAGCCGCGGACCGCCACCTACAGCGTATATCACTCCTTCTGCCAACCAATCAGGAGTCAAATTGCCTGATGTGTCAACTGACACATTATCAATGAGGATCCTTCTATCACGGGTAATCCCCATGGCAGTCCTGTTCATAATCGGCAAGCTCTTGAGTTTTCCGTCTACGATGATGAGGCCGAGAGGTGTGCCGTCTGACGCGTGAAACACGCCGTTAACCCCTGCTATCGCGCCAGACCGTGATACAAGTTCACTGACAGGGGCCAGGCCGAAACTGTCATAAGAACCTGCAAGGGCAGTCTTTACCTCTACGTTTTCGTCACTTACGTCGATCTCGAGGACATCAACGACAACAGGGCCGGAAGGAGTTCCGCTGTTCAAGGTAATGTAGCGGATTCCGGGACCGATGGTGAGCGCGGAAATACTGCTGTAGACCGTCGGCACATCTACAACAAGCCGTACAGGATCCTGCAGCCAGAACGCGGTCACATCAGGAAGCGCGTAATTGAGGTCTATAACCGCCCTGGCCTTTCCTTGCTCCAAAGCGGAAAGTCTTACTTGACTGACTGCCACATGGTCTAAGAGTGCATCAAAAGCCTTATCCAAGTATGTATCTTCAAAATCAATTACCACTCTGGGCGGGTTTTTCATCTGCATGACCTTGAACGGGACTTCCTTTGTCACATGAAACACAACCCTGACTTTGTCAGGATGGATTCCATGCCTTACCTGGGTCAGATGGGCCATTTCATCTATGAGCCAAGGCCTGCGGATATGGACTTCCATTGCCCGCAAGTCCCACGACACATCGTAATCCCCGGTTACTCTAAGAAGCTCGACAGGGACAAAAGGAACACCGTTTATACTGACAGGAGGTTCGGTAAAGGTCCTCTTCTCGCCGGAAGATAGCTGCCAGTCCGTACGATCGAGCAAGACTTCAAATTCACCGCCGGGTACGCTGTAAGAAACCCTTTCTGCACCGGGATCGTATCTCATGGAGATATTTAGGATTTCAGCTACGAAGGTTGCTGGCACAAGGAGAGCATTGCCTTTAATAACGGCAGGCACAGGAAGAATAGTTCCGCTTTCATCAATGGCCAGCCTTGCGTCGTGGATTTTGTAGGCTTCACCGATTGTCACCCACGAGGCACTGCAAGGTGCCGCAATGAGCAAGAAGATGATACAGAAAGCAATAGCTGCCCGAACTCCCACACAATTGCAGGGGTGTTTCATGAAATAAGTAGACCTCCTTCCACAGGCAACCTTAACCTTTTCAGTTCTATATTAAAGCCTGTTATCCTCTTGAAAGAAAGATGGTTCCGGATGGATCTTTTTGAGGATTCCGGAGGTGATCAGGCCGGAACGCACAAGACGTCGGTTTACACAGGTATAGAGCCTGCTACCAGGCTGTTTTTGAGAAACTCCGGTGACCCGAAAAGCTTGCTTGTGCCGATAATCACGCAACTCATGGGGTCTTCTGCGATGTGGACAGGAATTCCCAGCTCTTCTGACAGCCGCTTCACAAATCCATTGAGAAGGGCGCCTCCGCCGGTGCAGACTATTCCCCTGTCAACAATATCTGCAGCCAGTTCAGGAGGAGTCCGTTCCAGGACTCCTTTGACACTGTTGATAATCTCGCTGACAGGTTCAAAAAGAGCCTCGTAAGCTTCCCAGGAGCTTAAGTTCATAACCTTTGGCAACCCTGTGACAAAATCCCTTCCCCGCATTTCCGCAGTCTCCGCGGGTTCGGTCGAACTCACGGGATAAGCTGACCCTATTCGGATCTTGATGTCTTCCGCGGTGCGCTCTCCTATCAGGAGGTTATGCTCGCGTCTGACATATCTGATGATAGCTTCATCAAACTTGTCTCCTCCGATTGCACAGGAATCAGCAACAACGATTCCGCCAAGGGAGATGACTGCAATATCAGTTGTCCCTCCACCGACATCAACAACCATATGGCCGGAAGGTTCCCATATGTCGAGGCCTGCTCCGATAGCTGCGGCCATAGGCTCTTCCACGAGATAGGTCTGCCTTGCCCCGGATTGCGATGCGGCTTCAAGCACTGCCCTTCTGTGGACCCCTGTTACCCTGGAAGGAATGCATATTATTACCCTGGGCCGTATCAGGACTTTTCTGCCACATGCACGGTTTATAAAATGACGGAGCATCGCCTGGGTTATCTCATAATCGGCAATAACTCCGTCCCTCATAGGCCTGATAGCTGATATGGAACCGGGAGTCCTCCCAATCATCCTGCGGGCCTCTCCACCGACTGCTAACACTTTGCGTGTTTCGCCGTCAACAGCAACAACTGACGGCTCGCTGAATATTACTCCTTTCCCTTTGACGTAAACCCTTGTATTGGCTGTTCCGAGATCAATCCCGATATCCATAGACAGCCCGAGCATGGGTTTATTCCTCCTAGATGCGTGAATAGGACGGTTCCTCAATGCAGCCGGATTGGAAGGCTTATCCAATGTAGAAATAACAAAAAACCGTCGCAAGGTAGTTTCTTCTACGTACTGCGAAGATTTCCTCCAAAGAGAGAAGACACCTATCGCCGTTTTTTCTCTCTATATTTCCTTCTTGTCGCTTCCCCGCCACGAATATGACGTTCTGCCTTATTCTGCTCCAGTACTTTTTTGACTTTTTTCGAGAGAGGCTTACTTATCAAGGGAAGTCTCTCGGTTACATCCTTGTGCACAGTACTCTTGCTGACATTATAAATCTTGGCCGTCTGTCTGACAGTAGACTTAGTCTCAATAATGTGGCCGGCAATGTCAAGCACTCTACGCCGAATGTAATCCCTCATACTCGCTGCCCCCCTGCCCCGGTTTAATACCATGTATATTCCTGGAACAGCGAGATATGTCAGGCTTACCTATGAGAGAACAGTATAGGATTACCGAAGTGTTACGGCATTACTGAAATGTTAAAGGGTCCACTGCTTCGTTTTGAGAAATCACTTCAAAGTGGAGATATGACCCTGATGTAACACCTGACGAGCCGGATCTTCCTATAATCTGTCCTTGCTTCACTTGATCTCCCGGCTTCACAGAGACTGACTCCAGGTGACCGTACTTTGTCGTGATACCGTTTGCATGCTCAATGACGACACACAGGCCAAGCTCCCTTTCGGTGTCTGACCCGACGATTTTGCCTGAAAAGGCTGCACCTACCGGAGAGCCGTCGGGTGCCTCAATATCGACCCCCGTATGATACCGCCAATCCCGATACACAGGGTGTTTCCGCCATCCGAAATCTGACAGGATCTTTCCTTGAACAGGCATTACCATCTTTTCTTTGGCAGGTGCTGCACTTTCTCTGGTAGTAGTGCTCGTGGTGGCAGGTGTAGTACTCTCCCTTACAGGCGCAGTACTCACCTTGGCCGGTTCAGTCCGTCCTTGTGTGGGCTCCGGACTTTCTTTAACTCCACTTTCCTTGGTAGATGCGGTGCTTTCTCCAACAGGTGCAGCACTCGTTCCGGCGGATACAGAGCTTTCACCGGTTGGCGCGGTTGACTCGGTTTTCGCGGGAGTTTTGCCGGCAGATCCGGCGCTTTCTCCTGCTGATTTCTCAGGCGGGATCTCAGCCGGTATAGGCCCTACAACTCCTGCGTCTTTAACATGGACCGATGATGGGGTTGTATCTGTCCCTTTCGAAGCCCCAGGGCTTTCCGTCACACCGGCAGACTCTTGGACCGCAGTCTGATGTGCGGCACCGTCTCCCGGTATTGCGCTATCACCGGGTGTCACACTTTCTCCTGGAACCGCACGTCGCTCTGATATTGCGCCTTCTCCCGGTATTGCAGCTTCTCCCGGCATTGTGCTTTCTCCTGGTATCGTGCCTTCTCCCGGTATTGTGCCTTCTCCTGGCATTGCACCTTCCATAACAGTAGCATCAGCTAATTGAGAGCTCGTCCCATGGACATCGATTTCCTGGATAGTCACGAAATCACTTGGCAATATGGGCTCCATAGTCGCTCTGCCGACAAAGAATCCGGATGAAAAAGCAATCACGGTTAGAGCAACCAAAACAACAATGTCTCTTAAAGGAGGCATATCATTCCGCATCTTTACGAAGAACTCGCGGATGCTCCGTAGGCTCGCATCGATCCTGGCTTTGAAACCGGAAGCTTGGTTTTTCTTATCAGATGGAGATTTTGTCTTAGGGTGCTTCTTATCTGCACTACTCTCCATAGCATCACCCCAGACAATATTCTCTCCAATACTTTCCTGTCTATACAGACAGAGGATTTACAGACAAAGTATTTACAGATAGAGGATTCACAAATAGAGGGTTTTTCAGATATAGGAGTTTCAGATAGAGGGTTCTCAGATACAATGTTCCCAAACAGAGGATTCCCGAACAGAGAATTCATGCTTCAGCGGTTCCCCGCCCCCTCCTCGGACCCTACCGTAAGCCGGTCACATTCATTTAAGAGCCTTTCCGTTGCTGAATGGCGCATCTCGAGAGCCAATGAAAACAGTCTGAGGCTCTTTAGGTAGTTAATTGGTTCACCGGGTGAGCCATCCACGCTTCGTTTCGCGCGGTTCGACTGGAGGAT
>FIZM01000009.1:0-341 GCA_900019985.1 uncultured Clostridia bacterium
ATGCTCAACGTAGATGGGGACATGGACACCTTGCACCTGGCCACTGCTACACGCGAAGTGTCAGGTTTTGAGGAGATATCCACCATCCTTGCATGGCCCGACTCATCAAGATGGGTGAGGCCACCCGATTTTTCTGGATTCACCTCGCCGTTCCTCCTCTGCATCAATGGGTTGCCTCTGTATGATCAGGTCCGGATGAACCGACACAACCTTCCGGTCGCCGGCCCCCGCCACAAATATTCGCCGCAAAAGCTACCACAGTTGAATCGAATGTAGACCCGCACTGTGGATAAACCCGGCACCTTCAGCCGCCGATCTTTGACAGGGAAAGATTATTTCCT
>FIZM01000009.1:394-2360 GCA_900019985.1 uncultured Clostridia bacterium
GCCCCTTCACGAAGAGGAGTCCTAAGATCAACCGAAATATCAGAAAGCAAGCAAGGAAGCAAAAACCCATCAGCAGTTAAGCGCAGCCTGTTGCAGCCTGAGCATATGTGATCCTTCATCGATATAAAGCCGATACTACCCCTGGCTCCGGGAAGCTTCATGTAGCCGGCAGGACCGGATTCCGTCCCTTTCTTTCCTTCACTGCATTTCTCATCGGATTCAACAGGATATGCCCCCAAAAGGACTATCTCTTCTCTGATTTCCGATATCGGTGTTACATAGCTGTCACCGAATCTCCACCCATTGTCCCAAAAAGGCATAAATTCAATGAACCTCACGGCCCATGGATGGTCTAAAGTAAGCATAGCCAGGTCTTTCACTTCGTCGCGGTTTACACCGTTCAGCACGACTGTATTGATTCTTACAGGTGAAAGACCCACATCTTCCGCGGCTTTCAGCCCGTCCAACACCTGGTCGAGGTCTCCGCACCTTGTGATCTCTTTGAATCTTTCAGGTTTAAGGGTATCTAAAGATACATTCACCCGGTTAAGGCCTGATTTCCGGAGGTGCGAAGCAAAGCCTGCCAGCAACATGCCGTTGGTGGTCATGGATATATCATAGATCCCGGGTATCTCAGACAACAAATGAACCAGAGTCAATATCCCCTTTCTTACCAGGGGTTCGCCTCCGGTTAGCCTGACATGGGTTATTCCAAGTTGAGATGCTATCCTGGCAATCCTTGCAAACTCTTCGATCCGGAGAATGTCCGAGTGGGATTTCGGCGGCACTCCCTCTTCCGGCATGCAGTATATGCACCTTAAGTTGCACTTATCCGTAACGGACACCCTAAGATATGTTATCTCTCGTCCGAAAGCATCGATAAGCCCGGTCATCCTTGCCACACAACCTGTCCGCTCTGAGAGAGATCATAACCCCCCAGGGATTCGACTTGGCCCTTGAACTCAGAGGATGAGATAATACTAAGAAGCTTATCCATTAATGAAGAATGCAAAAACTCCTTAGTCATTAACAGGTCATAGCGCTCCCAGGCTACGGGAACGAAGTCTAAGCCCAACGCCCTGGCTGCAGACCTTATGCCCAGGCCGACATCGGCTACACTGTTTGCAACTGATGCAGCAACACCCATGTGAGTGTATTCCTCATGCTCATATCCGGAGATCTGATCCTCGGAAATGCCTAGTTTCTTTAGTTCAAGGTCTAGGAGAATCCTGGTTCCTGCCCCCCGCTGTCTGTTCACAAATGAAACGCCCGGCTTGACAAGGTCGGAGATCCCTTGAATACCCTTGGGATTCCCGGGCGCCACAATCAAACCTTGTTCTCGGTGTACAAGATTGACAAGGGCATAGTCTTTAGAATCGAGATATCGTTTTACGTAAGGGACATTATACTCTCCGGTCTCTTCGTCAAGTAAATGCACGCCGGCAATATGGGCTTCTCCCCTTCGCATAGCCATTATCCCGCCCATGCTCCCGACATGCGTAGAAGAAAGGCTCATACCCGGGTATTTGCCTGACAAAAGGCTTCCCAGAAGATCCAAAGCAAGGTCATGGCTGCCGATTGCAACGACAGCATTGTCTATCTCTTCCGCATCTCTCAATAGGTGCACTGCAACTTCCGATGATTCCTGGATCCCTTGAGATGAGCCGGGAATCTCAATATACCCGTCTGCTCTTACAAGAGACATTATTGCCCCTGCTCCTCTGGCAAGCGGCGATGCTACATATCTGCCGCCGACCTTGCCTACTTTGACTCTGATGAACTCATCCATACCGGGGACGGAGACGATTCGCCGGGCTAAAGTTGCGTTTATCATTGTCCTCTCCTTAACTGTCTGACCTAGCATTTTTGCCAAAAGAGGAAGGAGAAAGAGCTCGCAAGATAAAGCAGCGGAAACCGGGTACCCCGGGATCCCGAAGAAAGGCTTGTTGTCTACGATTCCCAGAAT
>FIZM01000009.1:2393-6790 GCA_900019985.1 uncultured Clostridia bacterium
GATTTCACAATATCTGAGGTATAGTCTTCACTCCCTGCAGATGAACCTGCATTCACCACGATGATGTCAGCGGAAAGAGAAGCCTTGACCACAGCCTCAGTCAATGCTTGCGGCTCATCAGGCACAATGTCCCAAAAGATAGGCTCCCCGCCCCACTCTTGGACAAGCCCTCCGATAAGCCTCGAGTTAAACTCGGTTATGTCTCCTACCTCAGGTGTAGTTCCGGGAAGAATCAGTTCATCGCCTGTGGGTATGATCGCTACTTTAGGCTTCCTGCGGACCATAACTTGGGTTACGCCCGCAGCTAACAGAGCTCCGAGATCGAAGGCGCGAATCTTATGATTCTCAGGCAGGACCAGTTCTGTAGCTACTATATCCTCTCCTACAGTTCGAACATGCTGCCACGGCCTGGCAGGGGAAATAATCGCGACTTCAAGGGGAGTTGTCTCAATCAGATCCTCTACCATAATCACTGAATCAAACCCTCTTGGCAGAGGATCCCCTGTGTCCACATACACCGCTTCTTCTCCAAGCCTAAGCCGGCGAGGATTAGTTTCGCTCGCCCCAAAGGTCAGATGTGAACGGGTGGCGATTCCATCCATCGCACATGAATGGTACGCAGGTTGCGACAGCTTAGCAAAAACAGGCTCCGCCGTTATCCTGGAAAGAGCACCTACGTCCACTGGAATAGGTTCGCCTTCCATTCGTAGTTCCTCTCTGAACACTGCCAGTCCTTCAAAGAACTTGTCGCGGGCTTCTTGGAGTGGTACACCTTTCAGGTAGACATTACGTTTCTTCAACTTCTTGATCCCTCACTCAAGCTACCTTCCGCCTGGAACTAGAATAATTTCACAGTGATCTTCTCACCGAATTCTACGCCTTCAGCTTCCAGAGGAATTCTCATTATCCCGTCAGCGTAAACAAGCCCGGAAATAACAGCTGACTTGCTGAAGATGGGTTCTGCCCAGACTTCCCCGTCTTGTTCACGAAGCTTGACACTGACAAAATCTTCCCGGCCTGCTATTGACGGAACATTCGCCCCAAGCCTTGCGCTTATTTCCAGCCTATCGACGGTCGCCCCCATCCACCTGGCGATCGCAGGGGCGCAAAAGAGGTTAAACACAACCAAGCAAGACATAGGATGGCCGGGTAGGCCGAACACAGGCTTACCTTCGGCTACAGCAAGGATAGTCGGTTTTCCCGGCTTAATTGCCGCGCCGTGGACTAAGATCCCTGGCTCGCCCAGGGATTGAATAGCTTGCCTTGTAAAATCCCGTTCTCCTATTGAGCTCCCTCCGGACACTATAACCATGTCCGATTCAGCGTGGGCTTTTGCAAAGACCTCGCGCATCACTTCATACTCATCTCTTACTATGCCCCAAAGTTTGGGCCTCCCGCCCAAGGCCTTAACTGAGCTGTAGAGTGCATAGGCATTTCCATCTCGGATCTGACCCGGGACTGGATCCTCTAAAATGCCGGTAAGCTCGTCCCCGGTGGAAATCACTGCAACTCTCGGCCCTACAGCAACCTCAACTTCAGTAATCCCCATAGCTGCCAGGGCTCCGATATCAGGCGGACGCAACTTGCTACCTCGTGAAAGTACAAGTGTTCCCGAAGGGATATCCTCATCTTCCCCTACAACGTTTTCACCCGGGGCCACAGGTTGAGTCACTGCAATAGTCTCATCATCCAGCACTTCACAGACTTCTTCCATGACTACTGCATCTGCACCTTCAGGCACCATGCCTCCTGTAGCTATTGCCGCGCATTCATCAGGGCGTAATGATACTTTCGCAGATTCACCCATGTTGATTCGGCCTTTTAGAGAGAGAAGCGCGGGCAGCCCCTGGCTTGCCCCGAAGGTAGAAGATGCCAAGACTGCATAGCCGTCCTTAGTCGATCTAGAAAATCCAGGCAGATCCACAGGGGCCATAATATCTTGTGCCAGAACACGGTTGACCGCATCTTCAATAGTGACAGTCTCAGTTTCCCTTGGCCCAACAGCGATATGCTCCTTTAATTTATCCCACGCCTCAACACGTGGAGTCAGAGAGAGAAAAAGCGACATCTTATTGTCCACCGTCCTACGAAATCAGCCAATTAGCAGCGCGCGTCAGTTGCGACAATGCACAGCGCATCTCTTCATGCAACACTTTACGAACCGGGCCGTCTGCAATGATCCTCCCACCGTCCATAATCGCAGTCCTGTCAGATAGGAAGGGGATCTCTGTGACATCATGCGTCACGTAAATCGTTGTTAACCCGGTCTTCTTGATTATCCGACCAAGTTCCTCGAGCAGCGCTATCCTGGTAGGCGTATCCAGCGAGCTCATTGGTTCGTCCAATAGAAGGATTTCAGGCTTGAGGACAACGGCCCGCGCCAAGCTTACCCTTTGGCTTTCGCCCCCGGAAAGAGAACGACCTCGCCTCTCAGCCAGATGTCGTATACCAAAGAGAGCTAGAGCATCGTAGACCCTGGCTTTCACTTCGTTCTCAGGTACATGCCTCATCCTCAGCCCTATAGCTACATTATCAAAGACCGTTGCATCCAAGAGATAAGGCCTCTGGAGAACCATAGCCATGCGCCGTCTTGCCTCAAACGGGGTGATTTCTGTACCTACCTGTTGTCCTCTAGTGTATACTTTACCTTTACTAGGGCGCAGAAGGCAAGCTATTACCTGCAAGAGCGTACTCTTGCCTGCACCATTTGCACCGATCACAGCCACATTCTCGCCGCGGAACACACTGAAGCTTGAGACATCCAAGGTGGTCCTGGATCCCCTCTTCAGCTTAACGTCCTTAAGTTCGATAATAGCTTGCCCAGCCTTCAATCTAATAGCCTCCTTGCATTATCACTGCTGTTGAACCCGGGTAAGGATCACGTTGATGATATAGGTAATTCCCACCAAGATAATACTAAGTGCTATAGCAAACCCAAAATTGCCTTTGGACACTTCCATAGAAGTGGCTGTCGTGAGCACTCGGGTTTGCCCCAGGAGATTACCTCCTACCATCATGGAAGCCCCAACTTCTGCCACTACCCGGCCGAACCCTGCCATAATCGCTGCAAGCACTGAAAGCTTGGCTTCTCGTATGAGGATAGAAAGAAGCTGCCATGAAGACGCTCCCAGAGACAGCATTTGCAGGCGTATACCTGGATCCAGCTGTCCTACGCCTGCCATGGTAAAGCCTGTGACTATCGGCAGGGCAATTATGGTTTGGGCAATAACCATGGCAGTCGGCGTATACATCAGCCTAAGAAAGCCTAGAGGCCCCGTCCTCCAAAGGAAAATGCTTACCCAAAGGCCTACCACTACCGGCGGAAGGCCCATCCCTGTATTGACGAACCCAGCTAGCCTCCGCCGTCCTCGAAACGACCATAGAGAAATCGCAGTCCCCAGCGGTACGCCTATCACAGCACTGATAATGGTTGCAGTCCCGGAAACCCTAAGGGTGAGAAGGGCAATCCGGAGCACTTCGCGGTCCCCTGCAATGAGGAGTCTGAGAGCTCCGGCGATTCCTTCTGCTATCAAATCCAACTATCCCTCACCCTCCAAGCTCTTCCATGCTCTTGCCTGCATCAGGAAAGAATAGCGGGCTTCCGTACTTGTCAACACCGAACTCACTGATGATCGCCTGGACCTCATCGGATACCATGAATTCTACAAATGCCTGTCCCCCGGGGCCATTCACTACCTTGTGCCGGTCGGGATTGACTTGCATGACGTGATATATGTTAAGCAGAATCGCGTCTCCCTCGACCAATATCGCCAAATCCAGACGATCCTTCAGTGACAGGTAGGTTCCGCGGTCAGTCAGGCAATATGCCAACTTCTCATTGGCAATATTGAGCGTATTCGCCATTCCGGTCCCAGCCTCGAGGTACCATGCGTTCCCAGACGGCTGGAATGGGAGCTTGTTCCAGACTTCCTTTTCTTTCTTGTGTGTCCCGGAATCGTCTGCCCTGGAGACAAAGACTGCTTCAGCATCTGCAATTTTCTTCAATGCTTCTGTTGCAGACTTAAAGCCTTTGACACCTGCAGGATCCTCAGACGGACCCACGATCACGAAGTCGTTGTGCATTACAAGCTGTCTGTTGATTACATCGCCGGACTCGACAAGCTCCATTTCTGAAGCAGGAGCATGACAAAGAAGTACATCTGCTTCGCCCTTCTCGCCAAGGGCAAGCGCTGCGCCTGTTCCTACTGCGATCATCTTTACGTTGTATCCTGTTTTCTCTTCAAAAATCGGGATGAGCACATCAAGGAGCCCGGTGTCCCGGGTGCTTGTGGTTGTTGCGAGGATGACTTCTTTCGAGGCCCCGAGAACTACGCTACCTACACTCAATACAACCATTAGCGAAAGAGCTAGAATCCACTTAAACCGTTTTGACATTT
>FIZM01000010.1 GCA_900019985.1 uncultured Clostridia bacterium
CTTCTAAGATCGATTCCCCAGATAGGCCAGAGGCGCGAACTTGTTCCTGTAGAAGGCGAGGTTCCCGACCTTACCAATCTTCCTCCTGGGTGCAGCTTTACACCGCGCTGCAAGGATGCTCACTCTGTGTGCTTCAATATTGAGCCGCCTTTTGTCACAATGAATGACGGACGCAAAGTCCGCTGCCATCTATACACCTAGTTGGCTATCTTTACGGCCGGTTGGCTATCTTTACGTCTAGTTGGCCATCTTTACGACTAGTCGGCCATCTTTACGACTAGCTGACGGTTTCCCTTCTTTCGCCTGCTCTTCCTTCAGTTCTTTCTGCTGCTCTGTCTTCTGTTCTTTCTTTCGCTCCTTCTTTCGGTGCCTGTTCTGTGCGTTCTTGTACTCTATCTTCCAGAGCCTTTCCTGCTCCTATCTTCTGCTCTTTCTCCTGTTGCTTCTTCTAAGATCTCGTCTGCTGGCTCTTCGGTGGCGTTCTCATATTCTATCTTCCGGCGCCTGTCCTGCTTCTTTCTTTTGCTTCTTCTGTTGCCTCTTTTGAGGTCTGTTCTGTGGCATTCTGATATTCCATTTTGTGCTGTCTTTCCTGTTGATTTTGCTGCTTTTTTTACCCGGACTCTGACTCAACCGTTCAAAAACAAATCTAGCTAAGAACGGTTATCGAAATTGAACCACCGTTTGCAGACAACGTGGACCAATTTCGGCTACTCTTTGCGGTTTTTTTGAGCAAACGCTCATAAATGGGCGATTTTGAGCCACATTTCCTTAAAAAGGTGGTTCAATTTCGACCACCCTTTTGGATTTTTTCGAGCAAACGTTCATAAATGGACGATTTTGAACCACCCAAACTGCCTCAGGCGGTAGAGAATCGACCACATTTTCAGGTTGGAGCCCGGTTTTGGGAGCTTTTTGAGGCTCAGGTGGTAGAATTCCTACCACGTTTTTGGAAAATGTGGCAGTTTTTCGCCCACTTTTTCAGAAAATGTGGGCGAGTTTCGACCACCAAACCGTGATGTGTAAGATTTTGGGAGGCGTGGTGGTCGATATCCTACCACCTTAACGCCTGATCATGGTAGAAAACCTTCCACCCTTGAGCCTCTTGGTGGGCGAGACTCTACCATTTTAGAGCTTACGCTCAAAACTGTGGTAGAAAAACTGCCATCAAACAGCCAAATGGTGGGCGATTCTCGACCACAGGGCTGACTTACGAATAATTCCTGACTTGGAGTAAATCCTAAGAACAGGCGTGCTCTTCCAGAGCCACCTAGGGTATCTGTACACCTGGACAAAGCAGGAGATGCATCTATCCTTGCTGGGAGTTAACAGGTATGGTCTGCGCTGTCGAAGGTGCCGGAGGTGGTAAGGACCGTAGGATAGGTGGCAATGCATACCGAGGTCAAGGCATCGATTTGTATCTGCCGTAGTAGTCGGTATTATGAGATTTCCTTAGTTTGCAAAGATGTCGGGTGTCGGTATCCGTTGAGGCCAGAAAACATCTTGTAGTCTATGAGCAGTCGATTGGAGGCCTATGACCGGTTCCCTACCGGTTTACCTTGAGTGTATAAGGAGTCTATCAGCAGTTCATTGCCGGCCTACTGCCGACTGATTAGGAGCCTATTGGTATGCTATGAGTAGTCTATTAGCAGGTCGTTAACAGTCTGGCAGCAGGCCATTAGCAGGCCATTAGCAATCTGTCAGCAGTCCATTACCGGTTCGCTAGCCGCTGATTAGGAGCCTGTTAGCAATCTATTAGCAGGTCGTTAGCAATGTGTCACCAGTCTGTTGACCGTCTACTAGAGGCTCATTAGGAGACTATCAGTAGGCTATGAGCAGTCTATCATCAGGTCGTTAGCAGTTCGTCAGCAGTCGGTTACCGGCCTGCTGGAGGACATTAGTGGCCTATGAGTAGGCTATTAGCAGTCCGATAGCAGTCTCTCAGGTTGCCGTTAGCAGTCTAACAGCGGCTTGTCACCGGTCTGCCGGCGGTTCATTAGGCGCCTATTAGTAGGGTATCAGCAGTCCGTTAGCAGTCTGTCAGCAGTCCGTTAGCGGTCTGTCAGCAGTCCGTTACCGGCCTGCTAGAGGCCACAAGAGGCCTATTGGTAGGCCATTACTGGGCGATTAGCAGTCTTTTTGCAGTCCGTTAGCCATCTGTCAGCAGTCGGTTAGCAGTTTAACAGCGGTTTGTTAGCCGTCTATTACCGGTCTGTTAGCAGCTAGCAGTCTACAGCAATCTTTGGCACTCTATTCGCAGTTAACCAGCTGGCTATTAGCAGCGTATTAGCGGGCTATTAGCGGCGTAGCGGCTCATTAAAGGAGGAGATACAGTGCACGTGATTATGCTTTCCTGGGAGTATCCGCCGAGGGTGGTCGGGGGAATAGCCAGGCATGTGGAGGACCTTTCGAAAGCCCTGGTTAAGCAGGGAGTGGATGTTGATGTTATCACCTGCGGCCACAGTAATGCCTGCGAAGAAGAGGATGACGAAGGGGTCCGGGTGTTCAGAGTTCCTTTTCACAATCCTTCTCCTCCTGACTTTCTCACCTGGGTCATGCAGATGAACCTGAACCTTATGGAGCGCGGGATTGAACGGGCTGCTATGGGTGCGGATCTTGTGCACGCACATGATTGGATAGTTGCCTACGCCGGGAAAGCATTGAAACATGCTTTTAACATTCCTTTAGTCGGTACAATTCATGCCACGGAATACGGCCGGAATTGGGGCCTTCACAATGATCTGCAGCGCTACATCAGTAATGTCGAGTGGTGGCTGGGGTTCGAATCGTGGCGTGTCATATGCTGCAGTGAGCACATGCGCCGCGAGTTATCATGGATCTTTCAGCTTCCCGGAGATAAACTGCGCCAAATCCCCAACGGGGTAGACCCAACCAGGTTTCAAGTGCCTGAAGGCGAGGACCTTGTTGCTTTTCGTTCAAGATGGGCTGCACCTGATGAGCAGATGATCTTCTTCATAGGCAGGCTGGTGCATGAGAAAGGGGTCCATGTCCTTCTCGATGCGTTCTGCAAAGTCCTTGCTTACAGGGACAAGGTTAAACTGGTTGTCGCGGGCAAAGGCCCTGCTGATGCATATCTAAAAGAATATGCCGGCAATCTGGGCATCTACAACAGGGTTTACTTCGCAGGGTTTGTCGATGATCCAACTCGCAATAAGCTCTATAAGTGTGCAGACGTGGCCTGTGTGCCCAGCCTCTATGAACCCTTTGGCATAACTGCGCTGGAGGCCATGGCATCAGGGACTCCGGTTGTGGTTTCAGATGTAGGAGGGTTAGGAGAAGTAGTCAGACACGGGGTTACAGGCATGAAATGCTACCCCGGTAACCCCAGTTCACTTGCGGATAATATCCTAACCCTCCTTGCAGACAAGCGCTTGTGCGACGAAATCCGTGCCAATGCAACACATGATGTTCTAACTAAGTTTAACTGGGACATAATAGCTGAATCCACGTCTCGGGTTTACGACGAAGTCCTTAAGGCATACAGGGCAAGTCCGTGGGCGGTAACTAGGCCGAGGTGGATCTTTCAGGCGCAGGAGGCTGTCCCGCACGAGTATTCTCGCGAGTATTCCCGATACTTTGCGCACAACAGCGGCTAGTTAGTGCGACTGCGACACGAGCGAGCGACACACTATCAACGAGGCAGCGCAGAGAAAAGGAGGCAGGATTCCTTTGAAGGCGGTAGTGATGGCAGGCGGAAAAGGGACAAGGCTTAGACCTCTTACATGTGACAGGCCGAAGCCCATGGTGCCGGTGGTGAACCGCCCCATGCTGGAGCATGTCATTGACCTTCTGAAACTTCACGGGTTCTGCGATATCCTCGCCACACTTTACTACATGCCGGAAGTAATCATGGACTACTTCGGCCAAGGAGAAAGATTCGGAGTCTCCATGGATTACGCTGTTGAAGATACACCCCTTGGCACAGCAGGAAGTGTCAAAGCATGTGAACACCTGCTGGATTCAACCTTCCTCGTGATCTCAGGAGATGCGCTGACAGATATCAACTTAACTGAAGCTGTGGAGTTTCACAAAGCTAAAGGGGCAATCGCCACAATCGTCCTGACTCGCGTTACAAGCCCGCTGGAATACGGGGTCGTAATCACCGACGATGACGGCCGCATTACAAGGTTCCTTGAGAAGCCCAGTTGGAGCGAGGTATTCAGCGATACGGTGAATACCGGCATCTATGTGCTGGAACCGGATGTGTTGCGTCTCTTTGACCCGGGCGTTGAGTTTGACTTCAGCAAGAACCTGTTTCCGCTTATTCTAAAGAAAGGCCTGCCTCTCTTTGGATATGTAGCCCAGGGCTACTGGAGTGATGTGGGTAATATCGACCAGTACCGCCAGGCCCATTATGATATCCTCCAAGGATTAGTACGCGTCAGAATTCCGGGAGAAGAAATCGCAAAAGGCATCTACATAGGAAGAGGCACTGAAATCCATCCAAGCGCAAAGCTTGATGCCCCTGTTATAATCGGAGATTTCTGCCGTATCAGGCGAGGTGTGGAGATCGGCTCAAGCACGGTCATCGGACACAATAATATCCTAAACGACGGTGCTTCCGCAAAACGCAGCGTGCTCTGGGATGACTCCTTCTTCGGGAAGGACACTGAACTAAGGGGGGCTATCGTCTGCAGCAAAGTAAGCCTCAAGGCAAAGACAGCGGTATTTGAAGGATCTATCATTGGGTCTCGCTCTGTAGTAGGCGGCAGCTCCGTTATCAAGCCCGGCGTAAAGATATGGCCTGAAAAGGTTATTGACGCAGGCACAACCATTACCACAAGCTTGGTGTGGGGGGCTAAATGGTCCAAGCGGTTGTTCGGGACGTATGGAGTCTCAGGCCTTGTCAACGTGGAGCTTACTCCCGAAATCGCAGCCAAATTAGGGGCAGCTTACAGCTCATGCTTCAAAGAGAGGCGTCAGGTGGTTATAAGCTCAGATGCGTACAAGCCTTCCCGGATGATAAAGCGGGCACTGACATCAGGCCTTCTCTCAGGCGGTGCAGCTGTCTACGATGTTGGCCGTACCACCACACCTGTGACTCGGTACGCCGTTACAGCCCTGGGAGTTGCAGGGGGCCTGCACGTGCGGCTTTCTCCCTATGACCCGGATATCGCCTTAATCGAATTCCTTGACGATAAAGGCATGAATATCGATAAAGCCACTGAACGAAGAATCGAGAATGCCTTCTTCAGCGAGGACTTTACCAGGGTAAGCCCGGACGATATCGGGGAAGTGGCTTTTCTAACCCGCCTTATGGAAGAGTACTTAGACTGTCTCCTCGAGACCATCTCCGTAGATGTGATAAGAGAGAAGCAGTTTAAAGTCGTTGTAGATTACGACCCCGGCAACCTCTCTTTGCTCCTGCCGTCTTTCCTTTCTGCGCTGGGTTGCACTGTATCTACGTCAGACAGGGAAAGCAATGCAGAACAAGGGCCAAGACACCTCCTGGATATGCTGGATTCTCTATCGTTTCTTGCAAAGTCCGTCGTTGTTCAGCAGGCGGATCTCGGAATAATCGTTGACAGCAATGCAGAAAGGCTTCTCCTGGTTGATGAAAAAGGCAACAGGGTGTCTGAGGACCTGTTCACAGCCTTAATGTCCCTTCTTGTCCTGAAATCCAGGGAAGGCGCTACTGTGGCAGTGCCTGTTACAGCTTCGCGAATTATCGAGGAAATGGCCAGAAGATACCGGGGACGCGTAGTCCGCACCCGAGCCAATCCCAGGTCAGTTATGGAGAAGGCTATTGAAGAAAAGATCTTCATAGGAGAAAAAGGCCTCCCGGGATTTCAGGCGCCTTTTGACGCCCTCTTTTCTCTTGGAAAGATCCTGGAGACCATGGCACGGGACAGCATCAGGCTTTCAGAATTGGTTTCCATGGTTCCTGAATTTTATATCAGCAAGCGCAGCGTGGAATGTCCCTGGGAAGCTAAAGGCAAGGTAATGAGGACTCTCATTAATGAGACCCGCACCAAGCAAGTGGAGCTTATAGACGGTATTAAGGTTTACCACGAAAAAGGCTGGGCATTGGTTCTGCCTGATTCGGAAGAGCCGCTCTTCCACATCTACAGTGAGGCTTCCAGTCCGGACGAGGCAGAAGCGCTGCGAGAAGCTTACATGAACCGTATTATGGAGATCGGGACGATCTAATCGAAGATAAGAACAGAGCGGCACGTACCGGAGACTTTACTGGGTCTTGTGGCATTCCGCGGTCGTCTTTTGTGCTCAAGTCTTGGCATAGACATAGATCGATTACAGTGCTTAAAGCCCTTGTATAGACATCGAGCGCTCACAGTGCTTAAGCTTTAGCATAGACACTGTAGTCTATCTCAGGAAAGATGTTGTTTCTGTATTCCATCTCCGAAAGCCAGCCTTCGTCAATGGAATCCCGCCGGATATCTTCATAGAGCTTTGTAAAGCGCCACAGGTGCTCTTTGGTGCGCCTTACCGCATACGGGACCACAGTCCCTGTCTTCATGATGAAAGCCCAATCGCTGCTCTGAGCAAGCAGCAGCTCCCTGGCTGCCTGGTTTAAGGCGCGCCTCCTCAGGCCGTCTGTTGAAGGATAGGCTTTGGCCAGCTCCACCATTCTTTCAGCTGCTTTATGAAGGTGAGGATAGATCCAGTCGTTGGAACCTTCCAGCCAGACCTCATTATAGCCCTTATACCCCCAGCTGGACAAGGACGGTGTCGATACCTGGTTGCGCTTATATATGTCCAAGTAATCTCCTGGCGTAATCAACTTGAATATATTCTGGTCATAGGTGACTTTTCGTATCAGGTAATCGAGCCACTCAGGCCCTTCAAACCACCAGTGCCCGAAGAGCTCTGCGTCGTACGGTGCGACCACGATTGGCTTTCTGTCCATTACAGATGCGAGATACTCAATCTGCCTTTCTCTGTTGAACATAAAGTTCCCGGCATGGATCGCGGCTTTTCTCAGTGCGCGTTCCCTGTCGTAAGGCTGTTTGTCATGGGTCTTTCCGGTGATCCTGTAATACTTTATTCCTGTGCTGATCCGAGCTCCGCTCGAGTGGATATACGGTTTTATGTATTCGTAGTCCAGATCATATCCGATGTCCCGGTAAAACTCCCTGTAATCATAGTCTCCCGGATATCCTTCCCGTGCGCTCCAAACCTGCTTCGATGATTCCATATCCCTGCCGAAGGCAGCCACTCCGGACCTGCAGTATACAGGTGCAAACACCCCGTACTTTGGCTGAGGGGACGCGAACAGCACTCCGTGAGAGTCCAGTATGAAATACCTTATGCCTTCCTGTTTCAAGTGCTCATCATCACCGGGGTTAAAGCCGCATTCAGGAAGCCAGAAACCGGGCGAATCACGGTTAAAGCGCTTTCTGTAGTAGTCAACTGCTATCTTTATCTGAGCACGCACTGCTTCGCGGCATATTTCCATAAGAGGAAGATAGCCGTGGGTTGCACACGAAGTGATAAGCTCCAGGCAACCCCTGTCCTGTAGTTCAGCAAATGCGGTCACCAGGTTGCATTGATATTCATCTAAGAATACACGCCTGGCTTCGCGGAATTTCTCCAGGTACATAACGGCATTCTTATGAAACTCCGGGAGCCAGCGGGTGCGTTCGATTTCCTTTTCTGCAAGCTCAATAAGGCGTTCTATATGGCGAAGGTACCGCTCCTGTAGAAGGCTGTCCTGGAGCATACATGCTAGCGGCGGAGTAAGAGACATTGTTATTCGATATCTTATCCCTTCGTCAGCCAGGCGCTTAAAGACCTTTATAAGCGGAATGTACGTCTCTGTAATGGCTTCATAAAGCCAGGTCTCCTCAAAAAAATCCGGATGCTCCGGGTGTCTTATAAACGGCAAGTGGGCGTGAAGGACAATAGCAAGGTAACCTTTTTCGCATCCCATCTTCCAGATCCATCTCCTTATTTCTGAATACCGGTGAATAACAGGTTGGAATTACCAGGTGCTGTTCCGGTTTTACCATGTACTACGGGTGAGTCTTGTAGTAATCGACCGATTCATGGAGGCATCTTTCGATACTGCCTTGATATCTATGATTTTCTCCCCGTCAGGCAGGGCGTATCTGACATGGAAAGATCCGTCCGGGCGAAGCTTGACAGGTTGTCCTCCAACCGTAAGATGTGCGTCAGGCTGAGTGGAGCCGTAGATTATCACTTCTACAAGTGCATTCAGCCAAAACTCCTTTGCCGGCGGCTGCTTTGCCATTCCCGGGCTGGAAATCTCACTGACAAATTCTGAGCCTACGTCCAGGTGCATTCTTTCAGATATGGCAGAGATTATTTCAGGTGATGCCGGGCTTGCGGTAGGTTTGGAATAGTACCTTTCTATGGCTGAGATCGTCATCCACTCTTCATCAATGATTTCTGAAACGCCTGCCCTGGGAGTCCTGACTGTGTTAGACCTGGACAAGCATACAAATCTGCCGTCGGGCCCCATGAGTCCCAGTTCTGCACAGTATGATCGGTTAGGCCGGTCAACGTTTATGTACCAGTTTGTGGCGACATCTCCGATGTCAATATCCATACATCTGTGGGAGTTGTTGCCGTCAAATTCAATATCGGTCACATCATGCACTCGAAGGACTCGTCTGGAAGTAGACCATCCTTGCGGCCCCAATTCCGTCGTTACGATATCTGAAATATCTTCAGCGATCTCCCAATACGCGTGGATCCAATAAGGGTCACGGACCATCAAAACAAGCCTGGTAGAACCATACCCAATGGGAAGCTCATAGTGACTCTCCCACTTGTCTTCCGGGGTTCCGCGGAATTCGATAGGGGGTTCTCCGACGTGTAATTCGCGAGGCTCAATGACTTCAATCTCAGGGATAGTCTGTGAGATGCTGATTTCCACCGGCTCAGAGGGGCCGGTGCCTTGGCTGAGGCTATTTTCACTTGTGTTTTCCAATTTCGGCAATCAGGTTACCTCCCCACTGAATTGTGTGGACATTTCTAAGCGGACACCTCTGTAATAATATCTCTACTGCTGTGCAGGTTTATACCATCGGAATACTGTCTGGGCTTATGACTTACACTAAATATGTTCCATTCTGGAAAGGAGGACAAAAAAATGTCAATCGGGTCGCTTGTACTCGTTCTCCACAGCCACCTGCCGTACTGTAGAAAGGCAGGGGTATGGCCTTTCGGTGAGGAGTGGGTTTTTGAGGCTATGGCGGAAACGTACATACCGCTTTTGGATATTATCAATTCTCTGGCTGACACTGACGCCTTTGGCAGTTTTACAATAGGATTTACACCTGTGCTGCTCGATCAATTGCAAGATCCGTATATGCTCCTCCGGTTCGACGAGTACTTAGACGCTAAGATCGCTGCAGCAGAGGCTGACATTGCACGATTCAAGGCTGAGAGGGAATGGAGCTTTCAAGAGCTGGCCAAGTTCTACAGGGAACGGTATGAAAAAGTAAAGAGCAGTTTTCATCTTCGGTACGACAGAGACCTGGTGAGTGCATTTCGGGCACTTCAAGACAGGGGATTGGTTCAGATCGTGGCCGGAGCGGCTACCCATGCATACTTGCCGCTTCTCTCCACTGAGAACTCTGTCTATTCCCAGCTAAAACTCGGGCGTGATGTATATACAGAGAGCTTCGGGCGTCCTCCGGAAGGGATTTGGCTGCCTGAATGCGGGTATCGCCCGCCGTCAGAGACGACCAGTGTTGATAGGGTGCTCAAGGATTTAGGATATACTTACTTTTTTGTTGATGCCCATGCAATCGAAGGCGGGGCTCCGATAAGCGTGTACTCAGATAGATCGCTGAGAAAGCCTGAGGTGAAACCTGCTATCCGAAAACGAACACAAGATTATACCTCGTATCTTCCGTACCTGCTTTCAGGAAGCGGAATCGCAGTCCTCGGGAGAAACCAGCGTACCGCCTTGCAAGTATGGTCTTCAGAATGGGGCTACCCAGGTGACGGGAACTACCGGGAATTCCACAGGCGTGATCCTGTTTCCGGTTTCGGTTACTGGAAAGTTACCAGTCGATTAGTGGATCTCTCTGCTAAGGAAGTATATGATCCCGATGCCGCTCTTCGGCGAGCAAAGGAGCATGCAGATCACTTTGCCGGCTTAGTGGAACGGCTTCTCTTGGATTTCAACAGAGAAACCGGGAATCAGGGGGTTATTGTAGCTCCCTTCGATATGGAGCTTTTCGGCCATTGGTGGCTGGAAGGCCTTGATTGGCTAAGGTGGACATTGGAAAGCCTCGGTAAGAGCCCCCATGTAGAGGTCTTGTCTGCTTCAAGTTGCCTGAAAAAACACGTGCCGCATCAGGAGATCGATTTGTTTGAAAGCTCATGGGGCTTAGGTGGGGGCCACTATATCTGGGACAATGATTTGACCGGCTGGATGTGGCAGGAGATTCACAATGTAGAAAAGGAGATTTGCAGCGCTGCATCGCAAATAAGCAGTAGGCACGGGCAAGAGCAGGACACCGATGACGCGGCTTTGAGAAACAGGCTCTTGAAGCAGGCTGCCCGTGAGGCCATGCTCCTTCAAAGCAGTGATTGGCCTTTCCTTGTCACCACTCGACAAGCAAGAGACTACGGAGAGCGGAGATTCCTCGAACACAGGCACAGATTCGAACGATTGGCCCATGCATTGTCCAAGGATGTGATATCGCCTGACATCATTGACTACTTAGAGCAAGTCGAGTCTATTGATGCCGTGTTCCCCGACATTGATTTTACCCTGTTCATGTAGTGGCAGGGATTCCGGACGAAGTGTTGAATCTCTTCGCCTGGGATGGTGTTCCCGGGCCAAGCGCCGGCCCAGGCGCATTACCCCGGGTCGAGGAGGATAGTAACTGAATGAAGCTTGTAGCTGATCTTCACACTCATACTGTAGCCAGCGGACATGCTTATTGCTCTGTC
The DNA here is from genome assembly GCA_900019985.1 of uncultured Clostridia bacterium. Taxonomy (GTDB): domain Bacteria; phylum Bacillota; class SHA-98; order UBA4971; family UBA4971; genus UBA4971. The sequence continues at coordinate 10,915 of FIZM01000010.1, forward strand.
AATGAAATGGCTCAGGCTGCTGCCGATGTTGGTCTGGAAATGATCGCCATAACTGATCACGGACCCAATATGCCTGGCGGGCCCCATCTATACCACTTCGGTAGTATTCATGTAGTCCCGTCTGTCATAGCCGGCGTCAGGGTGCTAAAAGGCGTTGAAGCGAACATAGCAGGACCTGGCGGAGAGCTTGATCTTCCTGATCTTCCTCTTTCCGAACTGGATATTGTATTTGCCGGATTCCACACTCATACAGGTTATGATGACAGCGGAATCGTGAAGAACACCCATGCGCTGATAAGGACTATGGAAAACCCACACGTAGACGGTATCGTCCACCCCGGGAACCCCACGTATCCGGTGGATATCGATGAAGTAGTCAGAGCAGCTAAAGACCTTGGCAAGCTCATAGAGATCAATAATGCATCTCTTACTGTCGCCAGGTGGGGCAGTTGGGAAAACTGTGTCAAGTTCGTTGAGAAGGCAGCTGAATACGGCGCAACGATAGTGATCTGCAGCGACGCTCATCATACCTCTTTGGTAGGTGATTTTGATAAGGCCGTAGAACTTGTAAAATCAGTAGGGTTTGACAGTGAGTTGGTGCTAAACACTGATGTCAATAAGATACGCGAGTTCTTGGCTGATAGAGGGAAGAGAGGAAAGGTGCGGAAGTAGGGATGGGGCTTATTGTTGCACTGGATGCAGGGGGCACGAGAACTGACTGCCTCATCGGGAAGACAGACGGGGAGATCCTGGCAAAGCTGGCTGCCGGCCCTGCCAATTACCACTTGGTTGGAATAGACGGTGTCACAAGTACCATACGCCGGCTGCTTCGAGAGGCGGACAAGTGCCTGATACATGAAAAACCTACGTTTGAATTGATGTGGATGGGTATTGCAGGTTTGGATCGTCCAGGAGAGAGGGAGCAGCTTGCAGCACCTATTCGAGATATGCAAGTGGCAAAGAGGGTCGTTATAGATAATGACGGTGTAGTAGCACTTGCCAGCGGAACAATGGGAGGTCCCGGAATCGTTGTAATTGCAGGCACAGGTTCATTGGCGTTTGGCGTTAATGAAGAAGGGAAGCGAGCAAGGTCAGGAGGCTGGGGATATATCCTGGGGGATGAAGGCAGCGCATACTACATAGGCCACAAGGCTCTTAATGCTGTAACCCAAGCTAAAGACGGCCGCAACAAACCGACTGTCTTGTCTCAAGCAATCATTAGCCATTTTAAAATAAACAGTGTAGATGATCTTGTGGGATTGGCGTATGGCGGGAGATTAGGTAGAATTGAAATTGCGAATTTATCTCCCATTGTGGCGGAAGCAGCTGATAAAGGAGACGAAGTAGCTTCTGAGATCCTTGACCTGGCCGGCACTGAACTGGGGATTGCAGCCTGCGCTGTGGCAAAGGCGCTGAATATGGAAGATACGCGGTTTCCATGTGTCACTACAGGCGGGGTTTTCAAGTCAGGCAGGCGGGTTACTGACGCTCTTATGCGTGAATTGATGAAGGCGGCTCCCGGAGCAATACTCACTCAACCTCAATTCCCTCCTGTAGCCGGCGCATATTTCCTGGCCCTACAGGAACTTGGGGTCTCCGTTAATGAGGATGTGGTGGAGCGCGTAAGGAGGTCGCTGGCAAGGCTCGAACCTTCTGTCGGTGTCTGAAGGAGGTCGCGTATGATAATAAAAGGCGCAGACATTTTGACTCCCCAAGGCATAATAGAATCAGGAATTATCGAGATTAAAGACGGTATTATAACGAGAATCAGCCCTCCGGAGTGCGGATGCGAAGGTGCCGGACGGACATGCGGATGTGTAGACGAACACAGCGTGATTGATGCGACAGGTTTGACAGTGGTTCCCGGGTTTATAGATATTCATGCCCATGGCGGCGGAGGATGCGACATCGAAGACGGCAATTTCGAATCTTTGGAGAAGATGTGCATTACCCATGCAGCCCACGGTACCACGGGAATCCTCCCTGCCACTACGTCGCCTCCTCGAGGCCTGCTTCTGGAAGTCGCCGGGCTGTTCAGGAGTTATACAGGTAGGCCTACCTCTCGTGGCGCTGAGGTCCTGGGGATCCACCTTGAAGGGCCATGGCTTAATCCTAAAATGAAAGGCGCTCAACCCTTATCAGGTATAAGAAGGCCTTCCATAGACGAGCTGGACCGGCTTATCGATGCATCGTCCGGTAATATCAGGATGGTTACTCTTGCACCTGAAATGCCTGGGGCATTGGACCTTATTCGGCATGCAAAGGATTCCGGGCTCATAGTCTCTCTCGGACATTCATCTGCCACGTATGACCAGGTTCTTGCTGCGGTGGATAAAGGAGCAACCCACATAACACATGCTTACAACGCCATGAGCGGTCTGCACCACAGAAACCCCGGGATGGTCGGGGCAATGCTTTCCTGTGACAGGCTGACAGTAGATGTGATCCTCGACGGATTTCACATCCATCGTGCTGCTGCCAAAATACTTCTGAAGTGCAAAGGCAAGGATAATGTTGCATTGATAACAGATGCTACAATGGCTGCAGGCATGCCGGAAGGCGAGTATGAGCTGGGCGGACAAAAAGTTATTCACAAAGACGGAGCAGTCAGGCTTCCTGACGGAACCCTTGCCGGTTCTGCACTTACCATGGATAAGGCAGTCAGATATCTGGTACTGGAACTCGGATGCTCCCTGAGCGATGCTGTTAAGATGGCATCTCAAACTCCTGCCCGGATTTTGGGTCTAGACAAAAAGAAAGGCAGTGTGGAAGTGGGGAAAGACGCAGACCTTGTTCTGTTGGATAAGGATCTGCAAGTTAAGGCGACATTTGTGTGCGGTGATCCGGTGTATGTGCAAGAAGGCGTCCTCCGGTAAAGTGACGTTTGAGTTTTCCACGGAATCTGGCTTGAAGCTTCGATAGGAGGCGACAGCATGAAAGTAATTATTGCCGATGACTATGAGATTATGAGTAGAGAGGCGGCTAAGGTTGTAGCTGCCGAAATAGAAAAGAACCCTGACTGTGTCCTTGCACTGCCTACAGGCGGAACCCCCCTCGGCTTTTACGCGGAACTGGTCAGGATGCATAAAGAGGAAGGCTTGGATTTTTCCCGTGTCACTACATTCAATCTCGATGAGTACCTGGGGCTTCCTGAAACTCACAAATCCAGCTATGCCTTTTACATGTATGACAACTTCTTCAATGATGTTAACGTAAACCGAGATAGGGTACATATTCCTCGTGGGCTTGCAGAGGATCCTCACGAGGAAGCAGCCGCGTACGAACGCGAGATCAAGAAGGCAGGCGGGATTGACCTGGCTGTACTCGGTATAGGGCGTAACGGGCATATCGGTTTTAATGAGCCGAAGACGGAATTCGGTTCGCTTACTCGTCCGATCTACCTTGCAAAAAGGACTATTGAAGCTAACGCAAGGTTTTTTGATGATGATCCTGACGCTGTGCCGCGGCAAGCGATTTCCATGGGAATCAAGACGATAATGAATTCACGCAAGATTATTCTACTTGCCAACGGCCCTGAGAAGTCCGGTGCCATCTATCAGACTATACATGGGCCTGTAACAGATATGGTTCCCAGTTCAGTCCTGCAGCTTCACCCGGATTGCACCGTTTTCTTGGATAGGGATGCTGCATCCGAGCTAAAGCCGCCATCTGATGATGTTGTCCAGGGACCCGGCATAATGAGTATGGTATACTGAAAGTGTTAAACTACACTGTTCGACCGGGACTCGTGTTGTCGATTGTGACCGACTGAATGCCGGCAACAGGCGGAGGGATCTGGCTTTGCATGAAGGGCGATTCATAATAATCACAGGGCTTTCAGGTGCAGGCAAGAGTGAGGCTGTGCGTGCACTTGAAGATCTCGGTTTCTTTTGTGTTGATAATCTTCCGCCTACACTGATCCCGAAATTTGCTGAACTCGCGTCACAATCCGAAGGCAAGATTGATAGAATAGCCTTAGTGGTGGATATAAGGAGCCGCGAGTTCTTCGATAAGCTGTTTTATGTGCTAGATGACCTCGAGGAAATGGGAGTCAATTACGAGATTCTGTTCCTTGAGGCGTCTGATGAAGCTCTTGTACGGAGGTTTAAAGAGACCAGGAGACGTCATCCTCTTTCCGCAGAAGGCGGTATTGTTGAGGGTCTCAGCGAAGAGCGCAGAAAGCTTGAACAGGTCCGCGAGAAAGCTTCTCGCATCATAGATACATCAAATATTACCCCTAAACAACTTCGCGAGCGAATCGCATCCAGTTTTTCCCAAAAGAGTCCCAGCAAGGGAATTGACGTGATCATAGTGTCCTTTGGATTCAAGCATGGAATACCTATGGATGCGGATCTTGTTTTTGATGTAAGGTTTCTGCCGAATCCCCATTATGTGGACGCTTTGCGCCCGCTTACGGGAGAATCTGATGCAGTCAGAGACTATGTGTTCCGTTCCAAGGTGACGAAGTCCTTCCTTGATAAGCTGTTTGAACTTATGGGGTTTCTCTTGCCACAATACACGAAGGAGGGGAAGACTCAACTCATAATCGGGATAGGATGCACCGGAGGGAGGCACCGTTCTGTTGCGATTGCAAATCGCCTGGCTGGTTTCTTGAAGGAACAAGGATACAATGTCACAGTGGAACACAGGGATAAAGACATCCCGGAGAGACTGGCTGAGTAGGAGAGTCACTATAATGAAGTCTGTTAGGAAGCTTTATCCTCACCTTGACTTGAAGAAATGGTCTTTGGTGTTTGCAGTTGGAGTAGGACTGACAATAGCAGGCATCATATCTCTTTCATACAGATGGATGCCTGGCCTTGTCATGGGGCTCGTAGGCGTTGTCATGACTGTCTTTTCCGCCGTGGTGGTGGTTAGACTAGTCATCAAAGCCCTTACACCGGATTACGGTGAAAATGTTGTAGAGGTCCTCCACAAGAGGTATGAGCTTGTGCTTGGCCCTAAGATAGTCGTTGTAGGCGGTGGCACCGGTTTATCTACACTGCTTAGAGGATTAAAGGAGTTCACGGGAAATCTGACAGCCATAGTCACAGTGGCTGATGACGGAGGGAGTTCAGGGAGACTCAGAAAGGAAATGGGAGTGCTTCCCCCGGGCGATATCCGTAACTGCCTTGTGGCGCTTGCTGATTCCGAGCCTCTTATGGCTCGTCTTTTTGAATATAGGTTCCCTGAAGGCAACTCCTCAGGGCTGGGAGGGCATAACTTCGGGAACCTGTTTATCGCAACAATGTCTGCGATTACCGGCGATTTTGAAGAGGCGGTGAAGGAATCCAGCAGGGTGTTAGCGGTAAGAGGCCGGGTGCTTCCCTCAACTCTAGACGATGTGGTCCTTGTCGCCCATTGTCAAGGGGGAAATGTGGTATATGGTGAATCGACTATTGGGAAGTGCGGGGTGCGCATAGAGAAGGTATCCCTCCTGCCGGAGAATGCAAAGGCGCTTCCTGAGGCTCTTGAAAGCATTGCTGATGCAGATGCCATTGTGCTGGGTCCGGGGAGCCTGTTTACCAGTGTAATTCCTAATCTGCTTGTGGAAGGGATTAAAGAAGCGATCCTGAAGAGCAATGCACCCAGGATATACGTGTGTAATGTAATGACCCAGCCCGGAGAAACCGACGGATTTACTGCCGCAGACCATGTGGAGGCTATTATAGATCACGCAGGGAACGGATTCATCGACTATGTTGTGGTAAACCGAAGCCGTGTTCCACCGAAGCTGGCTGAGAAGTACAGCGTTGAAGGCGCGTATCCGGTCAAAGTTGACAGAGACAGGCTAAGGCGGTTTGGAATCAGGATCGTAGAAGAAGACTTAATGTCTACCGCAAACTACGCCAGACACGATTCTATGCGCGTTGCTGAAACGTTGCTCCGTATTATTTCAGAGGACGAGAAATCGCAGAAAAAGAGGGCGATTTGGATCAGTCAAAAGTCAAGATAAGACGCCATATTGCCACTGAAGAGAGAAACGCGGCGAAATCTGCAATTAAGCCTGCTGCCAGCGAATGCCTGGTTTTCCTTATTCCGACTGCGCCAAAGTAAACTGTAATGATGTAAATCGTAGTCTCAGAGCTTGCTTGCATTGTAGAGGCAATTCTGCCGATTAGGGAATCCGGCCCGAATTTCCGGACAAGATCCACTGTGACTTCCAATGCGCCTGTTCCGGACAAAGGCCGTATCAGCGCCAGAGGTAGCAGTTCTGAAGGCATGCCTATCGTTTGTGTCAGTGGGGAGAGAATCCGCGTCAGTAAAGCTAAAGCGCCGGATTCTCGAAAGATCCCTATTGCCACAAACATACCTACCAGAAAAGGGACTAACCTTATTGCAATGGCAAACCCGTCCTTTGCGCCTTCTATGAATGTCTCGTATACCCTGACCTTCTTCGCGTATCCTGCAATGCAGATAACTGCAATCATAAGGGGAACGACAAGATTTGAGAGAGCGGCAACAGCCTTAAGCAGCATAATCTCTCTCTCCTTTGATTGATGATCCTCAAGTTATATCCCTGAAAAACCTGTCGGCAAGTAATGCAACTGAGGTGGCAAGGATGTTCATGAGGACAATAGGTATGACGACTTCTGCCGGATTCAGAGAACGGTAGTGTGTTCGAATGGCAATCACCGTCGTAGGAATGAGGGTGATTCCTGCAGTTGATATTGCCACAAAGGTGCACATTGCATCGCTGGCCGCATCTCTTCCCTCATTGAGGGATGCCAGCTCTTCCATGGCTTTTATGCCCAAAGGGGTCGCAGCGTTCCCCATACCGAGGAGATTCGCAACCAGGCTCATGGTGATGGCACAAAGGGCGGGATGATCGTCAGGTACTGAAGGGAACAGCCACCTTGCCAAAGGCGCAAAGAACCTGGCAAGAGTCCGAGTGAGGCCTGCGGATTCTGCGATCCGCATAAGGCCGCTCCAAAGAGTCATGATCCCGATAAACCCGAGACATATGTTTACTGCCTGGTTTGCACCTTCAATAATGCCTCTTGTTACTTGAGCGGATGTGCCGCTCAGGATCCCCGTAACAACACCAAGGACGATCAATGCCAGCCAAATGCTGTTTACCATTTTAGACATCCTCCATTAAGCGAGATAGCCTAGCTGATTCGTAGGTATCCAACCAGCAAAGCCTTGTACAGGCTGCATCGTACATACCTATATTCCGAAGGCGAGGCAGATTATGACTATATAAGAGATCCGTTGCCGTGTGATAGAATTAGCTTAGGTGGTGCCAGGAATGTTCTATACAGAGACAAAAGGCGAGCTTGCACGCACGATGCCTGAAAGCAAATGTTGTAAGCTCTCAGAGTTTTCGGCAATTGCCAGGAGTCTGGGCAGGTTGGAGATGCCGGTTTTTGAAATCCGAACTGAAAACGCTGCATCTGCCCGGAAGATAATGTCTTTTGTCAACGTTATCTTCGGTTTCAAACCAAGAATGAGACTTATCCATGGAAAAGGTGGACGCTCAAGGAATCAGCATATCATCCAACTGCTGCTTGGTAAGAAGACCCTGGAGACACTGAAAGGGCTTGGCGTGATGTCTGAGAGCGGTTCCGGCATTTCTATGGAAAACGGTATCCCGTGGCACCTTCTATCCAGGCAGTGTTGCCGGAGAGCCTACCTTCGAGGGGTTTTTCTCGGAAGGGGATATGTGCAAAACCCTGAAAAAGAGTACCATATGGAGTTTATGACAGATAGCTCAGAGCATGCAAAAGGAATAGTGCAGCTAGCAGAATCCTTTAACGTAACGCCTAAGGTCGCGCCACGCAAGAAGGGGTACATGGTCTATGTCAAGGGAGGGGACGATGTAGCTCAGCTGCTTCGTGTTATGGGAGCCCACTCCGCAGTGCTTACGCTGGAAAGTGTGAGGGTGCTGAGGGGTGTGCGCGGCGATGTGAACCGAGTTGTAAACTGCGAGACCGCAAATGTCACAAAGGCAGTGAATGCAGGTCTTTCCCAGATAGATGCCATACAGAGAATTGAGCGGATCATTGGGCTAAAGTCCCTTGCTCCGGGACTTCAGGAGATAGCGGAACTCAGGTTAGCCAATCCTGAGATGACCCTCAGGGAACTGGGTCAGTTGTTATCTCCCCCGATCAGTAAATCTGCTGTAAATCACAGGATGAGGAGGCTTATCCATATAGCAAACAGCTTAAACGGTAAAATGGGATAGATTTCCTAGGAGGATTCTACAAAGGAAATCCTTCGGTCTTCTCGAATATTGTAACGTAAAGGGGTGACATTCAGTGAAGCTTGGTTATGAGATGAGCCTTAAGCAAGTTCAGAAGCTTGTTATTACTCCTGAGCTTCGTCAGGCCATAACCATTCTTCAGTTGCCCTGGATCGAGCTGGAACAGTACATATCTGAAGAGGTAATGGAAAACCCGTTTCTGGAGCTCGGAGACAAAGTCGAGCCGGCAGGCCAGGATTTATCTGACGTCCGTGAAGAGGCCGGGTTGTCTGCCAATGAAGCAGAAGAAGCGCGTCATGATATAGACTGGCAACTCTATTTTGAAGATGCCAGTGATATCGGGTACATAGGTTCACGGGTAAACCGGAATCAGCCTGAGCCATCATATGAATCTTTCATAGGCTCCGAGTCGACATTCCATGATTATCTCACGTTTCAGCTGCGTATTTCACCCCTTGACGAGGACCGGATGAGAATAGGCGCTCTGATCATCGGCGGGATCGATGACGACGGTTACCTGCGGATGGACATTTCTGAAATTGCAGATATGGCAGGCGTTTCTCCTGAAGAAGCAGCAAAGGTCCTCAGCATAATCCAGCAGTTTGACCCCACCGGTGTCGGTGCCAGGACCCTTGAGGAGTGTCTCCTAATCCAGTTGGAGTCTTTAAGGAGCACCGGCATTTCCTGTGATAAGTTGGAACTGGCAGAGAGATTGATTAAGGAACACCTGGACGATATAGCGCAGGGCGGTTTTGTTAAGATTGCCGAGGCTTTGGGAGTCGATGTTGTTGAAGTTCAGGAGGCGTGCGATTTAATAAAGACTCTCGACCCGAAGCCGGGACGGCAGTATTCAGGCGGACGTGGGCCTGCATATATTGAACCTGATGCAAGTATTGAGAGAGTCGGAGATGAATATGTTGTCACTGTTCACGATGTGTCCGCTCCGCGCCTTAGCATAAACCCGGTCTACCGCAAAATTCTGGGGCAAGTGGATCCACAACAGGACGGTGCTGTAGATTACCTGAAATCCAAGCTTAATTCGGCTCTGTGGCTTATACGAAGCATAGAACAGCGCAGGCAGACCCTGCAAAAAGTCATAGAATCCATTGTCAAGTTCCAGCGGGACTTCTTTGACAAAGGAGTCAAGCATCTTAAGCCTCTGACATTGGAGGACGTGGCCCGCGAGATTGGAGTCCATGAATCTACGGTAAGCAGGGCTACTCAAGGAAAGTATGTTGCAACTCCAAGGGGCATGTTTGAGTTGAAGTTCTTCTTCACAAGCGGGATCCCGACAGTATACGGTAAAGGGGCATCCAGCGAGAGCGTGAAAAAGATGATCCGCGAGATAATTGAAGGCGAGGATCCAAATAAGCCCCTTAGCGATAGGGCTATCAGCGAAATGTTGCGGGAGAAAGGGATTATGATTTCCCGCAGGACAGTGGCGAAATATCGCGAAGAGGAGCGGATAGCTCCGTCTACACTTAGAAAAAGATTTTCTTAGCAACAGAAGGAATTTTAGGTGCCGGAACGAATACACTATAGGAAGATATGGCACTTTTTATTTTGACTGAAGCGGGACAATATAAGCTATGGCGGGACGTATCGCGACCCACTAATAACCCAGTTTTTGTCTATTTTTCGATGGGTGTCAGTTTAAATGGTTCGATGGATGTCATTTTAGCTCGTGCGAAAGAGGTTTGTATGAGTGGACAAATTCGTGAGCTTACAAAGGAGAATAGCGCCGGAAATTGATAAGCTCATCGATATTCGCTACTCAATTCTGCGCCATGTCCACTTTTACCAACCTATAGGCAGGAGAACCCTTTCTCAGCAACTAACAGTCAAGGAGCGTACGGTCCGCAGCGAACTACAGTTTTTAAGGAGGCAAGGATTTATCTCAGTAAGCCCTTCAGGCGTGTCCCTGACTAAAGAAGGCGAGGATATATTCCACCAGCTGGGACAGTACGTCAGGGAGCTCAGAGAGATTGCCAGGCTCGAAGAGATGATGGAGCGCCTGTTCCCAGCAAGGAAAATTGTGGTTGTAGCAGGGGACTCTAAACGTGATCCTGCCGTCAAGAAGGATATGGGCAGGGCAGTTGTGGGGATCCTAAGGGAAATTGTGAGAGAAGGAGATACTATCGCAGCAGGCGGCGGCACCACCATGGCTGCAGTAGTGGAAGCGATAGTCCCTTCAGGGTGGCCGAGAAATATCACCGTAGTTCCCACCAGAGGCAGTCTCGGAGAAGACGTGGAAATACAGGCAGATTCCATAGCCGTTGAGATGGCCAAGCTGCTCGGAGGGACCTACCGAGTGCTGAATGTGCCTGACAATCTTCATCCTGACACAATATCCCGGATCATGGATGAACCTCGTATCAAAGAGATTTTAGACCTTATCAGGACGGCTACGATCGTCGTTCACGGTGTTGGAACACTTGAAGAAATGGTGAAAAGGCGTAATATACCTCCGAAGGAAGTGGAAACCCTAAAATCGTTAGGTGCTGTAGCGGAAATGTTCGGATATTACTTTGATAAAGATGGAAACATGGTTTACTACAGCCCCAGCATGGGTATTCGTCCTGAGGATCTTGCTGATAAGAAGACTATTTCAGTGGCAGGTGGCGCCAATAAGGCGCAGGCCTTGCTTGCAGTGGCAAAACGCCACCATCTAGAAGCCCTCGTCATAGACGAGGCTGTAGCTTTAGAAATGATAAAGCTTCAAGACAGGGGGAAAGAAAGATGGCCGTAAAGATAGGAATCAACGGATTCGGCCGAATCGGCAGATTAGTGTATAGGGCTGCTTATGGAAATAACGACGTGGATATCGTAGCCATCAATGATCTGGCTGATGCCAAGACCAATGCTCATCTTCTGAAATATGACTCTGTTCACGGCATATTTCCCGGAGATGTGGAAGTGAAAGACGGCAATATTGTCGTTGACGGTAAAGAAATCAAGGTCCTATCTGAAAGGGACCCTCAGGCTATCCCATGGCCTGATTTGGGTGTGGATATCGTAATAGAGTCCACAGGAGTTTTTACCGCAGTAGAGAAGGCCAGCGCTCACCTTACGGCCGGTGCTAAGAAGGTCATCATTACTGCGCCTGCCAAGGGAGACGCACTCACCGTTGTCATGGGCGTAAACGAAGGCTCGTACAACCCGGCTGTCCACCATGTCGTGTCAAACGCATCGTGCACCACGAACTGCCTGGCACCTGTTGCCAAAGTGATTAACGACGAATTCAAGATTATCAAAGGCCTTATGACAACAGTCCATTCTTACACAAACGACCAGCACACACTCGATCTCATGCATAAAGACCTAAGACGTGCAAGGGCAGCAGCGCTTTCGATTATTCCTACTACTACAGGCGCAGCTCGGGCAGTGGGTAAAGTATTGCCTGAACTGGCAGGAAAGCTCAATGGTTTTGCCATGAGGGTTCCTACGCCTAACGTGTCCGTGGTCGACCTTGTTGTTAATGTTGAGAAGTCTACCAGTGCAGAGGAAGTCAATCGAGTGCTCAAGGAAGCAGCTGAAGGCGGGCTTAAAGGCATTATGGCTTACACAGAGGAGCCGCTGGTATCGAAAGACTTTAATGGCAACCCTCATTCTGCAATTGTTGACGGCTTGTCCACAATGGTCATGGAAGGCGACATGATAAAGGTTATTGCCTGGTACGACAATGAGTGGGCATATTCCCTTCGTGTCGTGGATCTGGCTGTGTTTATGGCTGGAAAAGGCTTCTAAGCTGGGCTGTTGATAATGTCAGTCGTCTAAGCCATATGTGCTCGAGGAGTGTGATGCGTTTATGGCAAAGGCCACGGTAAGGGATATCGATGTAAAGGGAAAGCGTGTACTTGTAAGAGTAGACTTTAATGTCCCTTTAGATGCTGAAAGGAACATTACAGATGATACGCGCATCAGATCTGCTCTTCCAACCATTGAATACCTTTTGGAGCGCGGTGCAAGGGTGATCCTTGCATCCCACCTTGGACGTCCGAAGGGACAGCGGAAGGAAGAGTTCAGCCTTGCTCCTGTTGCAAAAAGGCTTGAAGAACTGCTTGGGAAACCAGTCAAGAAGCTCGATGATTGCATTGGCGCGGAGGTCGAAGCAGAGGTCCTGGCTATGAAAGACGGAGATGTAATCCTCCTTGAGAATCTCAGGTTCTACAAGGAAGAAGAAGCCAATGACGAGGCATTTGCCAGGGCTTTGGCCTCTTTGGCTGATATATATGTAAATGACGCATTCGGGACTGCTCACCGTGCCCATGCATCCACCGCCGGAGTCGCAGAGTTTGTTGACGGAGTCGCCGGGTTTCTTATGGAGAAAGAGATTGAAGTCATGGGGAAGGCGCTGTCTCAACCTGAGAGGCCTTTCGTTGCGATCCTAGGTGGTGCCAAGGTCAAAGATAAGGTAGGCGTTATCTCAAATCTCATGGAAAAAGTGGATTCGCTGATAATCGGCGGAGGTATGGCTTATACCTTCTTGAAGGCAAAAGGCCTTGAGATCGGCGATTCTATTGTTGATGATGCCAGCTTAGGTTTGGCCGGGGAGCTTATGGAGAAGGCAAAGACTAAAGGGATAAGATTCCTCCTGCCTGTTGACGTAGTGATAGCAGACAAGTTTGCAGAAGATGCAAACACTAAGGTCGTTGATATAGACGAGATTCCTCCCTCCTGGCAAGCTCTGGATATCGGCCCGAAGACGCGAGACCTGTTTGCCCGGGAGATCGCGGATGCCAAGACAGTGGTATGGAACGGTCCAATGGGCGTCTTCGAGATGAAGCCGTTCGCAGAAGGAACCAGGCGGATTGCCAGGGCACTCGCAGAATCGGAGGCAGTGACGATAGTCGGCGGTGGAGATTCAGTTGCTGCTGTCTCCGAAATGGGATTTGGAGACAAAATGACCCATGTTTCCACAGGAGGAGGCGCATCTTTGGAATTCCTTGAGGGCAAAGTCCTTCCCGGTGTTGCTGCGCTGAAAGATAAATAGGTAGAGGTGAGAGACATTTGCGCAAGCGTATAGTTGCAGGAAACTGGAAAATGCACAAGACTGTCGATGAAGCCACTGCTCTGGTTAATGACTTGAAGAGCCGGGTAAAGGATGTGAGCCATGTAGAGATAGTGGTATGCCCTGCGTTTACCGCTCTTAGTGCAGTTGCCGATGCGATTCAAGGTAGTAACATCAGGCTTGCAGCCCAGAATATGCATTGGGAGAATGAAGGGGCGTATACAGGGGAAGTATCTCCTGTCATGCTGAAGGATCTGGGATGCACGTACGTGATCCTGGGACACTCTGAAAGAAGAGCTTACTTCGGCGAAACTGATGAGATTGTAAACAAAAAGGTGAAAGCAGCTCTAGCCGGTGGCCTTCTGCCCATTATCTGCGTCGGAGAGACTTTGGAAGTGCGGGAGGAAGGCAAGACCGAGGAAGTTGTGACAAGACAGACAAAAGGAGCGCTGGACGGCATAGATGCTGCTCAGGCAGAAGGTATTGTCATAGCTTATGAGCCTGTCTGGGCAATAGGGACAGGGCGCACTGCGTCGGCTGAAGAGGCAAACAGGGTGATCCGGATTATCCGAAGTGTTGTAGCTGAAATATTTGACCCCAAGATTGCCCATGAGATGAGGATTCAGTACGGCGGAAGTGTGAAGCCTAATAACGCAGGAGAACTGTTCAGTCAGTCAGACATAGATGGGGCCCTTGTAGGAGGCGCCAGTCTAAGTGCATCTGATTTTGCGGCTATAGTCAAAGCTTAGCTTTGGAAAGGAGCTAGTCCCATGACAACCATCGTAGATGTATATGCACGAGAAATCCTGGATTCCCGGGGAAATCCAACGGTAGAAGCTGAGGTCATGTTGGCCGACGGTACTGTAGGGCGTGCAGCCGTGCCTTCCGGGGCTTCCACCGGTTCGTATGAGGCGCTTGAGCTCCGTGACGGTGACCCTGATCGTTACGGCGGCAAAGGTGTCGAGAAGGCAGTTGCAAACATCAACGACACAATCGGTCCTGAGCTGGAAGGGCTTGATGCCACCATGCAGATGGAAATAGATAACATCATGATAGAACTGGATGGCACGCATAATAAGGAAAAGCTGGGCGCAAACGCCATTCTTGCAGTTTCGCTTGCATGTGCTAAAGCTGCTGCAGAAAGCCTTGGGCTTCCTTTGTATCGCTACATTGGAGGGACATGGGCGCATGTGTTGCCTGTTCCTCTCATGAATATCCTAAACGGCGGGGCTCACGCTGATAATAACGTTGATATTCAAGAGTTCATGATAGCTCCTGTAGGCGCAGTCACATTCAGAGAAGCCCTTCGCATGGGCGCTGAGGTTTTTCACAGCCTCCGCAGTGTGGTAAGGAAGAAAGGTTTGAATACAGCAGTTGGAGATGAAGGCGGCATTGCTCCTGATCTCAAGTCTAACGAAGAGGCTTTGGACCTGATAATCAGCGCTATAGAAGCTGCAGGCTACAAGCCGGGCGACGATGTCCTGATAGCACTTGATGCTGCTGCATCTGAAATGTACAAAGACGGCCTGTACGTTTTCGAAGGTGAAGGGAAAAAGCGCACAAGCGAAGAGATGGTGGAATTCTGGACTGACCTGGTTAGCAGATATCCCATTATATCTATTGAAGACGGTTTTGCTGAAGATGACTGGGATGGCTGGAAGAAGATGACTGAGAACCTTGGAGACAGGGTCCAGATTGTCGGTGACGACCTCTTTGTTACAAATACCGAAAGGATCGAAAGAGGCATTAGAGACGGGGTCGGCAATTCAGTCCTTATCAAAGTGAACCAGATCGGCACCCTTACTGAAACTCTGGCTGCAATCGATATGGCACACAGGGCAGGGTACACTGCTGTGATATCCCACCGTTCAGGTGAGACTGAAGACGTAACCATATCCCATATCGCAGTTGCCACAAATAGTGGCCAGATAAAGACCGGTGCACCTTCGCGCACGGACAGAGTAGCAAAGTATAACGAACTCCTCAGGATTGAGGACCTTTTAGGTGAGACTGCTCGGTACGCAGGACGAGGCGGATTCCGTATGTAGATTTAGGCTGTGTTTCCAATAAGTTGTACGTGGATTTGCTGTCTTTTTCTTAGGCGAATTCTAAAAGAAGATTGGTTATAGATCGGGCGAAGATCTCTTTTGTAGGTTGCGAAGATCTCTTTTGTAGGTTACAAACAAATCACGGCACCGACTCCGGCGCTGTCTCTTTAAGCTAGCTAAAGTAGGCAGCGCCTTGCTGTTTTTCCTCTACACTCCGTGGTTTTGTAGTATGGTTACATATGTCAAAATCGTCTAATTCTTTAGCTTCGTTCCACTTAAATGACTGCTTTTTCCCCTGCTTTTGTGATATAATCTCCATAAGGGCAACCTCCTAATATTTTGAAGTGTACTACATGGTAGTCCCGACAGTGCCTTGCTGAGTTTGGCGGCGTGTGCTAGAATCTATGATAGTTTGCTGAAGGGTTTTCTTGCTGAGTTGAAAGTATTGGGGGTGAAGCTTCATTGCGCACAGGTCTTATAGTATTTCAATTCGTCATATCCATAGCTCTTATCGCTGTAGTGCTCCTTCAACCAAGTAAAGGCGAAGGACTAGGGTCCATCGGCGGTGGGGGACGGTTATTTTTCTCCAAGAACAAAAAAATGGAAGAGTTTTTGAGCAAGATGACTTCTGTCGTAGCCGTACTTTTCTTGATGTCCTCAGTGTTGCTGAGTATCATAAGATAAATATTGCTCGCCTATTTGACGTGCAAGGAAAAGAAAAAAATAGATGCAGCAGATGTTGTCTCTTAAGGACGGGTACGATGCAATCTTTGTAATATAGTTCGCCATATCTTCCGTTACGGTCTAATAATTTTAGAGGTGAGTAGTGTATGACATCCATCGGTGCGTCTTCTATTTTGTACGCGGCCTTAGCAGGCGGTTTAGGGCTCCTTTTTGTCGCCTATCTTGTGCAGTATGTGTTAAAGAAAGATCCTGGCAGTGCAAGAATACAAGAATTATCAGGAGCCATACATGAAGGTGCAATGGCCTTCTTGAGGCGGGAGTACAGAGTCGTTCTGGTTTTCATCGGTGTTATCTTCTTGCTTATAGTGTTTGCGATTAATGTACATACCGCGATTGCTTTCTTAATAGGAGGATTAACGTCTGTTTCTGCAGGATATGTGGGAATGAAGATAGCTACAGCTGCTAACAGCAGGACTGCCCACGCTGCAGCAGACGGTTTCAATGAAGCCCTTAGAGTGGCCTTTCCCGGCGGCGCGGTTATGGGAATGTATGTAGCCAGCATAGGGCTGTTTTCTTTGTCTATTGTGTACTACATATTGTCGGTCTTGCCTGGCGGAGATGTGTTCTCTGCGACAGATTTGATATCAGGGTTCAGTATGGGCGCGAGCCTTGTGGCGTTGTTCGCAAGGGTTGCAGGGGGCATATACACAAAAGCGGCAGATGTCGGTGCAGACCTCGTCGGTAAAGTAGAGAAAGGCATTCCTGAAGATGACCCTAGAAACCCTGCGGTCATCGCTGACCTTGTAGGTGATAATGTAGGGGACGTAGCAGGAATGGGAGCCGACCTTTACGAGTCTTATATTGGGGCGATTGTATCTGCGCTTGTTATTGCTACGGCAACCAGCCTCAACGCTCCTGACGGCTTCAAGAAGATCATATTTGCCCTCTGTTTGGCAGGGATCGGCATTATCTCATCGATCATCGGAACATTCTTTGTAAGAACCGGAAAAACCGAAGGAGATCCGGGAGGCGCTTTGCGCAATGGCACGCTTGTCAGCGCAGGATTAGTTGTTGTCGGCGCTTTCTTCCTGAGCAAGTATTACTACGGTGAACTCAGCGTATTTTGGGCAGCCTTCTTCGGCCTCCTGGCAGGGATGGTTATCGGAGGGATTGCTGAAAAGTATACATCCGGAAAGGCAGTGGAGGATTTAGCTGAGACTTGCCTTACCGGGCCTGCTACGAATATTATCAGCGGGTTTGCTTTGAGTATGCGGAGCACGGTAGTTCCTCTTATCTTTATCGCTCTTTCAACATTGATCTCCTATTACACAGCAGGTTTCTACGGCATAGCCATTGCAGCTGTGGGAATGCTTTCTACCACAGGCATGACTGTAGCTGTGGATGCGTACGGACCTATATCAGATAATGCAGGCGGAATTGCTGAGATGGGTCATATGCCGTCGCAAGTTCGGGAAGTGACTGACTCTCTGGATGCTGCGGGAAATACTACTGCAGCTATTGCCAAGGGTTTTGCAATCGGGTCCGCTGCCCTGACAGCACTTGCTCTGTTCTTTGCATATGTGCATGCAGTGCAGCTTCAAGCTATAAACCTGCTAAGCGCTAAAGTTGTGGCAGGGGTTCTGATAGGTGCAATGGTACCTTACATATTCGCTTCCGAAGTCATGAGCGCTGTGGGGCGTGCTGCGTTTAAGGTAGTTGAAGAAGTCAGAAGGCAGTTTGCCGAGATTCCCGGTCTTATGGACGGTACCGGGAGAGCGGATTATGCCAAGTGTGTAGACATAACTACTGCTGCTGCTCTTCGAGAAATGGTGGCCCCCGGACTTGTGGCAGTGTTCCTTCCGCTTGCTGTAGGGGTATTTCTGGGCCCTGAAACTCTGGGAGGTGTCCTGGCAGGGTCATTGACAAGCGGTGTGCCCTTGGCTATCCAGCTTGCCAATGCAGGCGGCGCCTGGGATAATGCCAAGAAACACGTGGAAGCCGGAAACCTTGGAGGCAAGGGAACTCCTGTACACGCGGCTGCAGTGATCGGTGATACGGTAGGAGACCCCTTTAAGGATGCTGCCGCACCGGCTATGAACATCCTGATTAAGTTGATGACTGTTGTAGCCCTTGTTTTCGCTCCGTTGATTGTACATTTGAATGAGCTTATAGGGTTGTTCTAACTGTCAAACTGTCAAATGAACCTATAGGGCTGTCGGGACTGTTGAATGAACTCGTAGGGTTGTTATAGCTATTAAGTGAACTTGTGAGGTTGTTCGAACTGGTAAATCAACTCATACGTTGTTCGAACTATTGAATCCGATTATAGGGTTGTTCTGACTATTATCAGTGTGGTCGGTTTCCGGCCACATTTTACCAATTAGATGGTTGACCGAGGCCACCCTTAATGGTTTTTTTGAGCAAACGCTCATAAGTGGTCGGTTTTCAACCACCTTTCCTTAGAGAAGTGGTTCAATCTCGACCACCCTTTCGGATTTTTCCGAGCAAATGTTCATAAATGGGCGATTCTGAACCACCCAAAGCGCCTCAGGTGGTAGAGAATCGACCACATTTTCAGGTTGCAACCCGGTTTTTGGAGCTTTTTGGGGCTCAGGTGGTAGATTCTCTACCACTTTTTTTAAAAACGTGGCAGTTTTTCGCCCACTTTTTCAGAAAATGTGGGCGAGTTTCGACTACCAAACCGCGATTTTCCACCTTGTGGGAGGCGCGGTGGTCGATATTCTACCACCTGGACGCCTGATCGTGGTAGAAAACCTTCCACCTTTAGGCCTCCTTGTGGGCGAGAATCTACCATTTTAGAGCGTACGCCCAAAACTGTGGTAGAAAACCTTCCACAGAAAAGCCTTACGGTGGTAGGAATTCGACCATACAGACTATCGCTTCCTAGGGCGGTGCCGGAAATCGAACCACGTACTCGGAGATCGTGAGAGTGCGAGACGGCCCATGGAAACGGTCGCGGGAGAAGGCGCTGAAACTGTCATAAAGTCGGCCATAATGAACCCGTTTTAAGGAATCTGTTACAGAATCAGTCCTAACGGGTCAGCCACGGAATCGAGCATAATGAACCCGCCGTAATGAATAGGACACAGAATTGGCTGTAGTGGATCGGTCATAGAATCGGAAATAGAAACGGCTGTAGTGGATCGGCCACCAAATCGAGCATAATGAATCTGTCATAATCAGCTGGCCACGGAATTGCGCGTGAAGCGCCTATAGTGAGATCCACTGTGATGAAACTGGCCTTAGTGTTAGGTGGGCAGTATTGAGCAGCAAATGAGGAGGCAGTGATGATGAAGAGAGAAGATGCGTTGAGGCTTGTGAAGAAGCACGTGAAGACGAGGAATTTGGTAAAGCACATGCTTGCGGCAGAAGTTGTTATGGCGGCTTTAGCAAGACATCTTGGTGAAAATGAAGAGAAATGGGCACTTGCCGGACTGCTGCATGACGTCGACTATGACGAGACTTCAGATGAACCTGAGCGCCACAGCTTGGTCGGAGGCAAACTCCTCGAAGAGCTGGGGGTCGATGAGGATATAGTCTATGCAGTTAAGGCTCACAATGAATGCCACGGGCTTCCGCGAGAGTCGCTTCTGGACAAAGCCCTGTGGGCGGTTGATCCTTTAACCGGGCTTTTGGTGGCTGCTGCATTGATCCACCCTGAGAAAAAGCTGAATGCTATAGATGTAGGCTTTGTGCTGAACAGATTCAAGGAGCCTTCATTTGCCCGAGGGGCGAACAGGGAACAGATGAAGTCTTGCTGTGAACTAGGACTTAGTCTCGAAGAATTCATAAAGATCGGTCTTGAGGCAATGCAGTCCATATCCTCTGAGCTGGGTTTGTGAGGCCAAAGCCCGTGTTCAGGGTTGCTTGAACCGCCTGATCCTCCGTGCTATAATTGGCGTGCAGGTGAGACAGGTTGGCAAATAAAGTTGTTGCAACAAATAGAAAAGCCTATCACGACTATCATATAGGCGAGACATATGAAGCAGGAATCGTCCTTACCGGTACAGAGATTAAGTCTGTCAGGCAAGGAATGGTGAGTCTTCGCGACAGTTTCGCCAGAGTGGAGAACGGCGAAGTTTTCCTATATAATATGAATGTAAGCCCTTATGATGCCGGCAACAGGTTCAACCATGAACCCAGGCGCACAAGGAAGCTACTTCTTAATAAGTCTGAGATACGAAAACTTGCCACAAAAACGCAAGAGAAAGGGTTTACACTAGTTCCGCTGAAAGTCTACTTGAAGAATGGTTGGGCTAAGGTGGAGCTTGCTCTTGCACGAGGCAAGCGGCTTTACGATAAGAGAGAAGACATTAAGAAGCGGGATATCAGGAGACAAGTAGATCGAGCTATTAAGGACAGGGGATCATACTGAGGGAGACCGTTCTAAGCTCGACAACGTTTTCAAGGAAATATAAGCTTCGAGGTTTAAGAAAGGAACATTAAGCTTCGCGGTTTAAGATATCATAAGGTTTATGGGGGCGTTATGGTTTCGACGGGGAGTTGCAACGACAAGAGTAGCGAGCCGAGATTCCGCCAACCTCGTAAAACGGTGGAACGCACAATAAGTGCCAACAACAATTACGCTTACGCTGCTTAAGAAATAAAGCAGCCGTCCAATCCGGACTTTTCCTGGGAGGCCGGTGCGGGCGTCAAATAAACCAGGATGCGTTCAAATTCTGTTCTCGGAGGATTTGAGCTAAGACTTTAACGGGATAGCCCTGGAGGAACTCGCGTAGGAGAGCTTCCTTGGCGAAACTTAAACCCTACGCTACGCTCGTAGAAGCTCTTCGAGTTGGCTTTTCGGACGCGGGTTCGATTCCCGCCGCCTCCACCAGTTTTTCATAGATTTCGTAACTTAATCGAAGGTAGATTCTGTCAAGATGTTGCGTCCGATTTCGGGCGCTTTTTTACTTAACAGGGGTAGGATTTCTCAACTTATTGTCATTACTGAATAGCTACAACTTAAGAAAACGTGTGTTTTTGTGTTTTTGTTGGAAGTCTTGATCCGCTTAAGGCTCAAATCTCAAACCTTACACTTTAAGCCTTAAACCCTGCTCAGTTTAGAACGACAAAACGGTGGGCGAGAATGTATCGGCCATTACGACAGAATGCGACAGAATCCGCCGGGTTTCTTCACCAATAGGGACGGTTTGCCGGAGAGCATAGAAAGGAGTGGATGGTGCGGGGAGGAGGCCGTTGTGGTGAAAACGTGTCTGAAGTGTTATAAAGCCGGTTAAGAAGGATTCTTAAGGTTTGTAAGGAATATGTTTCTCAAGAGACAATTGGTCACATTTTTCGACACATATCGAGGTTCTTCAGGGAAGCGTCATCGATCGCCATTGAAATCGGGAATCCGTATGTTTTGTTGCGAGAGGGATAGGGGGTTATCATAGTGGCTGTTGATACTCCCAAATGGGTGAAAAATGCCGTCATTTATGGGGTTTATCCCAGAAACCATTCTGCCGACGGCACGTTTATGGACATTTTCAGTGATCTCGAAAGGATTAAAAGCCTGTATACGGATGTTCTATGGCTGATGCCTGTCTATCCTATAGGTATCGTCGACCGCCAAGGGACCCTGGGCAATCCGTATGCTGTCCGAAACTACCGTGCTGTCAACCCTGAACTCGGAGACCCGCGAGCTTTGAAGATGGTAATAGACAAGGCTCACTATCTGGACATGAAGGTAATTATTGACATCGTGTACAACCACACATCCAAAGACAGTGTTCTCTTCACCGAACATCCTGAATGGTTTCTTAAAGATCCGAAAGGGGAGTTCTTTACCAAGGTGCCTGACCGGACAGATGTGTACGACCTGGACTACCGGTCATCTGACCTTTGGGAGTATCAAATAGAAACCCTTGAGCAGTGGGCTGAGTTTGGCGTGGATGGATTTCGTTGCGATTTGGCATCCCTTGTTCCGCTGGACTTCTGGCTGGCCGCCCGCGAGAGGCTAAAACGAAAAAGCGATAGAGAAATCCTTTGGATTGCAGGGAGTATAGAAAAGTCTTTCGTCAAATACATCCGAGATAGAGGCTATAAGGCCTACTCCGATCCGGAACTTCACGAAGCCTTTGATCTGACATGCGACTACGATGGGTTTGAGTACATTACAGATTACTTCCACGGCAAGCGCCCACTCAGAGACTATCTCAACTATTTGCACATCCAGGAGACGCTTTACCCTGAGAACGCAGCAAAGCTTAGATTCTTGGAAGACTACCGGACTCCACGAGCAGCAGATTTTATAAGGAGTAGAGACTCTTTACTCAACTGGCTCGTCTTCTATACGTTACTCCCGGGAGCAACTCTTGTTTATACAGGCCAGGAAATCGGCGCAGAGACGACTCCAAGCCTTTATGAGAAGGGCCCGATAAACTTGGAAGATGCAGACGTTGAGCTTATGTCTTTTATGCAGAAGGTGTTAGGGCTTGCCAAAGACATCAAGGCCGGCTGCGACAAGTTTTCTGTTGAGGAGCCGGCGGAGGGTATTATTAAGCTTACCTGGAGAAGTAATAACGTAGCTTATGTTGCATTGCTAAACATGGCAAATAAGTACGGAGAAATCCATATTGATGGATTACGCCAGGCAGAAGTCTGCCTGGGCAATGCAGATGACCTGAGGGTTTTTCCCATGGAGCGCATGCCATTCATTTTGAAAACCTTGATCGTTTAGTGCAATGGATGCTGATGCACTCGATACATTTGATACTTGGATTCCTATTCTATTTGCGTGTTCGAGCTGCTTTCACTTCTTGAATAAACTTCGAGGCCAGTTCAGCTAAGTCGTCCCACCTTTTTTCCTTGACGAAGTCTTTCTTAACCAGTGATGAGCCGGCACCGACAAAAGATGCTCCGGCTCTGATAAAGTCTCCGGCGTTTTGGAGATTAACGCCTCCTGTCGGGGTAAGGCGCACCTGCGGTAGCGGTCCTAAGATATCCTTCAGATATGACGGACCTACGCTGCTTGAAGGAAAAACCTTGACAAAGTCCGCGCCTGCTTCCCAGGCTGCCAGGATTTCCGTAGGAGTAAACGCGCCTGGAATGCACATTACACTGTACCTTCGACAGAGCTTAATCAGGTCGAAATTGGTTACAGGACTGACAATAAAGTTGGCGCCTGCTCTGATAGCAGCTTCGGCTGTCTCAGGATCAAGAACCGTACCTGCGCCGATAACGGCTTCATCCTTGAAAATAGAAGACGCCTCGCGTATTGCTTCCAGCGCCCCGGGAGAGGTCATTGTGACCTCAAGAGCTAAAACCCCTCCTTTTTTCAAGGCCCGCATTATGTCCACTAACTCCGAGCCAGAATCCACTCTAATAACTGCGACTACGCCGGTATCCATCAGTATCTGAGTGCATTCTTCCTTAGTTAACACAGTCTTTCATCCCTTTCAGAGCCAGGCTGTCGACTTCATTGTTGACAATGTGTTCAGGCAGTTCGCCATTTAGGGCTTTCATAAGATTTGAAACTGCCATGCGCCCCATGGCTTTCACTGCTTCGTCAGTATGTGCACCGATGTGCGATGTTAAGACTACGTTATCAATGGTTGTGAGCAGGGAGTCCTTAAGCGGTTCATCCTCGTAGACATCCAATCCTGCACCCCATATTCGCCTCTCTTTTAAGGCAGTATACAGGGCGTTCTCATCTATCATTTCGCCCCGGGACGTATTGATCAGGATGGCTGTTGGTTTAAACATAGCAAGTTCATCTGCTCCGATCAGATGATAAGTGTCCTCAGTTAATGGCAGATGGAGGGTGACAATATCGGCATTCTTAATCAGGTCACGGAAACCAACGTATGAAACGCCCATTCTCTTTGACCATTCGTAGTCAGGCTCAATGTCGTGAGCGATTATTGTCATCCCAAACCCCTGGACCTTTGAAACCAGCATCTTACCGATCTGGCCGGTGCCGACAATACCCAGGGTTTTTCCCCGGAGTTCAAACCCCATGTACTTTCCCCATTTGCCCTGTCTCATCTTGCGATCTGAATCCGAGATATGTCTTGCGACATCCAACATCAGCCCGATAGTCAACTCCGCCACTGCGGAACTGTTGACCCCGGGAGTATTAGTGACTATAATGCCTTTTTCTGTGGCGGACTCAAGATCTATATTATTAACCCCGGAACCGTATTTCGAGATAACTCGCAGTTTCGGGGCGTGAGACATGACTCTTTCGTCTATCTCATCGAGTCCTACTATTATACCGTCTACTTCTTTGACGAGTGGGATAAGCTCGTCTTGTGTAAGGGGCCTTCCGAACGGATTGAGGATCACTTCATAACCGGCTTCTTCCATAATGGCTATGGGCACTGGATCCGTTTTTCCGAACGTTCGCGGGGTGATCAGGATTTTACAGCTCAACGTGTGAACCTCCCAGCTACAGTAGAGTCCATAGGAATAAGCTAGAACCGTTTGCTGGCTATTGCTTCCCTTGTTAACTGAATGTTTTCAATTGCTTTCTCCGGGTCGCGCAGAGAAACCCCGATAAACAAAGCGTCGATTATGGACAACTGAGCAATACGTGATGATGTGCTTTCAGTTCTATAGAAAGTCTCGTTAGAGGCGGTGCACAGCTTAATATCAAGGACCTTGTCTATGGGCGACTTGGCATAGTGGGTAAGGCCGATGGTAGTCGCACCTTTCTTTCTGGCCAGTTCTAAGGCTTCGATAATATCGCGACTACTGCCGGAGTGAGAGATACCCACTACGACATCGCCCTTTCCTAGGAGAGAAGCCGCCATGACCTGCATATGAGTATCGATGTACGCGGCAACAGGTTTCCCTGTTTTCATAAACTTGTGAGCTGCATCTTGCGCTATGGAGCCTGAGCCTCCCACACCGTAGAAATGGATTTGATTCGCTGCAGCAAGGGCATCTACAGCTTGTTTTAGGTCGCGCACAGGTAACACGTTCAGTGTAGAATTCATGGTTTGAATATTAGCGGCGAACACCTTCTTTACGATGGTTTCCATGTCGTCGCCGTCTTGAATCTGTTCGTGAACTGTTTGCAGAGGCTGGACATTTTGTGCCGCCAGGCTAATCTTCAGCTCATGAAAGCCTTTGAACCCGATTTTCTTGCACATCCGGACAATAGTTGCTTCACTCACCCCTATTACCTCAGCGAGTTCAGTTATGGGCGAACCGATTACCTCTCGCGGGTGGGTGAGTATATACTCAGCAACTTTTTGTTCCGATTGCCGGAAGGCATGACGTTCTTCTCGGATTTTTTCTAAAATTGAATCTGCTTTCAACATTGTACCACCTCATATTTGACTTGACAGCTTTTACACAGTGAGCACGATCTTCAGTGCTTCTTTGTTTTCTACAAGATCGCAAGCATGGTTTATCTCTTCCAAGGGAAGAACGTGGCTCAGCATGGGCTTTACTTTAACGGATCCATTCTTAATAAACTCAAGAGCCAGCAGATAGTCAGGCCATGTAAACCCTTGCAAGCCTTTCATTCGTTTTTCGTCACGTACCACGTTCCAAGGCTTGAACCTTACCTCTTTACCGCCGAATCCACTGCCGCCCATCAGGAAGAGTCCGCCTGGGCAAGTAATCTCGAGAGCCTGTGTTACGGCTTCCACATTGCCTGTGGCTTCCAGCACTAAGTCAGCGCCCCAGCCGTCTGTCATTTCCGCTATTTTTTCCACCGGGTCTTCCTGGTCGCTTATTATTATCTCATCTGCTCCAAGCTTCTTGGCAAGTTCCAATCGTGCTTTGTCTCTGCTTAACCCTACCATTACCAGTTTGCGCGGGCTGGAAAGCTTAGCCACCTGTTGGAGGAATAATCCGAAAGGACCAGGCCCTAAGACTACAACGAAACCTCCGGGAGGGATGTGATTGGTTCTAAACGCCCTAACCGCAGTAGTGATAGGTTCCAGCAGTGCTACCTCTTCGTCTGAAATGAACTCCGGTACCGGGAAGAGGATCTCCTCAGGCACAGCAACATATTCCGCAAAACAACCGG
>FIZM01000011.1 GCA_900019985.1 uncultured Clostridia bacterium
GAAAACCAGGCCAGATACGGCGATTTTGCTGTGCTCTACCGCACAAATGCGCAATCGCGAATCTTTGAAGAGGTTTTTATGAGCCGCGGCATCCCGTACAAGGTTGTAGGCGGGCTTAAGTTCTATGAGAGAAAAGAGATCAAGGACATCCTGTCTTATCTCAGGCTGATTGTAAACCCGGATGACATGATTAGCTTGACCCGCATTGTGAATGTACCCAAGCGCGGGGTGGGAGAAGCCACTTTAGCGAAGTACATAGAGCATGCACAAAATGAAAACATCCATTTGCTGACTGCGTTTCAGAGGGGTGCAGGGATCCCTGGGGTTCCTGCCAAGACCAAGCAGGCTTTGACGGAATTCGGTGAGTTTATTGAGGCGCTCAGTGCCAAGGTCCATGACCGGCCGGTTACCGAGATCCTCAGCGATCTCTTGGAGCTTTCAGGATACCTAAAGGCCTTGGAAGAAGAAAAGACAGTTGAGGCCATGTCCAGGGCGGAAAACGTGAGGGAGCTCCTTTCTGTTGCACGCGAGTTCGATGCCAGGGATCAAGAGGGGCTGGGGGTTGCCGGATTTCTGGAGGAGGCTGCGCTTATAGCAGATGTTGATCTGTTTGACGAGGAGCAGGAAGGAGTGACATTGATGACTCTTCACTCCGCCAAGGGTTTGGAGTTCCCCTATGTGTTCTTGGTGGGGATGGAAGAAGGCCTTCTGCCTCACTCCCGCACATTGTTTGACGAATCCGGCCTGGAAGAAGAGAGGCGCCTGTGTTATGTAGGTATCACGAGGGCGAAGAAGATGCTGTATTTCACCTTGGCTTCCCAGCGAATGCTGCATGGGGAGTTCCTAAGGTGTGCTCCGTCCAGGTTTCTTGAAGATGTGCCGAAAGAACTTCTGATGCCGGCCGCGAAAAACGCATTGGGTTCAGGGTTCGCGCCGGGCATGCCGAGGACCGCACCTGTACTTAGGTTGCGCCCCAGCCGTGATGCCGAACCTTTCCGGCCGGGTGATAAAGTGAGGTCTCCTCACTGGGGTATAGGCACAGTGATAAACACGGAAGGCGAAGGAGACAAGCTCATTATATCGGTAGCCTTTCCAAACCAGGGAATCAAGAGGCTGCTTGCTTCGATTGCTCCTATAGAACGCGTTACATGAGAGATTTTTGGAAGTCTCGAGGGAGGGGCAGTTATGAGCGACATGAGAGAAATTGAGGAGCGTCTCAGAAAACTCAGGGAAGAAATCGAATATCACAACTACAGGTACTATGTACTGGATGATCCTGTGATCTCAGATGTTGAGTATGACAGGCTCATGCAGGAACTTATAGACCTTGAGGAGGCTTACCCGGAGCTTGTAACGGCAGATTCGCCTACACAACGTGTGGGCTCAGAGCCCATTACCGCCTTCGAGCAGATCATCCACAGTTCTCCCATGATGAGCCTTACTAACAGTTACTCCCTGGAAGAATTGAAAGCGTTCGATAGCAGGGTGAGGAAAGCCCTCCCCGGGGAGGGTGTGGAGTATGTCGCTGAGCTTAAAGTTGATGGGCTTGCTGTATCCCTTACATACGAAGACGGGTATTTTGCGCGCGGTGCCACAAGAGGCGACGGCACTCGCGGGGAAGATGTTACTCATAACCTGAAAACCATCCGTTCCGTACCTATGCGCATAAGGTATCAAAACCCGGTGACAGTCGATGTCCGCGGCGAGGTTTTCATGCCGCGGCGGGAATTCAGAAAGCTCAATGAGGAACGTAGATTAAAGGGAGAGGCGCTCTTTGCGAACCCAAGGAACGCGGCTGCAGGTTCTCTGAGGCAGCTTGATCCAAGGATTACTGCCTCAAGACAGCTGGATATCTTTGTTTACGGTGTAGGCAATGTCAGCGGAGTTACATTGGGTACCCAAATGGAAGTCTTGGATTTTTTGAGGGAATGCGGATTTCGGGTAAATCCCAATGTGAAACTATGTCGGAGCATCGACGAAGTTATGGATTACGCCGAAACCTGGAATGACAAGAGAGAAGATATCGACTATGAGATCGACGGCATAGTGGTGAAAGTCAATTCCCTGGATCAACAAGCAAGGCTCGGTAGCACGGCACGGAGCCCTCGTTGGGCAACAGCTTACAAATTCCCTGCAAAGCAAGGGACGACTGTTGTAAAAGATATCATTGTTCAGGTGGGGAGGACAGGTACTCTTACGCCTGTAGCTTTGCTTGAGCCTATTGAGCTTGCAGGCTCAGTCGTCTCAAGGGCCAGCCTTCATAATGAAGATATTATAAGGTCGAAGGATATCCGCATAGGAGATGCGGTTGTCATAGAAAAAGGCGGGGATATCATCCCTGAAGTTGTCAAGGTTATACCTGAGAGAAGGACAGGCAATGAGCGGGAGTTCACAATGCCTACAAAATGTCCGGAATGCGGTAGTGATGTGGTAAGGCCCGAAGGTGAAGTGGCATCTCGCTGCACTAATGAGACTTGTCCTGCTCAAATCCGGGAAGGGATAATCTTCTTTGCGTCAAGGGATGCCATGGACATAGAAGGCATGGGGCCGCAGATTGTATCTCAATTGCTTAAGTCCGGGCTTGTCAGCGGGGTTGACGATATTTATTCCCTCAAGTTTGAAGACCTGGTTAATCTGGAACGAATGGGGGAGAAATCCGCCGAAAACCTTCTTAACGCAATCGAGGCGTCCAAGAGCCGGCCTCTCCATAGGTTGATAAATGCGTTGGGCATCCGCCTTGTGGGAGAGAGGACCGCTCGCGATCTTGCGTCTCATTTTGGGTCTATGGATAAGTTGTCCAAAGCTACATATGATGAGCTTATCAGTATTCCTGAAGTCGGCCCTAAGGTTGCAGAGAGCATAGTGGCATTCTTCGGGAATCCCCGGAACCTGGAAGCCATTGGCAATTTGCAGGCGAAGGGCGTTAATATGGTTGAACCTCGAGCTGATGCTTCAGCTCAGAGAACAAACGTTTTTACCGGAAAGACTGTGGTGTTTACAGGTTCGTTGGAGAGATTTACCAGAAAAGAGGCGGAGGCAAGAGTCCTCGAATCAGGCGGAAAGACTTCCGGGAGCGTCGGAAAGAAAACCGACTACGTAGTAGTGGGGAAAGACCCCGGGTCCAAATACGACAAAGCGAAAGCCCTTGGAATTACAATCCTTACTGAAGAAGAGTTCGAGAGGATGCTTAAGGGGGACGAAATATGAGTATCACCAAGGAAGATGTAGAACGCATGTCAATCCTTGCCAGGCTCGAGTTGAGCGAAGATGAGCAATCTTTGTTCGCTGAGCAGTTGTCTGAGATCTCGCGGATCATTGACTCTTTGGCAGAGGTTGATACGGAAGATATGGACGAGATGATATTCCCATCTGAGCTTGGTAATGTGTTTAGAGAGGATACTGTATTGCCTTCCGCGGATCCTGAAGAAGCTTTGTCAAACGCTCCGGACAGGGAAGACCGGTTCTTCAAGGTTCCAAGGATCCTGGAAGTAGACTAAAGGGCATGGTGCGAGAGGCTGCAGAAGATAGGAGGGGGACGCCATTGAGACTGAATGAACTCAAAGCCCATGAACTTCTCCCCATGATAAGACGGAAAGAGGTCAGTGTGGAGGAGGTAGTTGCTGCTATACTTCACCGGATCTCAGCTATTGACAGCAAGATTAGAGCGTATATTACTGTCGCAGGCGAAGAGGCTCTCAAAAAGGCCAAGGAGGCTGACGCAAGGCTTGCAGGAGGCGAACCTGCAAGGCCTCTTGAAGGGCTTCCTGTTGCGATAAAGGACAATATCTGCACACAAGGATTGAGGACTACGGCTGCGTCGCGCTTTCTGGAGGGCTTCACACCTTTCTACGATGCTACTGTTGTAGAACGTCTTAAAGACAAAGGTGCGATTATCATAGGCAAGACTAACCTTGACGAATTCGCTATGGGATCTTCCACAGAGAATTCTGCAATGTTTCCTACGAGAAACCCGTGGGATTTGAAGAGGGTGCCTGGGGGATCGAGCGGAGGCAGTGCTGCTTCGGTAATAGCAGGCGAAGCTGTTTGCGCACTTGGCTCAGACACCGGAGGGTCGATTCGGCAGCCTGCATCTTTCTGCGGTATCGTAGGTTTAAAACCCAGTTACGGCCTGGTGTCAAGGTACGGCTTAATCGGGTATGCATCTTCAATGGACCATATCGGTCCGATGACGCGGGATGTCAGGGACTGCGCTTTGATCCTTGGCGCGATTGCCGGCTATGATTCTAAGGACTCGCAGTCCTATCCAGGTGAATTGCCTGATTACACCGAGTGTTTGGTCCCTGATATCAAGGGAATGAAAGTGGGTGTCCCAAAAGAGTATCTTGATGAAGGGCTTTCCGGGACTGTGCGGGATGCGTTTATGAAGGCCCTGGATAAGCTGGAGGAGCTGGGCGCGAAGGTCGTAGAGGTTTCCATGCCCAGTTTAAAGCATTCCCTTGCTGCTTACTATGTCATATCTTCAGCTGAAGCCAGCTCAAACCTTGCTAGGTTCGACGGGGTAAGGTACGGATATCGCGCCACGGGAAGCGATGATTCCATGACCATGATGGCGATGTCCAGAGGGGAAGGCTTCGGGCCTGAAGTGAAACGCAGGATAGTCCTGGGGACGTACGTGCTGTCAGCGGAGAACTACGACAAGTACTTTGGCGAAGCCCTCAGGGTGCGCTCTCTGGTTACCCGGGATTTCAGGGAAGTCTTTGAGGTTTGTGACTGCCTCGTCGGCCCGACTTCGCCGACTGTGGCATTTGAGGCAGGAGAGAAAACCAGGGACCCGTTGGAGATGTACCTGTCGGATGTTTACACTGTACCGCCTAACCTGGCAGGAATCCCGGGAGTTTCAATTCCATGCGGGTTTGATGAAGAAGGTATGCCAATTGGGCTCCAGATAATGGCCAGGCAGTATAATGAGGAAGCTTTGCTTCGAGCAGCCTATGCTTTCGAACAGGCCACTGAGTTCCATAAGAGAAACCCGGAAATCGAAAAGTATACCAAGGAGCCTGCTGGGGGTGAGATGAGTGTTTGAGCCTGTAATAGGAATAGAAGTCCACGTGCAGCTTAAGACTGAATCGAAATTGTTCTGCCCTTGTTCTACAAGGTTTGACGCTCCCCCGAATTCCAATACATGTCCTGTTTGTCTGGGACTTCCCGGAGCTTTGCCTGTCTTGAACAAGAAGGCTATTGAATACGGGATTAAGACAAGCCTTGCGCTGAACTGCAGGGTCACAGAGTCATCCCGATTTGATAGAAAGAATTACTTCTATCCCGATCTGTCCAAGAATTATCAGATTACGCAAAACGCTTTTCCCATTGGTGCTGACGGGTACATTGATGTAGTGGTAGACGGAACAGAGCGGAGAGTGCGGATTAAGCGAGTGCACCTTGAGGAAGATGCAGGCAAGTCAGTTCACGAAGGCGGCACTATCACAGGTGCAGCTTATTCTCTGGAAGACTATAACCGCGCAGGCGTGCCTCTCCTTGAGATCGTCAGCGAGCCGGACATAAGGTCGCCGAAGGAGGCGTATGAGTACCTTCTAATGCTAAGGCGCATCCTGCTTTACCTGGGGGTATCTGACTGCAAGATGGAAGAAGGGTCTTTGCGGTGTGATGTCAACATCTCAATAAGGCCTAAAGGGTCGGATAAGTTCGGAACTCAGGTGGAGCTTAAGAACCTCAACTCCTTCAGGGCTGTTGAGAGGAGCCTTGAATATGAAGTCCGGCGTCAGTCTGACGTAGTGGCAAATGGCGGGGAAGTTGTCAGGGAAACGAGACACTGGGATGAGGCAAGCCAGGTTACTGTCTCAATGAGACTGAAAGAGCGCGCGGAAGACTACAGATACTTCCCTGAACCCGATCTTCCAAAGCTCAAGATCGAGAAGGCCTGGGTGGAAGAGGTCAAGACAACTCTTCCTGAGCTTCCCGGGGCCAGGCGCATGCGGTTCATAAGCGATTACGAGCTTCCCCAGTACGATGCAGCTCTTTTGACTGATACGAGGGAACTTGCAGATTACTTTGAGGCAGCTGTCAGAGAATATGACGGATCCGCAAAGACTGTGAGCAATTGGATCATGGGAGAGCTTTTGAGGCTGATGAACGCAACGGGCACAGAAATTGGAGAAGTAAAAGTATCTCCCGGAGACCTAGCTGATATGCTGAAGATGATCGATAAAGGGACTATCAGCGGTAAGATTGCAAAGACCGTCTTTGAAGAGATGTTTGCCGAAGGGAAATCCCCGGAAGTGATAGTCAAGGAAAAGGGCCTTGTGCAGATTGCTGATGAAGACGAACTCCTGAGAATCGTCGATCAGGTAATAGGGGAGAATCAAGAGGTGGCCGACGAGATAAAGGCAGGGAAAGACAAGGCCATCGGGTTCCTGGTAGGACAGGTGATGAAACTCACGAGAGGCCGGGCGAATCCGAAGATGGTAAATGAACTGTTGCGTCAGCGTTTATCTCAATGAGCGGTCTGGCAGGTTGCATGCGCTCAGTGGATGAGATGTAGACGCAAGAAGCACAAGCAAATATATTGGGATCTAAAAGCGCGTGCTCAAGGCGTATGTGCTACAAATCCGTGGATGTGCGTTAAATGCATACCGGAAGCCGTCACTGTGGCCAGCGGAGATGCAGTTGATTTGAGAGAGAAAGGTGATAGCAAGAGTGGCAGCTAACGCTGAAAATGGTATCAACGGGAAGAAGTCTTTGCTTACAGGTTCTTATCAGCGCTGGATCGCTGACGGGTTGCTTCTTCTCATTTCCCTTATATGGGGCAGTACATTTGCCATTGCAAAAGAAGTCCTTGCAAGCGTAGACTCGGTTGCTTTAATCGGGATGAGGTTCCTTGTGGCCTCTGTAATCGCGACTTTGATTGTTGCGCCGCGAATCGGGAAAGTTGACCGAAAGGCTGTAAGAGCCGGCGTAATAATAGGGCTTATCCTTTTTTCAGGCTACGTCTTCCAGACTATTGGCCTCGAGTATACTACTGCCTCAAAATGCGGCTTCATTACAGGCTTGTCCGTAGTATTAGTCCCTGTTTTTTCTGCATTGCTTCTGAGACGATCTCCTGATACAGCGTCTGTAATCGGAGTAGTCTTTGCCACCATAGGCCTAGCTCTCCTCAGCCTCGATTTTTCGGAAGCTGTCACAATCCAAATAGGAGATTTCCTCTCTTTGCTGGGTGCTATAGCCTTTGGTTTTCAAATAGTGACAGTGGGCAAGTTTGCGCCCATGTATGACGTGCACATACTCGTTCTTATACAGCTTTGGACTGTAGCTATTGCAGCCCTTGGTGTAGTAGGGCTTAGAACCTTTGTATTAGGGCATACTTTGTTGTTCTCTCCTTCAGGCCTGGATATTGCTCTAATCGGATTCCTCGGAGTTTTTGCAACGGCCTTAACATTATTTGTGCAGAATTTTGCTCAGAAGTTTGCTGACCCAACGCATGTAGCGATTATATTCGCCACTGAACCCGTGTTTGCCGGGTTGTTCGGATGGTGGCTGTTGGGTGAGACTTTGGCAGGCATCCAACTGACAGGTGCTGCGCTGATAATCGTCGGGATGCTTATAGCAGAAATATGCTGCTAGCTAAGACTGGGGCGGTTTTGCCGGCTTAGGTTAATTCTTGATTCTATTTGAACCCATTAGACATCGTTACGCCTTGATCTTAGTTACACTTTGATTGTAAGCCTGCCCAAGACACATCTTTTAGCATAGTGATCTAAAGTTTGGATTTCGGGCTTTTTGAGATTTCGTAAACGTCTAAGACTGTTTAAGGCATCTTCTGTAAGATGCCGGGGAAGGATAATCAAAAAGAGGTGTCTAAAGGGTTCAAAGCCATTGTCTGGCAATGCTCGCTTTGGGGGGAAAGTCAATGACCCATATCGGTGACACTGTCATGAAGCGAACTGATGTTAACATTCCCGGCCATGTTTTCAGAGAGTATGACATACGCGGAGTTGTGGACAAGGACTTGACTTTGGAATTTGTGTCTCTTTTGGGGCGGGCTTTGGGAAGTCTTTACGCACGGGAAAATGTAAAAGCTGTTGCAGTAGGTATGGATGCAAGAGCAAGTTCCTTGACATTCCGCGACGAGCTTGTGAAAGGGCTCTTGGGAAGCGGAATTGATGTCTACGATATCGGGCTTGTCCCTACCCCTATTCTCTACTATGCCTTATTCAACTTGGATGTAGGCGGCGGAGTGATGATTACAGGAAGTCACAATCCTCCTAATGAAAACGGCTTCAAAATATGCCTCGGCAAATCCACCATCTACGGCAAGGCAATTCAGGAACTCAGAGAAATCATGATAAGAGAGGATTTCATCTCCAGAGAAGAAGGCACTTGTGTTACTGTGTCATTGAATGAGAAATACATTGATGAAATCTGTGAGGCGCTTCGCATAAAGCCTGAGGGGCGTAGGATAAAGGTAGTAGTGGATGCAGGCAATGGCACGGGGAATATTGTGGCGCCTGATCTTTATCGCTGTATGGGGCATGAAGTAATAGAGCTCTATTCTGAGCCTGATCCTACATTTCCGAATCACCATCCTGATCCGACAGTCCCCGAAAACCTCAGTGACCTCACTAAGAAGATGCAGGAAACAGGTGCAGAAGTAGGCATAGCTTTTGACGGGGATGCTGACAGGATCGGGGTGGTAGCCGGTGAAGGAGATATTCTCTGGGGAGACCAGCTCCTCATTATCTTCGCAAGGGATATTCTTTCGCGCCGACCTGAGGCGAAGATTATCGGTGAGGTGAAGTGTTCTGAAGCGCTGTTTGAAGAGATTGAGAAAGCAGGCGGAAAGCCGATAATGTGGAAAGTCGGACACTCGTTAATCAAGGCTAAGCTCAAAGAGGATAAGGCTGTGCTTGCAGGCGAAATGAGTGGCCATCTGTTTTTCGCCGATACATACTATGGGTACGATGACGCGATATATGCAGGTGCAAGACTACTTGAATTGTTATCACGCAAGGACAGAACCCTCCAAGAAATCGCAGAAACCCTTCCAACAGCTTGCAACACTCCTGAGATCAGGTTGAAGTGCCCGGAATACCTGAAGCAGGCTGTAGTAGAGCGGATAGCGGACCTCTACTCAAAGGATTTTCGCGTGGATCGCATAGATGGGGTGAGAGTAAAATTCCCGCAAGGGTGGGGGCTCGTAAGAGCGTCAAATACCCAGCCTGTCCTTGTTTTGCGGTTCGAGGCTTGTGACCCGGAAGCCCTTGACAAGATATCCGCAGACGTTCGCGGGAACGTAGAAAAGATCCTGGATGAAATGTCGTCTGTAGACTGACACAAAGTGTCCTTCCGTTTCAACCACATTCTCTGAAACGATGATTAAGTCTGAACCACTCTTTCCGATTTTGTGAGCAAATGCTCATAAATGGTCTGTTTTCAACCACCTTTTCTTAAAGAGGTGGTTCAATTTCGACCACACTTTCGGATTTTTTCGAGCAAACGTTCATAAATGGGCGATTCTGAACCACCCAAACCGGCTCAGGTGGTAGAGAATCGACCACATTTTCAGGCTTCAAGCGGGTTTTGGGGGCTTTTTCGGGCTCAGGTGGAAGGATTTCTACCACTTTTTTGGAAAATGTGGCAGTTTTTCGCCCACCTTTTCAGAAAATGTGGGCGAGTTTCGACCACCAAACCGTGATTTGTAAGATTATGGGAGGCGTGGTGGTCGATATCCTACCACCTTAACGCCTGATCGTGGTAGAAATCCTTCCACCTTTGAGCCTCCTGGTGGTCGAGACTCTACCATTTTCGAGCTTACGCTCAAAACTGTGGTAGAAAACCTTCCACCAAACAGCCTTTCTGTGGCACATTTTCGACCACAGCGGATGCTTGCTCTCGGAAAGGGAGTAGAAGGCAGCACTCGATCAACCGTAGATAAGCCTTTGAGCGGGCAAATTGCGGCCAGGACAGCAATGTTAGCAGTAGGCTTTCTATATGCGGTAGGTTTTTCATCATGTGGTGAGCTCTCCGTCACGCAGCAGGCTTTCCCAGTATGCTGTAGGCTTTCCGTCATGTGGTGGGCTCTTCGTCAGGCGATATGCTTACCACATGCGGCAGGTTCTCGGTCAGGCGGTAGGTTTTCCGTCATGTGGTGAGCTCTCCGTCACGCAGCAGGCTTCCCATACGCGTTGGGTTTTCGGTCGCGCCGAAGGTTTTCCTTCGCGCGGTAAGCTCTCTGCCACTAAGAGTGTTGATTTAGCTGTAGGGGCTAGGATAGCGAGGGTTTACAGGAGTTATTTGTAAAGGAAAGGCTTGGTAATTTCCTTCAACTACGGTATTATATAATTGGTTTAGACAAGCCTTTCCTTTGCACGGATTCCGGAGAATTCTACACAGCTACCGGCAACAGGATCCAAAGGGCGAGATAGTGTGCACTTGGAGGGTTTTCCAGTGGGTAATCAACGAACCCTCAAAGCTTATGAATGGATAATTGGTATCCTGGGCCTTATAATCCTCGCATGGATAGCAGCAACTCAAGAGCTGGAGAGCAGCTGGCTTTTGGTGGGATGCTGGGCGTTGTCCTATCTTCTTTTCTCTGATAAGGCCGTCTTCTTAACAGCAGACGCAGCCTTTATGCCAGGTTATCCTCTTGTGATTGCTGCTCTTTCCACAACAGGGCTTCCAGGTGCCGCGTGGTTGATTTTGACTTCGTTTCTCTGGCACGGTATTCGTAACCGCAGCCAAATTCCTCGGATTTCCTTCAATATGGGTAGTGTAGCTATTGCGCTGCTCGCTGCCAATGGCATCATGGTAGCTTTCTGGGGAACCTCCAACCTTTTAGAGCCATTATCTTTTCAAGGTTTGCTTAGAGGACTTGTAATGATTCTCACATATCACGTGGTTCTAACTGCTGCTCATAGTTTGTTTTCGTATATTACCGATCCTGAACTTCGGTTTACAGCAAGGTTAACAAGCTCTTTGAAAAAGAGCGTGCGCTGGTTTGTGCCAAGCTACTATTTTTTCTCGCTCCTTCTGATTCAGCTTGCCCAGACAGGCGGTATTGTTGCGATTCTATTCTTCCTTTCTGCTATTTACGCTCTATGGAGACAGTTCTATCTGTCCCATGCCTATGAGCAAGAATCGGTTCGAGCTGCAACAGACTCTCTCACCGGTGTTGCCAACAGGGAGGGGTTCAGACGTTACCTTAGCAGGACACTGAGTCCGGACAAGCTTCCTGCCGCTGTCTTGTTTGTTGATATTGACGATTTTAAGAGCCTTAACGATAGGTTCGGACATGAGTTCGGAGACAGGGCTCTTTGTACCGTAGCATCTACTTTGAGAAAGTCAGTCCGGGAAGAAGACTTGATTGTCAGGTGGGGCGGGGAAGAGTTTATCGTATTTCTGTGGAACACCTCTCTCGAGCAGGCGCTTTCTATTGCGGAAAGGATTTGCGGGTCAGTCAGGGAGTGTAAGCTGCCTTTCGACGCTGAGATAACTGTGAGTATCGGATGCTCCGGCACAAATAACGTTGATGAGGTATCAAGGCTGGTATATGAAGCCGACCATGCCCTCTACCGGGCTAAACATGAAGGGAAAAACCGGGTATACGTAGCAGCTGCTTCTGAGTAACGGAGTTCGCTGCAATTGTTGCTTTTTTCCATGTTTTCAGTGACTTGCAGGCTCTTCATTGGGCTGCAAGTTTTTCATTAGGTTACGGGTTTTTCACCAAGTTACAGGTTTATTGCTGGGTTGCGAGTTTTTCATTGAGTTGCGAGCGTGTCATTGGGTTATGAGTGTGCAATCGGATTGGGCTGCCTGTATTGCATTAAGCTACCTGCATCGCATTAGACCACCTGTATTGAATAGGGTTGCATGTATTGTATCACCTTGGATTACCTGCATTGTGTTGGATTCACTGTATTGTATTGGATGCTTTGTGTAGTATGGGGGTACCTGCATTTTATTGGGTTTCGTGTATTGCATTGGATTGCCTGCACTGTGCTGGGTTATGCATGCTACAATGATAATGGTAAAAAATCCTGCCCTGGATTTGCGGGCAGGATTTTTTCTGATCAGGATGTCTTCCATTGACTTCCCGGCATTACCGGAAGGCAACACTCGTATGGCCGGTGGTCTCACGGTGACATGCCTAGGCAGGCATATACCTTTGACTTTCGAGCATTGCCGGTAGTCAACATTCGTATGGCCGGCAATCTCACGGTGACATACCTAGGCAGGCATACACCTTGTATTGTTAGCCAGCACTGCTATTTGCTTTGACGCTGCAGTAGGAATATACAGCCTGCTGTAGTACTCCTCCACCATCCTGTCTGATGAGAACTGCTCTCTTATATCTCTTATGCTGTTTCTCATCATTTGAACCCATCTATCCGGGTTACCATAGTAGGTGGGCAGGACCTCGGAAAACAGCGTCTTGTATAAAGCATCTAGGTCATGGAGGTCCTGGCTTGGCCCTTCGTATCCGTCTCCGAATTGCCATCCGTTTACCCCGTGCTTACAGGCTTCCGGCCACCATCCGTCCAAAGTGCTTAGGTTCAGCACTCCGTTCATGGCAGCTTTCATGCCTGAGGTTCCACTTGCTTCATTGGGGCGACGCGGGTTGTTCAACCACACATCGCATCCGCGCGTCAGCATACGGCCTACTTCCATGTCATAGTCAGGCACAAATACTACGCTGTTGGGATACCTCTTAGTCATTTGCACGAGATTGGCCACGATGTCTTTGCCTGCTCCATCCATGGGATGCGCCTTTCCCGAGAAAACCAGCTGGATCTCGCCGGATCTCAGGTAAGGCTCGATAACATCCAGCTTACGGAAGATTAAGTCGCTACGCTTGTAGGGAGCGGCTCTCCTGGCAAATCCTATGAGGATTTTGCCGGGATTCAAGGTTATTCCGCACCTTGCATGGACTTCAGAGAGCAGGGCGAGTTTTGCCTGCATATGTGCGGCCCACAAATTGCCGCCGCTATCGTAAGCCTGCTGCACTGTTCCATCTTGCCATGTGGCCGGATGGACGCCGTTTGTTATGCTGATAATCGGCGCCTTGCCCGATACGTCCTTCCACATTCTGTTGGAAGTCACTCGGTGAAGTTTTGCTACGGCATTGGCGATTCTGGCCAGGCGCAAGCCTGCCACTGTCATATTGAAGGGATCTCCTCCGACACTCGCCATTTGACTCCGGGAATAGCCGTTGTATGCGCCCATGTACTGCAAGACGTCATGACTGTGAGCTTCGTTCCCTTCTCTTACAGGTGTATGCGTGGTAAACACCACCTCGTGCCTGGTTAAAGCTATCGCCTGTTCAAAGCTTAGGCCCATGCCGGCCATTTTCTCTTTGATCAGTTCAATGCCTGCAAGAACAGCGTGCCCTTCATTGAAGTGGTATATATCCACATCGATGCCAAGGGCGCGCAGTGCCCTTACTCCGCCGACTCCCAGGACGATTTCTTGAGCTATGCGGTCTTCTTCGAATCCGCCGTATAATTGCCCTGTAATCGACTTGTCTTCATTTTCCGGGAGATGTGTGTCAAGAAGGTACAAAGGTGCGTTCTTGTACTTGTCTACCATCCATATCTTGCACTTGACATCTCGCCCGCGTATCTTTACGCTTACTGTCTTTCCGGCATCTTTAAGGAAATCATAGGAATAGGATGGATAGATGTCGAACGGCCTACCATCCTGCCCTATCATTTGTTGAGTGTACCCCTGTCGCCAGAGGATACCGATTCCAACTACAGGGAGTCCCAGATCACATGCGGACTTCAGATAGTCTCCGGCAAGGATACCAAGACCTCCTGCATAAATCTTCAACTCTTCGTGCAACCCGTACTCCATACAGAAATATGCGACCTTTGGCGGCTGCACGGTACTGTTGATGTACATGGCTCTCCTCCTCACGCGGCAGTTCTATTAGCCCTTCTACCTGCGCAATTATACCCTATACCATGATCCCGGGCAATCGCAAAAATTGACTTGGGGCATCATGGCAACGCTGGGAAATCATCCGGCCACCCGGCAAGTCATCGTGGCGGTGTAAGATATCTTCTACTGATAATCAGATATGACCCGTTCAAACAAAAAAGTAGAGTAACAGATAGCATATGGAAGCAGCCGGGAGAGGGGTGAGGACAGAGATGAGGACAGAGATAAGTTAGATATTCCGGATTCAGCAGGAATTCAGGGCACTATGCTACAATTAAGAATAAGAGGACCTTCTGCCCACATCTGTCTTGGGCAGATGTGGTTATGGCAAGACGATTTTCGCTGTAAGGACAGGTGACTCTATGCCGGCCAACCTCCCACCGCAGTATATTGAAGCTGAAGAGGTCTATAGACGCGCGAAGACCGCCGCCGAGAAGATCGCGGCCCTTGAGGATATGCTGGCTGTCATTCCAAAACACAAGGGCACTGAGAAGCTTCAAGCTGACATAAAGCGCCGGTTGGCAAGACTTCGCGATGAAAGTGAAAAAAAGGCCAAAGCAGGCAGGCGCGATCCCTTTCTCGTTGAAAGGCACGGCGCCGGACAAGTCGCTGTTGTAGGCTTTCCGAATGTGGGGAAATCCGCTTTGGTCGGTGCGTTCACCAGGGCCAAGGTTGAGGTGGCTCCATATCCGTTTGCCACTGCTTTTCCCGTGGCAGGGATGATGGAA
>FIZM01000012.1:0-394 GCA_900019985.1 uncultured Clostridia bacterium
GTGAAGATAGCAGGCGATCTGGCTGAAATCGACAGTGTGCTTGTGATACCCGGAGCATGCTTCGAGGTAGAAGGACACTTTAGAATCGGTTTCGGAGGAGACTCTGACATACTTCAAGAAGGACTGGCTCTTATATCAAAGCGACTCAGATTGCAGTCTTAGCAAGATAAATGACAGTTAAATGTGCTATAATGGCGTAGGAAGGAAAACTTGGAAGAGTGCTCGTCCAGGTTTAACAGGGTATCAGGATAGATTAACAAAATGCCTGCTTCGCGGTGCACAGGCAGCTCCTCTGAGGTATTATGTCTGTGACCGAAGCAGAGAGTAAAGAGGAGCTATCGATGAAAAGAGGCAAATTCATTGTCCTCGAGGGGATTGACGGTGCCGGTTGTAC
>FIZM01000012.1:422-4942 GCA_900019985.1 uncultured Clostridia bacterium
AGCCTTGCCTTGCTTTTTGCCGCAGACCGTGTGGACCATCTGGAGGTAGACATTAAGCCCAAGCTTGAAAACGGTATTGTTGTCGTATGTGACAGGTATTATCTTTCATCTTTTGCTTATCAATCCCTCAACATGGACCTTGAGTGGGTCGAGGCAATAAACTCGAAATGTATCACACCTGATCTAACTATTTTCATTCAAGTTCCGCCTTTGGTGGCTGAAAGAAGACGCAATAAATCCAGGTGGCATGTTGAGCTCTATGAAGACACTGCCAAATTGGAGCAGGTAGCCAATAATTACCTTCGCATCATTGAAATGCTTCAGCGGAGAGGCGAGAATATCGTTATCATTGACGGTAATCGTCCTCCCCTTGAAGTGCATCGTGATATCATAGCCGTTGTCAGGCCGCTTCTTACAACAAGGACTTCCACAAGGAGCAGGAAGAAAGAGGACGCTCAGGGCACACTACAGCTTGATATCGGCCTTAACGAAGAGACAGATAACGAAGCTGAGGGGGCTTCATGATGCTGAGGTTTCTTAATGAGAAGATTACTGTGACACTTGCTGAGGACGGTAATGAGCCGCGAAGTTTTATCCGTGGCGGTAAGGAGTTTACCATCCGAGAGATAGTCAGGGTATGGCAGGATAGGGGCTTTCAAGCGCCTGTCGGCAGACGAGGTTCCGGCAAAGACTGGTGGAATCAGCGTGGTAGGCAGTTCTATCGTGTGATTACTGAGGATGGCGCAAGCTTTGAGATGTATCATGACCCGCGTAAGGATCAATGGTTCTTAAGCAAAGAGTGGCAGCAATCAGGACACGAATAACCTCTTTGGATTATATTGATGGTTGGGATGAGGAAGATGGAGACTTTTATTGATCTAAGAAGTGATACAGTTACACAGCCTACTCCGGAGATGCTCCAAGCCATTATCTCGGCTCAGGTTGGTGACGATTGTAGCAGGGAAGATCCAACTGTAAACCGGTTGGAAGCTATGGCTGCAAGCAGGTTAGGCAAGGAAGCAGGTTTGCTGGTGCCTTCGGGGACTATGGGCAACTTAGTGTCTGTGTTGGCCCATACTCATCGTGGCGATGAGGTGATCATGGAGTCCGAGTGTCACATATACTATTACGAAGTAGGTAGTATCTCTGCTGTAGCAGGTGTAATACCTCGGCTTGTCAAAGGAAACCACGGTGTACTTGACCCTGACGATCTTAAGAAGGCTATCAGAGGCGAAGATATCCATTATCCTACTCCCACACTTATTGCCGTAGAGAACACTCACAACCGAGGTGGTGGGACAGTCACATCTGTGGAACAGAGCCGTGCTATTTGTGATGTGGCTAAAGACAGAGGGCTGTCCACACATCTTGACGGAGCTCGAATATTCAATGCAGCTGTCGCTCTAGGTGTTGATGCTAGAGAGCTCGCCCAGCCATTCGATTCTGTAATGTTTTGCCTTTCAAAAGGTTTGTCAGCACCGGTGGGTTCTGTTGTTGTCGGTTCCAGGGAGTTTATTGAGCGGGCGAGAAAGTACAGAAAGATGCTGGGCGGAGGAATGCGCCAAGCAGGAATTATCGCTGCGGCCGGGATTGTTGCTTTAGAAACCATGGTAGATCGGTTGGAGGAAGACCATATTAATGCGCGCTATCTCGGAGAAGGCTTGGCTGAGATTTCTGGTATCCAGGTAGAGCTCGAGACTGTCCAGACGAATATGGTTTACTTTGACGTTGGCGAGCTTGGCTTTGACAGTGTGTCGTTCCTTAAGGAGCTGGAGATGCGCAAAGTCAGAGCGTCTCTTCGTCCGCCCACAGGCGTAAGAATGGTAACTCACAGGCATATTTCCCGGGAAAACATCTCCTACGTGCTGGAGGTAGTTGAAGAGATAGCAAAATCCCGCTCTGTTTGCTAGCTGTCCTGTAACGAATGACATGTTTATATAAGCTCAGGCTGAAAAACATTTAAGGGAGACGATTTTCACCGTCTCCCTTAATTATTTCCGGCTCTCTTAAGTCGGATAGAGCATCAGTATGCTTTTGCGAAGTAAACCCAGTAACCTGAGGTAGAGCTTTTTCCGCAGTAAATGCACTTTTCATCGCTGGGCTTCGCATCTAAGGGAATGCACCTGATGGTAGCCGCTGTTTCTTCTTTTATAGCTGCTTCGCATTCGTCCGAGCCGCACCATGGAGCATATATTAAACCTCGCTTATTCTCCATTACAGCCTTGAACTCTTCGTAATCGACGAGGGTATGAGTATTCTCATCCATGAACTGTTTAGCTCGAGCGTAAAGCCCTTCTTGAACGCTGTTTAGCAGATCTGTTACTGCGCTCTCCAGGTTGTCCATGGGAACACTGATTTTTTCTCCGGTGTCTCTGCGCACTAGGACTACTTTTCCTGCCTTGACATCACGAGGCCCGATCTCCAACCTGATGGGGACTCCTTTCAACTCCCATTCATTGAACTTCCAGCCAGGCGAGAATTCTTCTCTGGCATCTATTTCAACTCTCGAGACTTTATCCAGCCGCTCGAAGACATCACGCGCTGCAGCAAGGACAGTCTCTTCATGGGGCGGAGGCATTATCGGCACGATTATTACCTGTGTGGGAGCGACTCTAGGAGGCACAGCAAGGCCTCGTTCATCTCCGTGAACCATTATAATGCCACCGATTAGCCGCGTTGAAACACCCCAAGAAGTCTGCCATACATATTTCAGCTGGTTGTCTTTGTCAAGAAAAGTGA
The DNA here is from genome assembly GCA_900019985.1 of uncultured Clostridia bacterium. Classification (GTDB taxonomy): domain Bacteria; phylum Bacillota; class SHA-98; order UBA4971; family UBA4971; genus UBA4971. Next base: position 3,162 of record FIZM01000012.1, read on the forward strand.
TATCAAATACTTTTGCGAAATTCTGGCCCAGATCATGGGATGTGCCGGCCTGTAGAGCCCTGCCGTCGGTCATAAGGGCTTCAACACAATACGTGGTAACCGCTCCGGCAAATTTTTCTCGCTCTGTCTTTTTGCCTGTCAGAACGGGTATTGCCAAGTCTTCGGTGAGGAAGCGTCTGTATACTTCAAGCATCTTCAGGGCTTCTTCTTCCGCCTCCTCCTTCGTTCTGTGACAGGTATGCCCTTCTTGCCACAAGAATTCAGAGGTTCGCAGAAACAGTCTGGTTGTCTTTTCCCAGCGCACAACGTTTGCCCATTGATTTATCAGAACCGGAAGATCTCTCCATGACTTAATCCACTTTGCGTACATGTGCCCTATGATCGTCTCAGATGTCGGCCTTACGACAAGAGGCTCTGCCAGATCTTCATTGCCTGCTCGAGTTACCCAGGCAACTTCAGGAGCGAAGCCTTCAACGTGCTCAGCTTCTTTCTCGAGGAAGCTTCCTGGTATAAACAGCGGGAAATAGGCGTTTTTGTGCCCTGTGGCTTTGAAGCGCTTGTCAAGAAGACCCTTCAAATTCTCCCAAATGCCGTACCCGTAAGGACGTATCACCATACAGCCTCTCACAGGAGCATAATCAGCCAGTTCGGCACGGAGGACAACGTCCAGGTACCATTGGGAAAAATTCTCTGACTTTGAAGCTATATGCTGCACGAATTCTTGCGAGTTCTCTGCCATACCGATATCCCTCCTAATCTCGCTATAAGGAACCTAATTCACATATCGTAGAAAACAGGCTATTTCTATGTTGAATGTTGGCCAATCTGCTACAACATAAAGAATAATAAAGCCTTCGCCCATTGTGAGGGCGAAGGCTATGTAACCTCCGCGGTACCACCTCGATTGGCGCTGTATTCTGTGAATACAGCCTCCCGCTCAAGTTCGCATCCATACCTTTTCGGACACAAAATCCCTTTTAACGGCGGGTACCCGTCGAACTCATCGTTCGCAGCTCCAGGGTGGGCAGCACACTAACGATTGGTGGTAGCCCTCTCAGCAAGCGGGCGACTCTCTGTACTCCGTAGTCAGTGGCAGGCCCCTTCATCACCAAGTTTAGCGCGATTTACTTGTGGTCATATGATAGCACATTCGCTCTTCGTAGGCAACTGAATAGCCTTCTCTGTGTGATCGGTCTGTGATAATGTCACCCTATAAGCGGCCTGAGAAAATGTCACCATGATAATAGGAAGGGGTGTCATTTGTCAAGGCGACCTGCTGAGGTCGCCGTCCCCGAGTGCAACATCGGCTACCCCTTATGCCCGCGGTTTGCAGAGAATCTCATGAACCTTCAAGTCGAACACATTATGCGAATGCTCCGGGACTATTACAGCTGCTGTGTCTGCACCTGAACGGCTGCCTCCCACCGCTATGATTGGCTTTCCGTACGGCACTAAGCCGGCATCCAAGGCCATAATAGAAATCTCTACACATACTTTTAAGCCTTGTGAGATCATTCGTAAGGCATTTGCAATTATCTCCGCCGGATAGACTCCTCCGAACTTTCTTCTGAGGCCCCTGTCAACACCTGCCAGGACGTGCGTGGTTGTAAGGATCCTCACTCCTTGAGATGAGAGGTATCTACGTTCATCTTCAGGCATTTCATCGACTCCGGGCTCGGAGAATCCGACATGATGCGTAACACAAATCACCGAGAGACCGCTTGCGCCCAGCTCTAATGCCTTACGAACAGTAGCTCCGGTGTTGGAGGCTATAACAATGT
>FIZM01000013.1 GCA_900019985.1 uncultured Clostridia bacterium
AAGCCTTTGTGGACCAAGTTCCCCTGCTTTTGTTCATAATGATTCCTCCCGAAAAATTGATACGTATTGTAAAGTTAAATGAAAGTTGAGGACCCGTCAGCCTTTCTGGTACAATAGTTTCACCACAAAACACAAGTACCTCCCGAAAGGAGACGAGTCCTCATGGCGAAATTATACCAGTTTAGCTGTCCAAGATGCAATAACAATCATTCATTTTATCGTTACGGTAGAGATAAAGATGGATATCAAAAATATCTCTGCCGTAAGTGCTATCATCAATTTGCACCCGAACGCCCCAGGGCTAAGAGGGCAAATTGTCGGCGGAAATATCCGCCCTGCCCAGTTTGCGGAAAAGCTAGTTTCCTGCACCACGACTATGAGCATTACAGCAACTATCGCTGCTGCGACAAAAAGTGTAACCACTCTTTCTTTGTATACAAACCCACTGCCATTACAAGCCCTTCCATGTCTAAGCTTTTTGGAAAACATGATTTTAAACGTATGCGTTATCCCATACATATTATCATTACAGCTCTGTCCCTGTTTTATCTGGGTAAAAACTCTTTCCGCAACATTAGCCTGATCCTGCGCACTGCTTTCAACATCAAGGTTTCGCATACTACTATCAGTAATTGGTGCACTAAATTTGCTCCTATGTTTGATGATATGCGCATCCGGTTAATGCCGCTTTTGAACTTGAATTCTGATGAGTGGCATGTGGATGAAACTGTTGTTAAAATCGCTGGTGTTAAATACTATATATGGTTTGTGGTTGACAGTGAAACAAGGTTTGTTATTGGTTTTCATTTATCACCTTACCGCAATTCCCCGCAAGCCGTTTCTGTGCTTAATGATGCACGCAAATACGGTAAACCGTCCGCTATCGTTTCTGACCGTTATTATGCCTACAAAGTGCCTGTTAAATCCATTTTTAACGATTCTAAACATATTCAAGTCGAAAGCTTCAAGGATGATGTGTCTAACAATCTTATCGAGTGTTTTCACAAGCAGTTCAAAGCATGGTACAGAACTAAACAAGGTTTTTCTTCTTTTGCTTCTGCCAATAACCTGATTTTCATGTTTGTCTTTTTCTTTAATTTTGTTCGGCCTCATTCCGGTTTGAATGGAATGACCCCAGCACAAGTCGCTGGTCTCAAACTTTCAAAAAAACAAAAACGGGAGTTCTTGCTTGTGGCATGAAGCTATTGGCCATTTTCGGGTG
>FIZM01000014.1:0-23715 GCA_900019985.1 uncultured Clostridia bacterium
GTCCCTTTGTTAGTCCGTACGCTTTCAACTCTTCCGGATCCGGTGGTGATCTCACAGACTTCAGTGAAAGTATGTATCCCTGCACCCAGCCTTTTTGCTGCATTAGCGTAAGCGTACGTAACAATAAAGGGATTGGCGTGGCCGTCTGTAGGGCAGAACGTGGCCAGATAGATACCGTCCGTATTCAGTATAGGTACGATTTCCTTTGCTTCCCCGGGAGTTAAGAGCCTGACAGGTATACCCAGCTCTTTCTGGAGCTTAACGTTCTTCTTGAACTGCTCAGCTTCTCTCTGGGAATATGCCAATAAGAGATAGCCGCCTTGCTTAAACTCGATACTCCTTGGGTAACCCAGCTCCTCATCCATCCTCTCGAAGGCTTTAACACTTTCGATAGACAGGAGGCAGTTAAGCTTTGTGCCCCATTGCTGTCTGACCCCTGCCCCGCAGCGCCCTGTGGACCCTGAAGCAAGGTAAGACTTCTCCACAAGCACCACATGTCCAAACTTCCTCTTTGCCAGGTGGTAAGCGATGGATGTCCCGATCACACCGCCGCCGATAACCACTGCGTCAGCAGTCTTCGGAAGGCTGTCTTCAGTTCGAACCGGCATAGCCTCATGGCAAATCATGGGCACCACCCTCAACAATGCCGCCGAGACTGATAGGCTTCGCCGGAGGCCTGTAATTTGTCGGCGCCACCTTATCCACTGCCTCTCCTTTTGCCTTTGCAACCTCAGCAAGCAGCAGTTCACGGCATGTGCGCCCCTGGCACAATCCCATACTGCACCTTGTCACCCTCTTAATCTCTTCGGGAGTGGTGTATCCCTGGGCAATGAGATCGCGGACCTCGCCTTGTGTCACTTCTTCACAGCGGCAGACGAAAGTGCGCCACATAGGATCAGACATGTCCTTGGCAGGCTGTTTACTTTTCAAGACTAGTCCCTCCCACACGAATGTGCCGTACCTCCATGGCAAAAGGCTTGGGTACTTCCACCCATACCACAGGGGTTCTATCATGCCGTCTGGTATTCTCCACTTTCACAACCTTAACGTCACACACCTCGACTCCGTCTCGTGAAAGGCCTTTTACTTGCTGGCCCTTCTCAGGCAACGGAAGGAATTCGTAAGGAATCCTGACAACTGCCAGGCCTTCCTTCCATGTCTCATCCACAACGAATATGGCTAATCCCGGACAGACGGGGATACACCTTCCACACCCGTTACACTTTGTAAAGTCTATTTTGGGCAGGCCGTTAATATCATCAAAAGTCTCAATCGCCCCTTGATTGCAAGCATCATGGCAGGGGTCACAGGGGATCTCCTCAAAGCATTCTATTACCACAACAGGACCCATAGCCCGTCTCCTGGCGTCAGGGATTGTAGGAGAATCCTCGAAGCTCTTAGCCAAACGCCCTCACCCTCTCTGTAATCGCCATTAGCTTTGCCAACCCTTGCCTTACCTTGAGGCCGGTCGGCCCCTGTCTCATTCCCTCCAATTCTGCCTTGGCCCGGTTGAACCTCTCCTCAAAATCGCATGTTTCATAGCCTAACGATTTTGCTGCGGCAAGGCCTGCGATTTCCCCTTCAATCATTGCTGATGTTGCTTCTTCAATCCCTGCAAGGTCTCCCGCGATGAATACGCCCATCCGGGTAGTTTCATAGTTGTCTCGGCGAAGCGGCGTATATCCGCCGAGTTCAGGCACATAGCCCATCTTACAACCTGCCTGCCACAAAAGCTCAGTAAGGGGCGAAAGGCCTACCGCGAGACAGACAGTATCTACTTCAAAGAAACGCTCTGAACCCGGAACAGGCTGAAACCTGGAATCCAGTGCAACTGCAGTTGCACCTTGAACGACATCTGTACCGTGGGCTGCTTTTATCGTGTGGGACGTAAGAATCGGAACACCTAGCCTCTTAATTTTGGCGGCGTGTACCCGGTACCCTCCTACATGAGGCATTGCTTCCAGCACACAAGCTACGTCTACACCTGCTTGTATCAGCTGATAACTGACGATGAGGCCTATATTGCCTGCGCCGACCATTAATACTCGCTTCCCCGGCCTGACCCCATAGACATTCATCAGCGTTTGTACAGCTCCGGCACCGTATACGCCGGGGAGGTCGTTATTCTCAAAAAGGAGCATCCTCTCCCTCGCTCCCGTGGCACAGACGACTCGTTCAGGTTTAAGGAACCTGATGCAATCGTCTTTTTCGATGGCAAGGATTCCGTCACCGTAGAATCCTGCGACTTGTGAGTCATACAATACATCTACTCGGGATGGATCTTTCAAAAGCTCGTCTGAAAGGACCTTTGCAATATCGATTCCTCTCATGCCTGCAAACTGCCCTCTTGAGCCGAAGAACTTGTGGGTTTGTTTGACGAGCTGACCTCCGAGAGTCCGGCCGGAATCCACAATAGTTACTCTAGCTCCCATATCCCGAGCTGAGATAGCTGCCTTAAGTCCTGCGGGCCCCGCTCCGATTACACATATTTCAGTCGTCTGCACGGAGGACACCCTTTCCTTCCTGAGTTTGCACGTTCATTCCTTCCTGCAAAGGTTCCACACAAACCCTTACATTAGGCCGTCCATCCACTGTCATCAAACAAGATGAACAGTTTCCGATAGCGCAAAAAAAGCCCCGTGGCCTTTTCAGGTTAGGGCTTTTTCGAAGGACTCTGACACCTGCTGCATGTAAGGCACAGGCGATAGGCTCGCCTTCGTACCCTGTCAGCTCTTTGCCGTCAAACGTAAAGCGGACAACTCGACCTTCCCCAAACTCAAGTATCGGATGGTGTTTGATCCTGCCATCATCCATAAAACCGCCCATCCCTTCGTCCCTGAGATTACGTGCGATGTTTGGTAAGACCGATATCCGATGCAGGAGAATATTGATTGAATTGTCTATTAACTATCTATTCGAGAGATTAGAAAGATTTCCTTCGTGAGGCTAGGTGTGTGACTTATTACCCGATTTTCAGCATTTCTTTGGCGTGTTTAATACTTGTTGCGGTAAGCTCAGGGTGTCCTCCCAGCATTCTTGCAATTTCTCTGACACGGTCAGAATCCCGGAGCCTGGTTACGACTGTGTACGCACGTCCGTCCTTGACGTCCTTGCCTATGGAATAGTGGATATCTGCCATACAAGCTATTTGAGGCAGATGTGTAACGCAGATTACCTGACGTACCTTGCCTATAGCAGCCAGTTTTTCTCCGATGACCGTACCTGTCCTGCCCCCAATACCTGCATCGATTTCGTCGAATATCAGTGTGTTGACCTCGTCCGCTGATGCCAGGATAGTCTTAAGGGCAAGCATTACCCGGGAAATCTCTCCGCCGCTGGCAATCCTGGCAAGGGGTTTCGGAGGTTCTCCTGGGTTTGCAGATAGTAGAAACTCTACGATATCAACCCCGGAAGCAGTGACAGCCAGTGTTTTTCCTCCTACGGGGACTCCGTCCGGATCTTCCGCATCTCGAAAGTCCACGTTGAAAAGGGCAGAACCCATTGCAAGCTCCTGAAGCTCCGAGCTGACACGCTCGCTTAGGACTTTCGCTGCACGCATCCGGACATTGCGAAGCGCTTCAGAAGCTTTCCCCAGATCCTGACGGACCTTGGCAATCTCTTTTTCGATGGCAGCAAGCTCTTCTGAAGATGACTCAAGCCTTCGGATTTCTTCACCGATTTCGGCTCTGTACTCCAAAATCTCATCGACGGTATCTCCGTACTTCCTCTTCAAGCGCTGAATCGCAAAAAGCCTTGATTCTATCTCTGCCAAACGTGCGGGATCACTGTCTATGCCGTCTCTGTACTGTCTTATTCTTCTCGCGGCTTCGTCGCATGCAGCCAGAGCTGTCTCCAGAAGCTCTTTGGAATCGCTAGGAGAGTTATCAATGCTGAGTATCGCCTCAAGCTCCTCAAGTGCAGCAGCAATGCTGTCCATAACTCCGGGAGATATGCCGGAAGACGCATGGTCTTCCCCGTGGAGCAAGGAGTAAGCACGTGAAGCTCTGTCATGGAGCTCACTTGCAGAAGCCAACACATGCTGTTCCTTGGCCAAAGCCACATCTTCCCCTGCCACTAATCTGGCAGAATCAATCTCGTCAGACTGGTATCTTAAAAGATCCAGTCTCCTTTCACGTTCCTGCTCGCTTAGGCGGAGCTCCCTGTAGCTTGCTTGAAGCCGGTTCAGCCTTCGATAATATGCATTTACCTGCTGCTTAAGGCCTAATCCTTCGTCGCCTGAGAAATTATCCAAATACCCTATATGGCTTTTCTGTTTCAGCAGGGATTGATGTTCGTGTTGGCCATGGATATCAACGAGGTATTCTCCAATTTCAGCAAGCATAGCCTGAGTCACCGGACTGCCGTTTACTCTTCGTTGGCTTCTGCCTGATGCGGATATGGTGCAAGATATGATTAATGTATTATCATCGCCCAGATCAATACCTAAGCCACTGAGGTGCTTCGCCAGAGCGCCTTCCTTGGAAACAGAAAAGACACCATGGACGGAGGCCTCACTACACCCGGTCCGTATCTGTTCAGTGGCACCGCGTCCACCTAACAAAAGCGTCACAGCGCCGATTATCAGAGATTTCCCTGCTCCTGTCTCACCTGTGAGTACATTAAATCCCGGGCCGAACTCAAGCACGGCCTCGTCTACTAAGGCATAATCCTTGATATGGAGTTCAAGAAGCATGTGAATCCACCACCAGACCGCCTTAAGAAGCAAGTTACCGGCCTATCCATCAGACCGAAGCCTTAACCTGTTCAGCTTTTCCATAACACTTATTACAGCAGACTTGGGTTTTACAACTACGAGGATTGTATCATCGCCTGCAATTGTACCGACGATTCTCGGGATACCCATATCGTCTATGACAGCAGCCACAGCATGTGCATTGCCCATGAGAGTCCTGATTACAATAAGGTTCTCGCTGGAGTCAATGGATATGACTGAATCCTGAAACAGCCGTCTGACTCTCTCCTTAGAATCTTCGAAAGCCTTCTCTTTCGGCAGGACATATCTGTACCGCCCGTTGCCCGTAGGTGTTTTTGTAATACCTAGCTCCTTGATATCCCTGGAGATCGTAGCTTGCGTGACGTCAAAACCGGCCTTCTGAAGAAGGATAGCCAGGTCTTCCTGGGTTTCAACAGAGTTCTCCCTGATGGTTTGAAGCACTTTTCCTTGACGTTCAGCCTTTTTGAGTCTACGTCTCATTACAGTTTACCCTCCGCCAGGCGTGTCTTTAAGACTTCATAAAAATCCTTATTGCCCAGTCTGATGAGGTATGTTTTGGGCACCGCAGGCTTTACAACAACCTCATCCAGGTGCTCAAGTCTAAAGCCCACTTGACCGTCGACTGTCAACATGACATCCTCATTCTCTGCTTGTAAGACTATTCTCACGCCATCTTCAGGGGATACCACAAAAGAGCGTGCTCCTAGGGTGTGTGGGCATATAAAAGTCAATATCAGCATTGTCATGGCAGGGTTGACAATCGGCCCCCCTGCTGAGAGTGAATAACCTGTGGAGCCGGTAGGACTGGCAACAATGGCACCGTCTGCAGGATAGGTTCCGATGAGGCTGGAGCCTATGTACGTATCTAACCTTATCATCCTTGCAAAGGCGCCTTTTGTGACGACGACGTCGTTGAGGCCTATGAATTCTCCTACAACTCCTTTGCCTTTTCGTCTCACCTCAGCATGGACCATCATTCTCTCTTCCACCTGATAGTCGCCTGAAAGGACCCTTTCTATGGCATCATCCATACCTTTCAGTTCAACTTCGGTAAGGAACCCCAGATGGCCGACGTTGACTCCGAGGATGGGAATGCCTGTGCCTGCCAGACACCGTGCAGCATTAAGCAAAGCTCCGTCTCCACCTAAAACTAGTGCTGCATCCAGTTTGCCTGTTAAATCTTGTTTGCCGAACGAAGCTTCAAACAGCCCAAGGTACTCAGCGGTTTCCGGATCAAGAAGTACCCGGACACCTCGGTTGGGCAGGGTCTTTATCAACTCTCCTGCAGTTTTGACAGCGAGCTCTTTTCCCAAGTGAACGATTAAGCCTAATCTCATCAAAGAATGTCTCCTTACAGAAGTCACCTTTTCGCCAGCTTACTGTGGGCTTCCTTAACAACCTCGTATATAGCCTCGCTGGGGTAAGAGCTGACAACCGAAGGGCCTTTCTTTAAAGCATACAGTAAGAACTCAATGTTTCCTGCCGGCCCTTTTATCGGTGAGTATGTCAGCCCCTTGATCTCAAGGCCTTCTCCTTCCATGAATTCGACAAGATTCCCAATCGTCCTTGCATGCACGTTGGGGTCGCGAACAACTCCGCCTTTTCCCACGTCTTCTCTGCCTGCTTCAAACTGGGGCTTGACAAGGATAACAAGCCCTGCGTCACCCTTAAGAAATGTCAGCAAATGGCGTATGAACTTTGTTACAGATATGAATGATACATCTACCGTGGCGAAATCACAAAGTTCAGGAACGGCATCACGTTCAAGGTATCTTACGTTCGTCCGCTCAAGGACAATTACCCGTGGATCGTTCCGGAGCTCCCAGGCAAGCTGTCCGTACCCGACATCTATTGCATAGACTCGCTTGGCACCGTGTTGCAACAGACAGTCGGTAAACCCCCCGGTAGATGCGCCGACATCAATGCACACCTTCCCTTTCACAGCGATCTCAAACTCCACCAGTGCTTTGGCCAGCTTCTCCCCGCCCCTGCTTACAAAGGCGCTTTTCCCTTTCACCGGCCTCAGCTCGATTTTAGATGAAGAACTTACAAAAGTCCCCGGTTTCGTCTGGAGAATCCCGTCAACTGCAACCTCTCCTGCCATTATCATGCGCCTTGCTTTTTCCCTGGTAGCTGCGAGATCCCTTTTCACCAGGAGGACATCAAGGCGCTCGCTCCTCCTGTCTTCGGTCTGACCTCCGGATCCCATCTTTATGTTACACCTTCAACAGCGCTTTTGGCCTGATGTACGGCATCACGCGATGATTTCACGTGGCCTTTGGGTTTACAGAGCCTCATAGCAGCCTTGGCGATACCGTCAGGGCTAAGGCCATATTCTGCAAGCAAGACATCACGCGGTCCGTGGGCCACAAAGTCATCAGGTATGCCTAAACCGGCGAATTGCACCTTCCATTCTACATTCTTGCAAAGGATGTCTGCAACTTCGCTTGCCAGGCCTCCGACAACACTAGCCTCTTCAACTACAAGCACCTTCTTGCATTTCGCGGCAATCTCCAGAATCAATGGCTCGTCCACAGGCTTTGCAAACCTGGCGTTGACAACAGCCGCAGAGATGCCCTCTGTTTTCAGGATCTCAGCTGCATCCAACGAAGGGTATACCATGCTTCCCAAGGCGATTATCGCCACGTCTCTTCCGTCCTCAAGAAGCACGCCTTTACCGTGTTCAACAGGAGGGCACTCCCTCTTTTTCTCCTTATCTGCAGCACATAAACGAGGGTATCTTAGTGCACAAGGGCCTTTCATGTCCAGTGCGAAATCAAGCATGGCAACGAGCTCATCTTCATCTATAGGCGCCATTACCGTCATACCGGGAATGCTTCTTAAGAATGCGATATCGAGGTTTCCATGGTGTGTAGGCCCATCCTCACCTACAAGCCCTGCCCTGTCCACAGCAAAAATCACGTGAAGGCCTTGAAGAGCAATATCGTGAACGATCTGGTCATAACTCCTCTGTAGAAACGTGGAGTAAATAGCTACTACAGGAATGAAGCCCTGGCTTGCCAGGCCTCCTGCCATTGTCACTGCATGCCCCTCTGCAATACCCACATCGAAAAAGCGATTAGGATACTTTTTCATAAAAGGACTAAGGCCTGTCCCATCAGGCATTGCAGCAGTAATAGCAACAATGCGAGGATCCTTCGCAGCTGCTGCAACTAAAGCCTCACCGAAGGCCTCAGACATGCTCTTGTGGCTGTTTGATGCGAGAATCTTACCGGAAGGCACGCGGAATCCGCTGACCCCATGAAATGCCCTGGGATCCTCCTCTGCCGGAGAGTATCCTTTGCCTTTTTTTGTAACCACATGGATCAGCACAGGGCCGCCTTTGGCTTTGGCTTGCTGAATCGTATAGATAAGGAGAGGCATATCATGGCCGTCAAGCGGCCCTAAGTAAGTGAAACCCAGATCTTCAAACAGCATGCTCGGCACAACCAGATACTTCAAGCTCCCTTTGAATCTCCTTACGCTTTCAGAGACATCCTCTCCGATAATGGGGATACCTTTAATTATCTGATCCAGCCTCTGGCGGACTCGCAAGAGATGAGGCTCTGTCCTGATACGGGAAAGATAAGAAGCAAGGCCTCCTACATTTCGGGCGATAGACATTTCATTGTCGTTCAGGATGACAATGATATCTGTGCCAAGCTGTCCTGCGTGGTTTAAAGCCTCAAACGCCATACCGCCTGTAAGGGATCCGTCACCGATAACTGCGAGAACGCTGTAATCTTCGCGTCGCAAATCCCTTGCTTTTGCAATGCCCAGAGCCGCCGATATTGAGGTGCTGGCGTGTCCTGTATTATACACGTCATGGGGACTCTCGTCTGTCCTCGGGAATCCGCTGATACCTCCGTACTGCCTGAGGGACGGAAATCTCTCGAGCCTTCCGGTGAGGATTTTGTGGGCATATGACTGGTGGCCTACATCCCAGATTATCTTGTCCTTCGGGCTGTCAAGGACAGTATGTATGCTTAAAGCAAGCTCTACTACTCCAAGATTGGAAGCCAGATGGCCACCGGTCTTTGAAACAGTGTCTATGATCTCCTCTCTGATTTCACCTGCAACCTGCTGAAGCTGATCCAGCGTAAGGTGTTTGAGAGCTTTGGGCAGATCCAGCTCGTCAAGAAGTCTTGCCACTGTTCGAGTCTCCTTCAGCATGAGATTTCACCGGAAAAAGCCCTTTCTTCCTATTCGCCTCTTTGTCGTTAGGCAGGATAACAAGGCCTATTGAATCTTCCAGCCATGCCATGGCTTTTCCTACAACGAGAATAATCTGCTCCGCTTCCTTAATGGCAACGTTTTTTCCCCATGCCTTACCCCCGACTGTAACGGCTCCGATTAATCCTAGAATGATTGTGCTGACTGCTGTCTCACCTGCAGAGCTTCCTGTGGCGTACAGCACTATCTTAAGGGCGATCGCAGCGCCTATTGCTCCGCTGACAGTACCTGTCATATCGCCGATGATATCATTACAGAAGCTTGCCACACGATCAGCAGACCTTGCCACGCGAAGAGCCTGCTTTGCCCCGTATACTTTTCTGGATGCCATAGCGTTCAGCGGCCGTTCTGTCACAGCAGTAGCAGCAGTACCTATAACATCAAAAAAAACATTGATGCTTATTATTATCAATAAAACAAAGAGTCCAAGAATCAACCCCACACTGCCAAGGATTATCTTGGACACAAAAGTCATTATGATACCTATGATAAACGTGACAATCGCTACGTGAAGAACCCGCGATACTTGTGGGTTCAATAAGTCCACCAACCTTAGTAATATATCCGGGTAGGTGGTAACATTATGGGTAAATATTGTGGCTTGAGGTCCGGCAGGTTTTCCCTGCAGTACTCCCTTGCGTTACCGCTCGGGCGGTTTCCCGTTTACGACTACAGCCCCAGGTTGCCCTCAGGACGGCCGGATTACCACTTAGCTCACACTACAATCCCCGTAATGTCCCTTTGTCTTCGGACAGTCTAGGAGTTTTCCTCGACAGTGTCAATCCACCTTCTAGCCTCTTTTGCAGCAAGAGTTTCATGCAGCAAAGGGCTGCTTTTTCCGGCCAGAAAAAGCTCGCCTGATACCTGCAATCCCTCTCTTGCCACTCAAGGCAGGCTACTCTACACCCAGCACGTAATCTACTTTTCGCACCTAGGCGTAGGTTTACCCCCCGGCCGTGGCCGCAGCCTGAACTGTCTAGCCACGGGAGCGGGTCTCCGCGAGACAAGGGTCAACGCCTGTATGCCATTACAGATCGCCCTCATCTCTTAACCCCCAGCACCAACCCCCAACTGGGCGTCAGCAGCCAGCACCAGGGACTTCATCGATGTGCCCGTTGACGGATTTTTAGGCCCGCCTTCAAAGGTGGATGCACTGACTAGAATACTGCACCACCTACCCTGAGTAGATTGATTATATCATATGCCAATTTTGCCATCAACTGAAGCGGAGCGTCCCCAAGGTAAGCCAAAGGAGTTCCTTCCCTTGCTTCTCATAGGGCTTTAGAATGTCAATAGCGGAAGAAAGAAGGTTTGTGCCGTATGACCTTGCTTCCTCGATTCCGAGGACTTGAGAAAAGGATAGAGAGTCTTCTTCATAGAAGTCATGGATATCATCTTGAACCTGAAATGCGCGCCCGAACAATTCACCGAAACGAGTAAGTTCTTTCAGCTGTCCGGGACTTGCACCTGCCACCATTGCACCGCATCTGACTGCAGCCCTCATCAAAGCCCCGGTCTTCAAATCGCTCATCTTTTCGGCATACTCAACCCCGCTGCCACGGCAAACAGGCGATATATCCATAACCTGTCCGCCTACCATGCCGAGGCTCCCTGACGCTTTGGCGAGCTCGAGGACGATCCCGGCTGAAGTCACAGGCCCCATCAGGTTTACAGCGTCTTCGTTTGAAACCACTTCAAATGCAAGGGAAAGCAAGGCATCGCCTGCAAGGATTGCTTCAGCCTCCCCGAAAGCTCTATGGACAGTAGGCAGGCCACGTCTGTAATCATCATTGTCCATACACGGCAAATCATCATGGATAAGCGAATACGAGTGTATTAACTCAATGGCGACTGCAGGAGGAATGCTTTTCCGAAGCACCTCGGCCTCGGAGCCCTCCTTTTCCTCACCTCGCCTAGCCCTGTTCACCAATACCCCAGTACACAAGACAAGCAACGGCCGGATCCTCTTTCCTCCCGGAAACACTCCATGCCTCATAGCTTGATGAAGCTTCTCAGGGTATGTATCAGAAGAAGGAATCGCAGCATCTAATGCGTCATCTATGGTTTTTTTCCAGATACTGATTGTCCTCTCCACTATCATTCGTCTCCGATACGAAATGATTCAGTGATAAGCTTTCCTTCCTTCGTCTCAATAAGCTGTGTGATCTTGGTTTCAGCTTCCTCAAGCTTCGCCTGGCATATCCTCACCAGGGACATGCCTTTCTCGAAGGCTTCAAGGGATTCCTCCAGCCCCAGTGTACCCGATTCTAAAGCATTTACAGTCTCCTCCAGTTGCTTCATTGCTTCCTCGAAACTGATTTCATCCTTTCCCTTGTCCACCGTTACTCCCCTCCTCAAGGACACGCTTTACGGCTGCGGCAAAGCTTCCGTCAGAAAGCACGACTTCTATCTCATCTTCAGGTTGCACCTGCTCCACACTGCGCACTACACTCTTCTCAGGAAGCTTACGAATAAAACCGTATCCTCGGTTAAGGACTCCGTAAGGGCTTAATCCGTCAAGCTGACCTGCTAAAACCCTGAAGCTTTCCCGCTTCCCTGAAAGAGAGCTCTGCACCAATGTGTAAAGGCGGCCGCCTGCAAGAGACAGACGAGTGCGATGGTCTCTGGTGATTTCCATCGGGAACCTTAACACGTGAGACCTTACCTGCGATTCCAGCATTGCCTTGTTATCAGACAAAACCTTCCGGATACTGCCGTTAAGACGCATGCTAAGCTGAAAAACAGTCTGTTCCAGCTCATACCTGTCAGGCACAGCCAACTCCGCAGCAGCAGACGGAGTAGGAGCACGTACGTCAGCTACAAAATCAGCAATAGTGAAGTCGGTCTCATGCCCTACTGCAGATATCACAGGGACCTCGGAGGCAGCAATCGCCCTTGCGACGCTTTCGTCGTTAAACGCATTAAGCTCTTCAAACGATCCCCCGCCCCTGCCAACAATCACAACATCGACAAAGCCTGTGCGATTTGCGAGTTCAAGTCCGCGCACAATACTCTCAGGCGCACCGTCGCCTTGGACTAACGCAGGAACGACGAGAACCGTAACACCGGGAGCACGTCTTTTGATGACTGTAATCACGTCACGTACCGCTGCCCCAGTAGGCGAAGTTACCACTGCAACAACTTTGGGAAAACGCGGAATCGGTCTCTTCCTGGAAGAAGAAAAGAGGCCTTCCTTCTCCAGTTTCTCCTTGAGTTTCAGGAAAGCCAGGTATAAAGATCCTGTTCCTTGAGGCATCATGTCTTCCACATAAAGCTGCAGGTCACCGGATCTTTCGTACATGCCTATGGCACCGTAGGCAAACACAGACATCCCGTCAGAAGGCATAAAGCCCAGCCTAGAGTTGTGCGACCTGAACATCACACACCGCAGCCGGCTCGCCTCATCCTTCAGGCTGAAATACATATGACCTGATGAGTGTAGGGTAAAATTGGATATCTCTCCTCTTACCCAGACACCTGCGAGGAAATCATCGCTTTCTACAAGAGCTTTGACATATTTCGTTATTTCTGAAACAGAATACGCTGCAAGCATTTATTCTTCTTTCAGCTCCCGCGCCAGCTTTCCAAGGATACCGTTGACGAACTTCCATGATTCCTCATCCCCGAACTTCTTGGCGAGGGACACTGCCTCATTTATAGCTACACTTAAGGGAATATCATCAAGAAAAAGAATCTCATAGACTGCGAGCCTGAGAAGGTTTCTGTCCACTGCACCCATGCGGTCCAATGTCCAACCGATGGCAAGCCGTGAAACAGTATTGTCGATGGCTTCGAGGTTCTCGAGGGTTCCAAGGACAACACGGTGAATATACCGGACGCTCCGCTCACCGGGATCCTTGTCACTTAACGCGGCGGAAATAGCGGTTTCAGGTTTCATGCGCCCAACATCTACTTGAAAGAGAGCGATAAACGCTGCTTCGCGTGCATCCCTCCTCGTCAAAGTAATCCCCCTAACTTATAGCACCCCGCGTCAGCCTTCATCAGGCGGGAGAAAATCTTCCAGAAAGATATCATTAGTATGTCGTCTTCTCCGATCAATATAGCTACCGAGAAGATATCCCGCTACTATACAAGCAGCCAAGTAAAGCCCGGCTAAAGGACCGGCAATAACCATAACCAACCCTACGATGAATCCTAAAACCGTCCCTATAACCTTCCCTGGGGAACTTGCAAGAGCGTAACGCAGGAAATCCAGCATATGTCTTCGCAATCAGACCACCCTCTGAGGCCTCTGTTCTTGGCCTACATTACGTACATGTACTGTGACCTTGGAGACGTCAACACCGATTGTATCACTTATATACCTGCCTAGTTTAGCTTGAATCTGCTCAGCTACTCCGGGAATGGAAACATCGGGACTGACAACGATCGATACATGTACTTCGAGGTCGTCCCCTGACACGTCAACTACAGTATCGACGTCTTGTATTCCGGGAACCTCGCGCACGCCTCGCTTGATCAGTGTCTCTATGGCAAGTGACGAAATCCTGACATCGCCAAGACCGGTAGCACGAACAATACTCTTCCTGCGCCCTCTGCTTCGAAAAGTAAGCCATATCAGATATCCGCCCATCGGAAGACAGATTATTGCAAGGACAATCACAATAGGACGCAAGCCCCCATACTGCCTGGTAAGAAAGACGTTTGAAAAGAAACTCGTAGGATTCGGCCCAAATGCCATGGCAACAAAGATAATGCCTACCAAAAGCAGCAATATGGCGGAGATTAATATAACAGCCCGGTCATGTATTTTCATGGAACTGCCCCTTTCACCGGCGGCTCTAGCGTACTCTAGGCTCTTCTTTCTTCTCCTGCGAGGGGAAATTCACTCCCTGAACATGGACATTGACTTCCACAACTTCACGGCCGGTCATACTCTCAATAGCCTGCTTTACGTTTTGTTGCACTTTCCACGCTACTTCAGGGATTCTGACACCGTATTCAACAATAAGGTAGAGGTCAACAGCTGCCTCTCTTTCTCCTACCTCAACCTTAACTCCTTTAGCCAGGTTTCGCCGTCCAAGCAGCTCAGCTATGTCTCCCGTTATCCCACTGGACATACCGGCTACCCCTTGGACTTCCATAGCAGCGAGGCCCGCTATTACGCTGACCACCTCGCCTGCAATCTTTACGGACCCAAGAGCCTCACGCGCTCCATGTAAAGGAGTCTCAGGGTAATGCAGTTCTCCTGTCTGCATAGCCTTTGTACCCTCCTCCTGGGTGTATTATATCAACACATCCTAACGATGGCAATCAATGCCTCCCCCCGAAAACCAGGGCCAAAACGTCTGAGTCGCAGCAAATCTCTGCTTGTCTGAATGCCAAGCTCCCAATGAGCCTGCGTTGAAACGAAATGTTCGTGGAAATCCCTTCAATGGTAAACTCATCCAAAGCCCTTGCCATTCGCAAGATGGCTTCATCCCTACTGTTCCCCCATGCTACCACTTTGGCAATGAGTGAATCGTAATAAGGTGGGATATAGCATCCCTGGTACAGTGCTGTATCCACTCTAACCCATGGGCCTCCGGGCAATATGAGCCTGCTTACCACACCCGGTGTAGGAACAAATCCTCTTTCCGGATCCTCTGCGCATATTCTGCATTCTATAGCATGGCCCTTCACATCTACATCCTCTTGCCTGAAAGGCAACGGTTCTCCTGAAGCTATTATAAACTGGGCCTTCACAATATCTATCCCGGTGACAAGCTCGGTTACAGGATGCTCCACCTGGATCCTGGCATTCATCTCGAGAAAATAGAACCTGCCTTCAGAGTCAACAAGGAATTCAACTGTTCCTGCATTTGAATACCCTATAGCCTTCGCACCTTGTAAAGCCGCTCTTCCCATTGCCTGCCGGATATCCTCATCCAGTACCGGGGAAGGCGATTCTTCTATCAGTTTTTGATGTCCGCGCTGTACGGAACAGTCCCGTTCACCTAGTTGAATCGCGTTGCCTTGTTCATCGACTAAAATCTGGACTTCCACATGTTTTGCGCCTTTGAAATAGCGCTCGAGATAGACCCCGGGAACACCGAAAGACGCCTCTGCTTCAGCCTGGGCAAACTTAATGCACTCGGCAAGCTCATCTATGTCATAAGCTATACGCATCCCTTTGCCGCCGCCGCCTGCCTGGGCTTTAATCATAACAGGAAAACCGTACTTTGCAGCAAACTCCCGAGCTTCGTCCATATCTTCAATAATACTTGGAGTGCCTGGGATAACATCAAGGCCGCACTCTGCCATAATCTGCTTGGCCAGGGCTTTACTTCCTATACGGCTCATGGCATCATAGTTAGGCCCAACGAACTTAATTCCATGGGAAGAACAAATCTCAGCAAAATACGGGTTCTCTGCCAGAAATCCATAACCCGGGTGGATTGCGTCAGAACCCGACACAAGGGCTGCACTGATTATGTTAGCGATATTGAGGTAGCTGTGTATTCCGGGCCCCGGCCCGATGCAATAGGCTTCGTCAGCCATAGCTACCGGAAGGGAATCCCTGTCAGGTTCGGAGTACAGGGCAACGCTCTTGATGCCAAGCTCTTTTGCAGCCCGGATGATCCTCTGAGCAATCTCGCCTCTATTTGCTACAACTACCTTTTTGATCGAGAGGTCGGACACAACATACCTCCTGCATTTCGTAGGGGATTTGCCTACACCGTTTCAAGAATGAAAAGAGGCTGACCGTACTCTACCGGCTCTGCGTTATCTACCAGGATCTCCACGACTTTGCCTTGTACCTCCGACTGGATCTCATTCATAATCTTCATAGCCTCGATAATACAGACGGTCTGACCGGGCATGACTACATCGCCTACGCTAATGTAAGGCTGTTCGTCAGGTGCAGGAGCTCTGTAGAAAGTCCCGACCATCGGTGCTGTTATTGTCAAGAGATTGTCTTCCCTTGCCTCTTTAGCCTCAACCTCTGCTATAACCGGACGAGATACGCCTGCCTGCTTCTTCAGCTTCATTGTTAAGCCTTCTAATTCAAGCTCAAGCTCGCTGATATCATAAGTGTTCATCAGCTTGGCGAAGCCGGCCATCTCTCGCCTGATATCTTTTAATTCCACTTCTCTTGCCTACCTTCCGTTATTCCAACATGTCCCGTAGGGGCTACCTTTTTGTTTTCAGCAGACGAAATCTTGCTTGATATCTTTAGACCTTTCAGCCATAGACTGCCCGACTTACGGCAACAATAGCCATTACCTGGGTCAAGACCCATGCTTCCCTATATTCACCACAACCCTTTCATTTCCTGCCTAATAAATCATACCACCGATTGTCCTTGTTTGACCAGGCTATCGTGTGTCGCCTTGCTCAACTATGGTGATGTTCCTAAGGTCAACCCCCAGGCTCCTTGCAACGATGTCACCGATTTGCTCTGCCTCAGTTTTTGTGAGTTCTTTCCCTGCGATCACAACGTCACAGCTATCCCCCCTTACAAAGACTAAAGCGTCCTCAAAACCCCGTGCCTTTATCAACGCTTCTGCATTAGTCTCCATCTCCGTCCTCCGGGATAGATCCAGAAGCTGCATACCTGCGGCTGTCCTCGCTTCTTCTGAAAGGCTGAGGTCCCTGGCTATCATTTCAAGGGTTTCGGCCTGCTTCGATCTTGTCTTTTCCCGCTCAAACCGCAGAGAGTCCAGGGTGTCGCTTCCTCCCCATATGGATTCTCCTTCGAGATCTGAATAATCCGCCTCTCGGGCCATGACTTCCTCAGAAGCAGCATCATCACTGACCCAGAGAAGCCCGCTCATGGAAAACATTCCTTCATCTTGTTCCCCTCTGATATTCCTCGTTCCTATCAGAACACCCAACAACACAGCAATAACCACCATCAGCGCAAACCCGGCCCTTGCCCTGTCTTGCACGGATTTCACCTACCTTTTACGCGGTAGCACCGCTACCTTATGATAAGGAATGTCAAAAAGGGTCGCTACAGCCTCAGTCAGTGCTTTCTTTACTGCAATGTCCTTGGCGCCGTCTGCAACCACAAGGACCCCTTGAATCCGCGGTTCTTGAAAGTTCAGCACTACCGGCAAAACCGACCCTGTCGCCCTCTCTTGCGTCGTTACTATTTCACCGGCCTTCCTGACCTGTGTCGTCTCTCTGGTTATTCCTTGCGTATCCGTTTCTCTCAAGCTGCTTTCTTCATACGTTTCGTTCTCTGCATAATCGTACATCCGCCCTGTCTCGAAGGTTATCTTAACGCTTACCCGGCCTGCTCCGTGTACCTGCGAGAGAATCTCAGCCAGGCTCCGCTCTAAACGAGCCTCGTCCTCAACAAGGTTTATTCCCCCGACCCCACCCATGGCAAGCGCCTTGTCCTGACGGGTGAGGCCTGAACCTGTCTCGTAGACGGACGGACCGCTTAATCTCGGCGAGAAGCTGATAACAAGGAGGAGGATGCCTATAAGGCCTATGACAACAAGAACAGCGATTTTCTGCAATTGAGGGGTTTTGATCTCTTCCGTCCCACCTGTAATTCGTTGGACAAATCGGGCAAGGTAATCCATGATTGAAGATCCCACCTATATCACCATCCCTGTCTTCTCATAGGTCGCTCAACAGGCACAATCTGTGGTATCACCGGCAAGAGTTTACTGACACAGAAATGGCCACGCCCGAACCGAATCTGTAATGGTCCTCAACTGCTTGCTTGGTTCGCTCTTCTATTGATCTCACTGTTAGGTTACGGTCAGGCGTCGTACCGTCTTCGGATAGACTACTATCGCTGCCTGAGATCCCAAGTGCAGCAGTACTAAGGCCTTCGAGGGCAATATGGATACGCCTTAGGTTGCCTTGTGATGTAAACTCAACTTCAGCGCAAGCCTTACGGGCTCCTGATGCAAGCCTGGCAACAGACTCGACCTCCCGGGCGATTGTTGCCTTCGCTTCGTCCTCCAGGATTCTAAGGCCGGTCAAGGCAATAAGTTCTCCCTTTGCAATCCAGCCTGCACCATCCGGTGGGCTCGTTTCAGCAACGGGGAACCTGGCTCCTACCTCCAAAGCTTCATCTAACGCAGTTGTGATATCAACAACAGAGCCAATGATGACAGCAATAATTGTGATCCCTATGACAACCTTTGCAAATCTTCGAAGGTCGCCTGCAGGCAGGAGCATTTCAATAAAGGCAAAGGTTAAGCATATCACGATCAGATCCCTTGCCCACTCTGTAACTGCCTTGATCAAAGCTCTCACCTACCTGAGAGTCACAGCAAAATTCACGAGGCCGGATATGACAGTTATGACTGCAAGGAAAGCAACTGCCACAACGCCCACAGTTACAAGTACAAGTATCAGTGTATTTCCCAGGACGCTGAGGCACTTAGGAAGGCTCGGATCCCCCAGAGGTTGCACTATTGCTCCGGCCAGTCTGTACATAATTGCTACAGAAAGGATTTTCGCCGCAGGCACCAGGCAAATCATGAAGATGGAGACGAACCCTACAACTGACAGGCCGCCGTGTATCAAGGCTGCACAACTTGCCACCATTCCGACGGCATCGGAAAACATCTTGCCTACGACAGGAATGAATGTCCCTGACACGAATTTTGCAGTTCGAATCGATACAGAGTCTGCCACACGGGCCCCTACACCTCTGATAGTCATAACGCCCAAAAAAAGCGTCATCCCTCCGCCAAGGAAACCGACAGCAACATCCCGGGCAAGCCCTGAAAACTGCGTCAGCTGCACACGATCTGCAACAATGCTGACAACTTCAAGTACAGCTGAGAGGAAAAGGAGGGGAAACACGATGTTGCGAACGAGGCTGCTTGCAACCCCTGCAACTGCAACTACAACCGGGCTCATAACTGCAGCTGACGTAATCCCTCCTACAGCTGAAAGCAAAGCAAACAGGAGAGGGGTAGATGCGTGCATAAAACCGGTCATTGAATCTACCGCTTCATTTGCCGACCGTATCGTAACGAAAAAGCTGTTTGTCGCCATCAGCGCCAGAACCATGAAACATGCAGAGCGGGCGATTGTTGTTATCTGTTGAGTCTCAAACCCTGATGCGAATTCTGAGAGAATTCCGCACATGACCGCAAGAATGATCAGCTGCCCAAGCAATGCTAGGCTTGCCCTGACTTCGGCAGCGATTGCCCGCAGTATGCCTTTGGCTAAACTTGCAGGGTCCAACCCTTCCAAGACGCGTCCCGGAGACCTGATAAACCCTGCAAGGTCAAGCCCGGGAAAGAACTCCTCCATGCTGCTGTCCATATCCTCTAAGAAACCGGAGAGGAAAGAGGTGTCCAAGGCCTCCAGCTGCGCTTTGATTATTTCCTCCTGTATGTCGGAGGTGTTGTCAAAACCTCCTTCCGGAAGGGGGGCTGGGGTTGCTGAACACGGAGCCATGCAGCATGAGAAAACAGCCGAGAGGACCAATACGAAAATGAAAACACCCCGTATGAAGCTACGTTGTATCAGGCAGATCATGGCTTCAACCTTCCCACAGCCTATTTCAAGAACCTCGAAACGGTTTCCAGTACAGCTATGAGGACAGGAAGGGCTGTAATGAGTATGATTATCTTGCCTGCCAATTCCAGTTTTCCTGCGGTTGCCCTCTCCCCTGCATCCCTGCATACCTCAGCTCCGAAGCCTGTTAGGTATGCGATCCCTACGACCTTTAACACAGTGGAAAAGTACACAGGGCTTGCCTTCGTCCTTGCGACAATGTCAGTCAGTGTCCTTACGAGAAAATCAATAAGCGGGAGTATTCTCCCGATGATTACCAGCCCTGTGATGACACTGAGCCACACTGCTATTTCAGGTCGTACCGGCCTTATCAACACTGTAATAACAGTGACTATAACGGCAATAGCAAGGAGGCTTCCGATTTCCATAAGTACCCTGCTCCTTCGGGAAAGGCCAGGCTTATCGTATCTGTTACCACAGCCTGAAAACGGTCAAAATCTCTTCCAAGAGCTCTTTGAAACGAAGCAAAGCCACACCGAACACTAACACAGCCCCGATAACCGTTGATGCCCAGGCGAAGTCCTTCCTTCCCACCTGCTCAAAGATTAGGGAAATAACGATTGAGATAATACCGATACCTGCCACCTTGAATACAATGTCGATTCCTCCCACTTCGCCATCCCCCTTTTATTATGGGGCCAACCTGGTGCAACAAAGATGTGTATGAGAAACCATGGAGTTAATAAAGCATAAGCGTGATCATAGCTCCGACTGTAAGCCCCAAATACCTCCACATTCTCGCTGTCTCGCTCGCCTTTTCCCTGGCGCAAGTCTCATTTGCCTTCAGCCGCTCTTTGACGAGGGCGATCTGTTTTAGCTGGTCAGCTGTGCTGCAGGAGCCTAACTTACTGCCGAATGCAAGGAGTGCTTCGCGGTCTTCAGGCGTCAGGGCTGAGAAAGGATATATGCACCTCACAGCAGCTTCCCAGGCCTGTCCAGGTGATAGGTCTCCTTCAGCGATTATGCAGGCAGCAATCTCAAATAACCTCCCTGCTACAGTTCCTTTCTGCCCTTTGGCCCTTATCAGTGCTTCAGAAAGGGGAGTCCTTGAGTATGATATTTCAGTTTCCAGCAATGCAAACCCGGAAATAAGCGCGGAAAGCTGTCTCGGCCGTTCTGAATAGCCTGACGCAATAACACTGCCTATCACACCGAAGGAACCTACAACTAATACAGCACCAAGAAGCTTTACCATAGAGCCTGCTCCCCTACTCCCCGTCTCCGAGAGGCCCGGAGGCTATTTCTCGTCCTGTGGCCACATCTACGATTGCCTCTACGGTGCCCGGCCCGTGTGATTGGCTGAGTATTATAGCCCTTTCAAACATGTTGCCGTCAAAGAGGCATCTTAAAGCCGGCCTCTTTGCCACTTCTTCCCACGACCCGCCGTGAGCAGTCGCAATAAGACTCACTCCTGCGCACATCACCTCTCGTATGGCGATTGCATCCTCTTCTCTGCCGATCTCATCGGTGATGACTACGTCAGGAGACATTGAACGGATAAGCATTATCATGCCGTCCGCTTTCGGACATGCGTCCAGCACATCTGTACGGACGCCGCACGTAGCTTGTGGAATGCCTTTATAGCACGCAGCTATCTCTGAGCGCTCGTCTACAATGCCTACCCTCACCCCGGGAAAGTCGAGAGATGGAATGCCGCAACTTGCCTGCCTGGCTATATCCCGAAGCAATGTAGTCTTACCGCATCTGGGAGGTGACACAATAAGCGTATGGTACAGCCGGCGTGGCGGCTTAATAAGGTATTTCATTACTCTGTCAGCTGCACCGAGGATTTCATGAGCTATTCTGATACAAAAGCCGGATATGTCTTTTAGGGTTTCAACCCGGCCATTAGACAGGACAACGCGCCCTGCCAGCCCGACTCTATGTCCTCCTCTGATTGTTATATAGCCTTGACGCAAATCGTCCTCGAATGCATAGAGAGACCCGCATGCAATAAGCTGCAGTGTCATAAGAGCATCGTCATCTGTAAAAACGTATGGAGGGTTTGGCTGTATCTCGTCTTCTCCGGCCATCAGTACTACAGGCCTAAACGTGCGGAGCCTGATCTCATGTACCTTGTCCAGCTCGGCCTTGGGAATCAGAGCGATTGACCGGCGAAGGCCCGGTGGAAGGTAAGGCAGGATCTCAGAGGTGATAATGTCTGATACGGATTTCTCTCCTAAGTGCTTTTCAGACAAAGCAAGTCCCCCCTTATACAAATGACTATTCCGGGGGGACTTGTTTTATGACGTACTTAAATCACATTAAGGCAGTGATGCCAGGTCTAGACTCGCTCCAGATACTCGCCTGTTCGCGTGTCGACTCGTATCACATCGCCCATATTTATAAATAGAGGCACCTGCACTACAGCTCCGGTCTCAAGAGTCGCAGGTTTGGTTCCGCCGCTTACAGTATCACCGCGTAGCCCAGGGTCTGTTTCTACGACTGTAAGCTCAACAGAGTTGGGGAGGTCTACCCCTATGGGAGCTCCTTCGTACATCTGAATACCGATTACCATGTTTTCCTTAAGGTACTTCTTGCTGTCTCCCAGCGTCTCATCGGTGAGAACGATCTGTTCATATGTAGAAGTATCCATGAAGAAATTGTCCTGGTCTGAGCTATACAGATACTGCATCTCACGGTGCTCTATATGGGCTCTCGGGACTTTCTCACCTGCACGGAATGTCCGCTCTACAGTGAAACCGGTCTTAACGTTTTTCAGCTTGGACCGGACAAAAGCCGACCCTTTCCCCGGTTTTACGTGTTGAAAATCGACAACGGAATAAATCTCTCCATCGAGTTCAATGGTAAGTCCTATACGAAAATCGTTAGTTGAAATCACACAACCACCTCCGGTATAAACAACCCAGACACGTCATACTTAGCTTCAAACCTAGATTATCCCTTCCGCCTGCGAAATATCTGAATGCGTCAATCAGAGCTCTATCAGCTCCTTCGGAGACCGGGTAAGATTTCTCACCCCACCCTCCTGAACTACAACAAGGTCCTCGATTCTAATACCGAAAAGGCCTGGAAGATAGATGCCCGGCTCAACTGTAACCACCATTCCTGGGCGAAGCTCTTTTGTGCCGGTTACGGAAAGTCTGGGTTCCTCGTGGACTGCAAGGCCTACCCCATGGCCCAATCCATGTCCGAAATTGTCTCCGTAGCCCGCTTCCTCTATGATTCCTCTGGCAATGCCGTCGATTTCCTGACCCGTCTTCCCAGGAGCAATGGCTTCCAACGCCGCTTCCTGGGCACGGAGGACAATATCATAAACCCTGCGCTGCAGAGAAGTGGCCTTACCCAGCGAAACAGTGCGGGTCATGTCTCCTCTGTACCCGTTATAAACTGCACCGAAATCCAACACTACAAGGTCACCTTGGGCAAGTTTCTTATCGGATGCAACTCCGTGGGGCATGGCGCCACGCGGCCCTGATGCAACTATTACGTCAAAGCCTATGCCTTCAGCACCGTTTTTCCTCATAAACCATTCCAGCTCCAGGGCTACATCGATCTCAGTCATGCCCGGTTTCATAATGCTTAAGATATGAGAGAAGGCAGCATCCCCTATAGCTTCCGCCTGCCGGATCAGCTCTGTTTCATTTTCATCCTTTACTTCGCGGAGGGCCTCAACCAATCCTTCGCAAGGCACAAGTCGAACTCCGCTAAGGGCAGATGAGAGAGTCTCATGTTGCTTAAATGTGACTACATCTTTCTCAAACCCTAACCTTCCAATACCTGCCTCTTGCGCTAACTCACAAAGAGTATCTTCGATTTTCAGCCCGTGTTGGACTATCTGGAATTCAGGAGCCTGGTAGGTGGCTTGTTCAACATACCGAAAATCCGTAACGAAAAAGGCATGATTCTGAGAAACAAGAGCGACTCCTGCAGAGCCTGTAAACCCTGTAATATAGCGCCGGTTCTCAGGCCTTGTAATGAGAAGCCCGTCTACACTTGAGGAAGGCAACAGTTCTCTCAGCGCCGCCAATCTGGTCTTTGTCATTTCAGAAAAACTCTCCTCCCGTACTCTCCGGTTATCATTGCTATCACTATTATGAAGCCTGCCGGTTTCAGCATTCAAAAGTACCGGCAAAGAGTCTCAAAAACACGGAAATCTCAAGCATCAGCCTAAAGGTGCAGTTGAGTTGAAAAGGGATGCGATGCGATCCAGGATCTCTCCTGCAAGTCGGTGCTTAGTCATGTAAGGCAAATCCTCTGTACGTCCTTCAGGGTATATGATTTTT
>FIZM01000014.1:23803-27772 GCA_900019985.1 uncultured Clostridia bacterium
TCACATCGGGCAAGTGGGATGTTCTCCATCCCTTGACTCTTCTTCAGCTTATCAGGAGACACATCTTTTGGACGAAAATCGCACGGTGCTGCAGCTCCTATAATCACATCGGCACCGCTTAGATGATCCATGACTGCTTGAAACATCTCATGGGTCGTCCTCACCCTGACTACCTTAACCCCTGAAGGATCTGAGAGCTCAGTCGGCCCTGCAACCAGGATGACTTGAGCCCCTCGTTCTTTCGCTGCCTTCGCAAGCTCATAACCCATTTTCCCTGATGACCTGTTCGTTATGAACCTGACAGGATCTATGGGCTCCTCGGTAGGGCCTGCAGTCACAAGCACAGTCACGCCTTTAAGGCTCGTCCCTTCAGCAAGAATCCGTTCAATCTCAGATACGATATCACTAGGCTCGGGAAGCCTTCCCTTCCCTTCTTTACCGCATGCAAGGTATCCGGAATCAGGCTCCATCACATAGTAGCCCAATGCCTTCAGAGACTCTATATTCCCGGTTACAACAGGATTCAAGTACATGGCCTCATTCATCGCAGGGACGAACATCACCGGAGCCTTGGTAGCCATTATCACTGTAGTCAAGAGGTCATCTGCAATACCATGAGCAATTTTCCCGAGGCAATTAGCGGTAGCAGGGGCTACTACCAGTATATCTGCCTTCTCTGCAAGACCTACGTGGAGGACATCCCAGAAGACGGGATCTTTGAACATCTCACATGATACCGGGTTTCGGGAAATCGTCCTAAATGTCAGCGGAGTAACAAACCTGGTAGCAGCTTCAGTCATCACGACATGCACAGAAGCACCTTTCTTAACAAGAAGGCTTGCCACTTCCACACTTTTATAGGCTGCGATACCCCCGGTCACACCGAGGACAACTGTCTTTCCTTCCATGAACTCCTCCTAATTACACAAATGGCCCCTGCCAATCAGGGGGCCTGAGTCCCTACTTGGTTCCGGAGCCCAGCTCTTCAAAAAAGACTTCGCCTGAGGCGATTTCCTCCATCGCAATGGTAACAGGTTTTGTGGATCTGGTATCAATTAGAATCTTTGCTCCGTCAACTATTTGCCGTGCCCTCTTTGCTGTAGCAACCACTAGAGAGTACCTGCTCATCCCCTTATCAGTAAAAGCTTCAAGAGGTAGATATATCATATTTTGCTGAGTCCCTCCTGTAAACAAAACCGAAGACGTCCCGTCCGAAACTATGCTTCATGTCCCTTCAAGTCAGCGATAAATCCTGTTAGGTCGCACCTTGTAACCTTGGAGCGCTCTGCCTTAATTATAGCGCAAAGATTATCAACAGCTTCATCCAGATTATTATTGACTATTACATAGTCGTACTCATATACCGCTTCCAGCTCATCCCATGCAAGCTCAAATCTGGTAGCAGTCTCTTCCTCACTGTCTCTGCCTCGCTCACAAATGCGTCGCCAGAGCTCTGCCATTGAAGGAGGCACTAAATAGACGAAAATGCCCGCCGGCCATCTGCTTCTCACTTGTCTGGCGCCTTGAATATCAATATCAAGTATTACATCATACCCTTGCGAAGTAGTTTCTTCGATGAAACTGCATGGAGTACCGTATAAATTGCCGTATACCGTTGCCCACTCCAGGAGTTCCCCCGCCTCTTGCATCTTTCTGAACTCATCATGTGTGAGGAATTTGTAGTGAACCCCGTCTATTTCCCCTGGACCCGGCGGGCGGGTAGTTACTGACACTGAATAACGAACACCATCCAGTCTTTCGCTAAGCTCATTAACGACTGTGTTCTTCCCGGCACCTGACGGCCCGGAAAGGACTATCAAGAATCCTTTCTTCCTCTTCAGGCCGGTCATTCTGCTGAGTCACGCCCTGACTGACTATGTTTTCCGGAAATCCTTTGAGCTACAGTCTCCGGCTGTACAGCGCAGAGTATAATGTGATCGCTGTCTGTCACCACAACCGCACGAGTTCTTCTTCCGTATGTAGCATCAACTAATTTACCCTGTTCCCTGGCTTCCTGTATAAGCCTTTTTATCGGGGCTGACTCAGGGCTCACAATTGCAACAATCCTGTTTGCT
Organism: uncultured Clostridia bacterium; assembly: GCA_900019985.1. GTDB lineage: Bacteria > Bacillota > SHA-98 > UBA4971 > UBA4971 > UBA4971. The sequence continues at coordinate 25,879 of FIZM01000014.1, forward strand.
GCGACTATGTTTCCGAACCCTATATTAATGAGCTTAACGGTCATGACTGGCACCTCTCCCTACTTAGCCAATTTATTAAGTAACGCTTCCTTTTGCCTGGCCCCTAATCCCTGGACCCTTCTGGATTCATGTATGCCAATCTCTTCCATGATCTTACGGCTTCTTACTTTTCCGATTCTCGGCAATGATTCTAGCAGGTAAGATACGCGCATTCTGGAGATCACTGCGTCATCAGCGTTATCCAATACTTCGCGCAAGGTGAGCCTGCCCTGCTTGAGGTCCTCACGGACTTTTGCTCTCTTTGAGCGCATCTCCTGGGCCTTTTTCAATGCTGCCCTCTTGGCTTCCGGACTGAGCTCTGGTAATGTCATGATTTCACCTCCTTATAGACAAACTTTACTGCGCCGTGGCGGGGTCACTCTATATTCTGGACTTGCTCCCTGATTTTCTCCAGCTGACCTTTGATCTCTACAACCCAATGGGAGATCTCTGAGTCCTGCGACTTTGAACCTATAGTATTTGCCTCTCGCTGCATCTCCTGGACCAGAAACTCAAGGCGGCGCCCTATAGGCCCGTCCTCTTTTGCTATCTCGTAAACCTGAAGAGCATGGCTGGCAAGCCTCACCAGCTCCTCAGTGATATCGCTCCTATCAGCATAAATCGCGGTCTCACTTACTATTCGACTTTCATCAACAGGGATCTCTCCGAGAAGCTCCGCAAGGCGCGCTTCCAGCCTCACCCTATAGTCTTCCAAAACTCTTGGAGCACGTTCTCTGATCTGTCCTGCAAGCTCTTCAATGTATTCTGTCCTGTTTACTATGTCCCGGACCAGGAATTGGCCTTCTTTCGCCCTCATTTCCTTTAGCTCTGTCATTGCCTGATCTGCCGACTGTTCTATAAGTCCCCAAATCTCTTCTGAATCAACCTCCATGGAGGTTAATTCCAGGACACCGGGCAGCGAAAGGAAACCTGTAACACCTATGTCCCAAGATAACTCCAGATCATCGGAGAGTTGTCGAGCGATGGCTATATATGCGTCTGTAATGTTACGGTTAATTTTGACAGTGGTTAGGCTTTCTCCTGCTTCTTCCAGAGTAATAAAGATATCTATACGTCCTCTTCCAACATGCTCCGCTACGAAACGTTTCAGCCTGTCTTCGAATTTCAAGAACTCTCGCGGAGCATGGATGACTATTTCGCGGAAACGGTGATTGACAGAACGGATTTCCACTATGCAACAAATCCCCTGTCCCAAACTCTCACCGCGCCCATAGCCTGTCATACTATAAGCCATTATCCACATTCCTCCTGCTCCCTATTCTACTACACAGCATTTGGTCTCTACAAGGGTTTTTGCCATGAATTCCCCGTTTATCCGCAGGAAAAAGGCAATTTATACCCTGAAAAGCAGGGAAGTCCGACGTACACAAGCACCAAAGCCCTGTCCTAACAATACCATGATGTAGAAACCTGCGAGAGATTAACCGGAGATACTGTTCATGCAGTCGGGGACAGATGAGGGCACATTCACAGCTGAAACCAGGAGGGGTAACATGCAAGCAAAGAGCCAAGGCAGATTGAAGAAGGTATTCCCCGGCGCCAACACGCCTCGAGGCTTTGTCTCGTTTTACAGTTACTTGATGGAGCCTTGCACTAATATGGTCTTTATTATCAAGGGCGGACCGGGTATAGGTAAATCCACACTCATCGACCGGATAGGCAGAGTCCTCCTTAACATGGGTTACGACACTGAGTATGCCTGCTGTGCGCATGATCCTTCCTCATACGACGGGATAGTCGTCCCCGAGTTAGGGCTTGGCCTCTTTGACGGAACTCCTCCACATGTACTTGAGCCGCGCCTCCCCGGCATAGTTGAACGAATAATAAATCTGGG
>FIZM01000015.1 GCA_900019985.1 uncultured Clostridia bacterium
AGATGGACAAGTTGTCGCTGAGTACAGCGTCTATGTTACCAGGCGGAATTCAGAGAGCCTGGTTGCTGTCCTTAAGGACATGCTAAGGGACATTGATTGGACACCCCGAGACCTTCAAGGGATTGCAGTCGCTGTCGGACCAGGCTCTTTTACAGGCACTCGAATTGGGGTTACAATGGCTAAGGTCCTGGGCTTTTCTCTGGACATTCCCATCAGTCCGGTGGTTACCTTGGATGCTATTGCAGCCAATGTCGCGTTTGCCAGGTCATTGGTGTGCCCGGTTATCTCTGCAAGGCGAGATCTTGTGTATAATGCGACCTACAAGGCAGACGGGCTGAGTCCGGAAAGGGTTACTGAATACAATGTGGCGAGGATCAGTGAAGTCGTGGATGCTGTCAAGAACATGGATGATCTTATCCAAGATCAAGGTTATGACAAAGTGATATTCCTCGGCGACGGTGCACTGCGGCACAAACAGATTATAGAAGAGAACCTGGAGGATCTCGCTGTTATTGGCCAGCCATGGTACCTAGGGCCTAAGCCAGGGGTAGTTGCAGCCCTTGGTGAGAGACAGATAGCCCTTGGTAACACTGTAGATGCGCGTGACCTGGTTCCTTTTTATATGGGTAAATCCAGCGCAGAAATGGCTAAGGCACGATGCGGGTCCTAAGGAGCGTGCATTGGGAAATGGACGCGCATGATGGAATAGAGATAGAAATCAGCCAGATGGTGAGGGCTGATCTTGAATCAGTCCTAGAGATCGAAAAAGCGTCATTCTCCACTCCGTGGTCCAGATATGCTTTCCTGGCGGAGCTTTGCGAAAACAAAAGGGCGCGTTATTTCGTTGCCTGTGAAAAAGAGCAAGGGAAAGTAGTCGGATATGTGGGGATATGGCTGGTTTTGAATGAGGGGCACATTACGACTATCGCAGTCCATCCTGATTATCGACGAAAAGGGATAGGGAAGAAGCTTATGTTGGCTGCGATTGAGTTCGCTGAATCCAGCGGAGTAGACGCTGTTACTTTGGAGGTCAGAGTATCGAATACAGGAGCCCAAAACCTGTATAAGCAAATTGGCTTTATCAGTGTAGGGATAAGGCCGGGCTACTACCATGATAACAGGGAAGATGCCGTAATAATGTGGAGGAAGCAACAGGGCAAATGATTATTCTCGGTGTTGAGACCAGTTGTGACGAAACTGCCGTAGCAGTGCTGGAAGGGACAGGCGAGTTGTCGCCTGCTGCCATAAAGCTAAGATCTAATATAATCGCATCACAGATAGAACTCCACAGGCAGTTCGGGGGTGTCGTGCCTGAGGTGGCATCCCGCCGCCATGTGGAAACCATCATCCCTGTAATAGAAAAAGCCCTTGATGAGGCAGAGGTCAGCCTTTCAGATATCACGGCTGTTTCTGCCACTCATGGCCCGGGGTTGGTCGGTGCGGTGCTTGTGGGGCTATCTGCTGCTAAAGCCCTTGCACTGGCACTGGAGGTTCCGTTTATCGGAGTGAATCATATCGAAGCTCATATGTATGCGAATTTCATTGAACATCCTGACCTCAAGCCACCTTTTGTTTGCCTTGTAGTATCAGGCGGACACAGCGACTTGGTGTATCTGAACGACTACGGGGAGTACAGGGTCTTAGGCAGGACGAGAGACGATGCTGCAGGTGAAGCCTTCGACAAGGTCGCGCGGACCCTTGGCCTCAGCTACCCGGGAGGGCCTGCAATAGACCGTATCTCACGGGAAGGGAATCCTGAGGCTGTGCGCTTTCCCAGGGCTTTTCTGGAAGAAGGCTCTTACGATTTCAGTTTCAGTGGCCTGAAGACTGCAGTGGTGAACTATGTAGAGGCCTCCAAGAGCAAGGGAGTGGAGCTCTCCATACCTGACATCGCAGCAAGCTTCCAGGAAGCAGTCATTGACGTCCTTGTGACTAAGACTCTACGGGCTGCATCTGAGATGGACACAGCTACCGTGGCGTTGGCCGGCGGAGTCGCTGCCAACTCCAGGCTGAGGCAGGAAATGCATAGGCGCGCAGGTGAGAAGGGGCTTGATGTTAGGTACCCTTCACCGATTCTTTGTACTGACAACGCAGCTATGGTAGCATGTGTAGGATATTTTCAACTTGTATCGGGGAAGTGCAGTTCTTTAGATTTGCCTGCCGTACCTAACCTTCAGCTTGAGTAAAGCTTATGCAGGTTGTGGAAGGATGGCATGGGGGGACATGATGATATGAACGGACGCGATCTCGGCGATCAAGGAGACATTGCCCTTGAGGCTTTGGAACAAGAAGAAAGATTAGGAAGGCTTACGCCAGGCCGTCTCGTGTTTATGATCGCTGTATGTGTAGTTGTTGTTATAATAAGTTTCTTAATGATTGTCAGTTCTTATCTGTCGCTTGAGGCGACATTCAAAGTCAAGGACAGGCCTGTAAATGTACTGCTGCTTGGAGTAGACCAAACGTATGATGACAAGGGACAGATAATCGACGGTCTCGGACGAGCTGACACCATCATTCTCATGTCCATGAACCCCAGGCAGGGCAAGTCATATATCGTGTCGATCCCAAGGGACACACGGGTTAACATACCCGGGCGCGGAACTGCAAAGGTAAACGCTGCCTATGTTTACGGCGGCCCGGAGTTAATTGCGGAAACGGTAGAAGGGCTTATCGGCATGCCTGTTGACCGTTTTGTTGAAGTCGATTTCAATGGGTTTGTCGGAATGATTGATGCCATAGGCGGTATTGAGGTAGATGTGGACAGAAACATGCGCTATGTGGACAAGGCCGGAGGGCTGGAAGTCAATATCAAGAAAGGAAGGCAGGTGCTTGACGGTGAAAAAGCCCTTCAGTATGTCCGATTCAGAGCTGATGTCCTGGGAGATATCACCCGCGTTGGTAGACAACAGAATCTTTTGGGGATTCTTATAAAAGAACTGGCGACTTACGACAATATACGCAAAGCGCCTGAACTGATGAAGATTATAACGGAGTATGTAAAGACAGACCTGTCACAGAGGGACATGATTTCTGCAGGGTGGTTCTTGATAAAGACGCAAGGAGATGTTCTGTCCCAGACATTACCCGGCGATTTCTACATGCAATACTGGGTCACTAAGGAAGACGCAGTTCGAGAAATGGTAGACAACATAGTTCAGGGATATGAAAGATAGGCAGTCTTAAGCGTCGTTGAAGTGTGGAGAGGAGGTCGCATAAGGCGTGCGAATCGATGTAGCATTAGTGCCTCAGGAAATCGAAGGCAAGAGCTTTGAAAACACCACTGTTATAGTAATCGATGTCCTGAGAGCAAGCACCTGTATAGTAAATGCGATTACCAACGGTTGTGACGAGATAATACCCACCGTTTCTGTGGAAGAGGCTATGGACATATCCCGGGCCTATTCCAGGGATGACTATCTTCTGTGCGGCGAGAGGAAAAACGAGAAGATAGACGGTTTCGATCTGGGGAATTCACCGCTGGAGTTCACCGAGGAGCGGATAAAAGGCAAGAAACTAATAATGACAACGACAAACGGAACAAAGGCAATAAGGATTGCAAAGACTGCTCCTTGCGTCATTATCGGAGGGTTTTGGAATCTGTCCGCCTGTTGCGAAGCGGCTGCTCGTCTCGGTACGAATATCTTCATTATCTGTGCAGGACAGAACGGACGATATGCCATTGAGGACGCAATCTGCGCAGGCGGGTTTGTCAAGCGGCTGGGTGCCCTGACGAACGGGGAAATTGAGGAGACTGACGGAAGCCGGACAGCACGTCATCTTTATGAGACGGTCTGTGACAGTCTTGCAGAAGCCCTTGCAGAGGCTGATCATGGAAAAGACCTTATTAATGCCGGATTCGAAGAGGATGTGAAGGTTGCAGCAAGAGTTGACTGCGTAGGCGTAGTCCCTGTGTTCCGGGACGGTCACATTGTTGCCATGGATGACTCAAGGAGTGCATAACCCGATGCGCCGGGCGGCCCTTTGGACAGCTATTATACTTATTCTTGTTACGGCAGCGTACATACGGATTCCTGTTTACGGAGCAAGCCCTCAGGTAGTTGTGAGGGTTGCTCTGTCTGTATCATTGCCGCTGGAGTTCCTGTTAAACCAGGATGCCTGTGTTCTTCCTCTGGACTCTATACAGACTGCAGGCGACGGGATACAAGTCTGGCGCGAATTGGAGTGTTCTGATAGCGAGTCATGCATAAGCCTTACTCCGTCAAAGAAGCCATATCACGTCAAAGTCGGCGATACACCTGGGGAGATCGTGCTTCGTTGCCCGTCCGGGGAGACAATATCTTTTTCGGAAAGGTTGCTTATTCTCCCTACG
>FIZM01000016.1 GCA_900019985.1 uncultured Clostridia bacterium
CGCTTAAGGAATGTCCGGAAAAGTGTTGACTTCCCGTGAGGCACGGCCGAAGACGCATCCGATCAGTCAAGCATAAAGAAAACCTAGCTGGCACTCCCTGGCCTCTCGTGCGGATTCCCGGGGTCTGGCGGATACTCCCCGTAGACCTTGTAGTGAGTTTCTCGGTATCGGCTCCAGTACTCCTCCTAGGACTTCGTGGAGTCGGGTACAAATGCCACCAGGCTAAAGCCCTCAGGCGTCTGACAGCGATCCACTGGATACGCGTCCCGGGCTTGGGATCATGAGCTGCATTGGTGGCGCTGCGTTGTTGATACCGAACAGCCGTTGCCAAGCTCTTTCACAGTCTCTCTTTGACCTCCAGGCTGTCGTTGGTTGTTCTTGATTTTACCATATCTGTTCCGGCAAGTGCTAGGGATGGAGATGCCATAGTACAACAAGCTACTCAGGGACAGAATACCTGAGACCATCGAGAAGGAAGGCAAAAGGTTTTCTACTAGGATACTCAATGAATACAACTACGTATTGCGGCCAAACGCGAAACTCAAAGAGGAGTTGACCGAATGCCTCAAGTGACAAGAAGCGAAAGATCAGATTAATGGGCAAATAGGTGCTCAAAGATCTCTTTCTGACTCCAAAGCCGGATCCGAAAGAAGCTAGTAGCAAGCTCGCTCTGAACGTTGCTTCTGAAACCACTCCGCGAAGCGAACAACCCTTCCTCAGCACCAAGCTTAGCGACCGCTCCTAGAAGCTTGTCCACCGTGGGTCGATCTATGGGGGCATCTCCTGACTTTACCTCAACGCATATACGGGGAGATCCGAATCCAAGTGGACCAGCTCCTACGAGAATATCCACACCTCCATCTGCACCTTCAGGACTTCGATAGGTGGTGTATCCTTGGGCTCTTAGGATGGCTTCGACTAATCGGGTTAGCCCATGGCCTTTGAAACGGGCCTCAATGCATCTAGCGATCTGATCTCGCGCGATCTCTTCGAGACCGGTGTCAGCAGTTTCCGCCGAGCCGCCAGATTCCCAGAACTAAAGACACTGGGTTAGTTCAACTTCGAGGAGATACCCTCGCTGCCAAGAGCCAAGGTCTTGTCCCTGGCCGACTGTCAGTTCATCCGACAGAAGGAGAACGTGATCTGCGTTGGCCGCCACAGCACCGGAAAAACGCACATATCCATTGCATTGGGCAAGGCAGCCATCGAGGCTGGCTTCCGCGGGGGTCATCAAAGCAGTCACAATGTCACAGAGGCTGCTTGCAGCGCAGCAGGAGGTTCGACTCAATAAACACCTCAAGAGCTGGCGAAGAGTCGACCTAATCATCATAGATGAACTTGGCTATCTGAAGCGAGGGTCGGGAACTGCTCCTCTGTTTCAGTTCATAGCCGACCGCTATGGGGCAGAGAGTCTGATTGTCACGAGCAACCTGGAGTTTTCTAGGTGGGAGGAGGTGTTCGGTGATCCGGTCATGACATCCGCTCTGCTAGACCGGCTTACGCACAGGTGTCACATCTTTGTCTTGGATGGAGAGTTGTACCGGCTGAAGGAGAGTAGACGACGTCACGAATCAGCCAAGGTGACTCAGGAACACACCGAAGACCACAACGACTGACATTACGAAAGCGAAGTTCGCACTAGCCGGGTGGGTAGCTTTTTCGTTATCGAAGTCAACTTCATGATTGACGAACACATCCGAAACCGTAAGCGTCAAACAGCCCCACCTTGCGCTTTGGTGAAGGCTGCTTGACGCCTGCGAGGTTGTCGCTGGAGCAAGGAGAGTCCGTCCAAGAGCCATCGTAGCTCTCGACACTAGACTAGGTGTGAACAGTCTGACGCTTACCTAGAGAAAGCATCCATGTTAGGCGTACCGCTAACCGCCCCATCTTGTTATAGTCAGATGGGGGCCGTCCAACACCCAGACCGCAATCTCTTGATCAGTGCACCGGATACTCTGGCATCTACAGCACCCGGAAGACAGGTTTCCTCAACGATGTCGGCCTATGATTGACAATCGCGCGCAAGCCTTTTCAGGATAGCTCGGCGAAGCGAACTAGCATCATTGGTTGGCATAGCAGACCCTGCGGCCATGTACTCACGGGCCCACTTCGGTGTTTGGTTCGCAGCTCTATCAACCGTCCCCCACACTCTCGCACCTAACTCAGTCGTATCCTTTCGAATGCTACGGTTCTTCATCTCTACGATCCCCTCCTTCCAGTTCTCGCAACTCAGTGGCTAAAGCTGCAACCGCCATTTCGCGGTCCAGATAAGTTACTGGAAGTGATCCAAGGCGCACGAGAAGCGACCCAGAAATAGCATCTCCGATTTTCGTCTTCCTGCTCAACCGAGTTCCATCAGAACGTGTACTAGAAAACAAGGTTCAACATATACTACTCTACGAATACCAGCACCAACAATGTGTTTAGCACAGTTGTGGCATGGATCGGTAGCACTAGCAAACGCATCTTCGTCATCCTGCGTTACTCTGATGAATACGTCTCCCATACAGAAAGTATCGCGAAGCTGTTGAGCGTATGGATGTCCACCACTAGAGTCCCGCTCAATGAGCATCTGAGCGTCAGCTTCGGACATACCTTGCCTAACCAAGTGGGCCCTTCGAACTTGCTCGGGGCAATACACACTGATGAGCTGAAACGCTGATTCATATGTCCGTGTGAACCTAACGACCTCATCCGGGTGTTTTAGCTGCCTTATTATGTACGCTCGTCCTGGTTGAGGTTTCCTGCCTCCACGCGACTCAACTATTCGTGCTATAGCCAAGACTGCAAGAGCATCTCCACGACCCGCTACTTGTCGCAGTCTATCGCCCAGATCCATTAGCCTCATAATCCTCTCCAGCTCACTGCATGACCCGCTTGGAACCGGTAGACCCAACTCTAAGCAGTCGGCTAGAATCGAGCTTAGTCGCACTGTCTCACACGCGTAACCTCTCTTATCTAGCTCCTCCTGGGCAGCGTCCTGGATGGGCTCCAGCGGGGTTCCAACTGGGGCTGCCAGTGCGAACACTAACTCAGGCTTTTCAGTCAGTCCTTTGTCAATACTACTCCAACGATCCATGTGCATCCCCCACCTCAGACCTCATGATGGCGAGAAGGTCTTCAGATCAACGCTTGTGACCGTGCACACCCCGCTGTACTAACAGTAAAACTAATCTCCCGCGTACTTTGTCCAAGCCTGAATAGACGACGTCTTACGCACAACCCTAGCCTAGACACACCTAGAAACTGACTCATAACCAGATACACTACTGCATCAAGCGAGACCACGATCTCAATCGGAATCAGCTCAAGGAATGAATCTTGCCAGCCCATTACTGACTGGATCTTCGGATAGACAAGCCAGACCACCACCCCATGATAGTACTCGAAAAACCAGTCCTCACTACAGTGCTGGGCAGTCGCCTAGCAGGGAACCAGACGGCAGACGTACGTCGAAATGCGAACAGCCCGGCAACTAAGAGCTGGGCCGACCGACCTACCTAAAGGGACTGGAGTTGACCCTATCCCGTGGACAGTTTCCGGTCAGGCGACAGTTTGCGCACTCACTAGATGCGAGACAAGTGACTCCCCTCCGTGATCGTTGAAACCAAGCTACCCCTGTTGGAATGCTGGCGATTACGGTCGTAGAATGTTCATGAGTTCGAAGATGGCAGCCTACAGTGCCTTACGCGTCGACCGCACGTGTCTATTTCATTGCTCCGTTTGCGGCAGTGCAAGGAGGGTATCGTCCGCTACGTTGTAGATTCTAAACTGTGGTGCCTACAAGTCTGAGGCAACATCACCCAATGGCCTCCTCAATCCTGTGTATCACGTCATGAGGCGTCTCCATCACTTCTCGTGCCCTGACTCGCAGCACAGTGTATCCGTGCGCCTGGAGATAAGCATCCCGGGCTCTATCCTGCTCAGGAGTGCTCAGGTGCTGATCGCCATCTACCTCCACTACGATGCGACTTCCATGCACTCCCTTCAGCAAGAAGTCCACCTCGATATCGCCGACACGCCTGTGGACTTCAGGATCCCATCCTCTCATGACCATCCACGTGAAGAGCTCGAGTTCGGCTGCACTCGTACTGCGCAGCAACTCAATATCCTTGCAATACAGAGCCAGTTTCCTCAGGATCCCCTCTTGCTGGAGGCAGATGTCGAAGTCCGCCACCACAAATAGAGCTTCACGAGCCCTCGTAATGGCTACGTTAATGAGGTTGTGCGGACTCTCGACCCATCTGCAAGAACCCGCGGCCATGCCTTGAGCAACCACTGGGCTGAAGATGATGACGTCTCGCTCATCTCCCTGGAACCCATGGGCGGTGTCCACCAGCACCTCTGTCGCGAGCCCGAGTCTACCTAGCTCCTCCCTCAGGTAGCGTTTCTGTGCGGAGAACGGGGTCACTACGCCAAGACTCAGCCATCTAGAGTCGCTTTCTTTCAGCCTCCTGACCAAATCGACAACAACACGCGCCTCCGGTATGTTTAGCCAACTGCGGCCGTCAGGTCCCTGTTCGGCTTTTCCTCTGACCGAAATCGAGTGAACTCCACTGGCGATAGGTAACTGTCTGTGGGAGTCAACGCCTTTTTTCAACTCAAGCCTTCCTTGATAGATGAACCGATTCGAGAAACCAATGATCTGCGGGTTGCTGCGATAGTGTTCCTCCAACCACAACACATCAGTCCGCTGCCTAGGCAACGCGGCACAGGCGGCACTGTAAACGTCATTGTCTGCGTGACCGATAACTTCAAGGTACTCCTCTACGCCAAACTTCCTCGCAAGAATCAGTTCCTCCGATGACCTGACCGTAGGTATCGCTGGCAACTGCTCCTTGTCGCCTATCACAACCGACGTCTTCCCGCGATACATCAGTGGGAGGAGGTTCGTGAGTGTGCACTGAGAAGCCTCATCGATTATCACAATGTCAAAGAGCTCAGGCTCCAGAGGAATGGACTGCGCAGATTGCGCAGTTGTGATCCAGATAGGAACTGCTCGAAGGGCAGCTCGGAAGGTTGCATAGTGCTCTTCAGTTATTGCTCCTCGAGTTTGCTGCAACGCTCTCTCAAGGCGATCCACCGCCCGAACTGTGTGGTCATCAGCGCACAATCTCTCAAGCCAACGGGCCTTGGCATACTCAAACGATAGCCTCTCCAAGTCTGCCTGGATTCCTTGGATCTTCGCTCGAATACGTTCGGGGCTGTACTCGGCAAGGGCATCGTTGAGCACCTGCACGGGCCAGTCGCCCTCCGGATTGTTCAGTATGGCTGTCCATACGTCCTTGATCTCCTGACTATAAGAGCTCGGAGGCAGGATGCCGATCGCCTGCTTGAGCTTATCGATCGCCCACTCCAGCTCCTCCCGTGCTTTGCGTCTCGTCGTCGGCTCATACGAGCTGAGGAACTCGTCCCACTCTTCACAGAGGTCCTGAACCTCTCTCACCTTGGCATTTGCGCTTTCGAAGTCCGGCCAGTCCTCTGTTCTCATACTCAGCACAAATGAACTGTCCGGGCGCTCATCCCACCACTCCGCGACGCGGTCCAGAGCTTGCGGGATACGCGATAGTTGGGCCTCCAGCTCGGCAATCTCTTCCTGCTGCGTCAGAGCTGTCTGCCAAGCCTCGATCAAAGTGGCAAGAGACCCGCTATACAAAGCGGCGCGCATACCTACGACCGTGGCGCTGTCAGGGTGGTCAACCAGCTGACGAACTGCTTCGGCGAACTCGGCTCCAACACCGCGTTGCCAAGCTTCTCGAATAGGGACTCCGGATGCGAGGCTGATCCACTCTTTCCCGATGGATCTGAGTTCCTCTGAGACAAGCTCGGCCTTGGCCCGTTTCTTCCATGCTTCTGCAGCTTTTTCAGCGAGGGATGCTTGTTCGAGGCATCTCTCGGCCAGTACTTGCCACGGCTGAGGCTCAACTCCGTGGGGGATGTCTGCGAGCATTAGGCTGGCTGCTCTGGCTCTTAAGGTTCCAAACGCTTTCTCTATCTGGTTCAGAGATGTTCTTGCCGACTCCCACCGATTGCGCAACTCAATCCAACGGCTGAGCACCTCTACGACCTGCGAGAGACGTGTGCGTCCGGAGTCATCCAAGACCCCGATCCTTCCCCATACGCTCAGGGGAAGCGCAGAAGCCAGCTCTCGTTCAAGTCGGCTCAGCTGGCGTCGCAGACGTGAACGTTCTGACCACGGCAGCCGATCAAAGGGCCGCGGCGGCAGCGATACATGCTGAGTAAAGCAGGCTGCCCATTGACGGAGCGTCTCCTCCGAGATGGTTACAGCCTCTGGAATCCCGTGGGACCGGATCTCCTCTCTGCCAGCCTCCACCTCAGTACGAAGCTCCTCAACGGCCTCTATCTGCGTCATCAGCTCTCCAAGCAGTCGGTGGATGTCCCCCGCAAGCTGGCGCGCGCTTTCCGCCCAGCTAAGCGCTTCTTCGGCAGACCGCCATCGATCGTACTGCTCGTTCCATTCCACAGGTTCGAGATCATGCTCAACAGGCTTTTCGAGGATCCCACGGATGCGCCGCTCCCAATCGACCAACAGCGCAGGACTAGGGCCGGTCAGCAACCATTGCCAGTTCTCTATATCTGCTGATAAAAGCCCCACACTCTCGACGGCTTGGTTTCTCCTGCGTTCTCGGTTGGAGATCTGCCTGCGGATCTCGGACCTCTGCTGCTCATCTTCCTTAATGAGACGTCTGTATGATTCGACCTCATCTAGCCATGCCTGTGTATCTGCAAGCGATGCCTTTAGCTGATCAACGGAAAGGTCTCCGAACCCAAGGTCAGCTTGTCTAGCCATTAGCTCGTGCCTGCGAGTCGCCAGGTCAGCGAGGTAGGAGCGGTACTGGGCATACGCTTTCAAAGCTGTCGAAAATGCTTCATTGATGCGCTGAGGCATTCCCGACTGAAGCAACTTCTCCAAGGCAGCCTGCTGCCGGAGCAGATTGTCGCGTTGGTCATCCAAAGTCTGCGAACTAACGCCTGATCCACCACGTGCTGCCCATACCATATTGAGTGTGCGGCGCAGCACTTCCTGGATGTTGCGCTTTTCTTTCGATCCTGCTCGAACTGCGATCGGGAACTCTGACTCAAACCGCTCAATCCGTTCTCGAACAACATCCACGGCCTTATTGTTGTTGCTGGCAAACAGGACTGTCTTGCCCCGAGCCCACGCGTTAAGGAGAGCTGAAACGACTACTTGGCTCTTCCCAGTTCCAGGTGGTCCGCTGATGACTGTGAGAGGAGCTTCCTGAAGGATTCTAGATACGGCTCTGAGCTGAGACTCGTTAAGAGGAATGACTGGCAGGACGTCGACTTCGGCCGTTGCGGGCTCATCCGCCTGGCCCTCAAGCAGTCTTAGTCCACCAATGGCACTCTCGTCCTTCGTGAGTATTTCCTCGAGACGGTCGTAGTCCTTCGCCAAGTGTCGGTTGATGGCCGAAAAATGGGTAATCGGAGCAAAGAGCACCCAGGGAGCCGACTTAATTAGAGACGTGGACGAAGCTTCTTCTCTGTTCAGCGCAGCGACGATCTCCGGCTCTTCGGAGTCCAGTGCCCACAGAACTGCTCTGCTCATAGGTTCGGCGTTTATCCTGCTGTACTGGGCTGCCTGTTCGATCACTCGGCCGAGGAGTTCGTCCAAATAGTCGTCTGAAAAGGCCTCAAGATAGTGTAGGAGCCTGTACACTAACGGGGTGAAGCTCCAGTTCCCCTCCCTCGGCACAACCTCATAGATTCCATTAGCCGGGCGTAGCTCGACTTCTCGGTACAGGAGAGGGCGCCACTTGGCATTCTGTTCCGCATCTTTAGACCCATATCTCGAGGAAACACATGGGCCGCCCAAGTATAACTCCTGGTGCTGCCCCTGCTCCAGGGCCAGCCGAAACTGTCTACTGCGGATCCTTGTGGGATCCAGCACCCACGGCCCGGCAAGACTGTCGGGTTCAAACCCCAACAGGCTTGTCCACCGCTCGGACTGATCGTCTCTGCCGCTAAGGGCAAAGAAGCTCTCTTCGTCTCGCTTTACTATCTCTTTGTGGAAACGAATCACCTGAAGCCAAGGTATATCTCGTTTTCGGTGTTCGATAACCACACTGTCAGGCATTCGAACCGCTCTCCCTCGCTTTCCAAGTGAACGGCTGGGAAGTCAACACTTTTCCGGACATTCCTTAAGCGACACCAACTAAAGATAGCTCT